>CAMZHH010000001.1 GCA_947306745.1 uncultured Candidatus Saccharibacteria bacterium
TTGATTGCTACCAGTTGGAATCTCAATAACTACGTTAATATTTCCGTTTTTATAATCTCCAGGCTCTAAGATTTGATTAAAATCTGCCATGTCACTCCTTTCATGTTTGCGTTGCCCTAAAAACAAGGGGCTTTTCATTATCATATCACACTAGATGTGGTACAATAAGCATAAGTATCATCTAATAATTATTAGGAGAAAACACATTCATGGTTCGAATTGCTATTAACGGCTTTGGACGCATTGGCCGTAACGCATTCAAAATCGCCTTCGATCGTGGCGATGTCGAAGTTGTTGCTATTAACGACCTTACCGACGCAAAAACGCTCGCACATCTCTTGAAGTATGATTCTAACTACGGCATTTACGACAAGGACGTTAAAAGCGATGACCAAAACATCATCGTCGACGGCAAGTCCATCCGCGTCTTCGCCGAAAAAGATCCAGCCGCTCTTCCATGGCGCGATCTTGGCGTTGATGTCGTAATTGAATCTACTGGCTTCTTCACCGATCCAGCTGCCGCCCGCGCACATATCACCGCTGGCGCTCGCAAGGTTGTCATCTCTGCCCCAGCAAAAGGTGAAGGCGCAAAGACTATTGTTCTTGGCGTTAACGAAGATCAACTCACCGTTGAGGACGAAATCGTTTCCAACGCTTCCTGTACTACTAACTGTATTGCACCTGTCATGAAAGTCCTCGAAGACAATATCGGCATCGATAAAGCTATGATGACTACCGTCCACAGCTACACTGCAAGCCAAAAACTTCAGGATGCCCCTGCTAAGGATATCCGTGAAGCTCGCTCTGCCGCCGAAAACATCGTTCCTACGACTACCGGTGCCAGCAAAGCTGCTGCTCTTACGATTCCTACCCTTCAGGGCAAGTTCAATGGTCTTTCCGTTCGTGTTCCAACTCCAGTAGTTTCCCTCTCGGATATTACTGCCGTCACTAAGCGCGAAACTTCCGTCGAAGAAATCAATGAGCTCTTCAAGCGTGCTGCTGCTGATCCATATTATCAAGGTATCCTTGACGCTACCGAAGAAGAACTCGTTTCCATCGATTACCGTGGCAACTCCCACTCTTCGATTGTCGACCTTAAGCTTACTGATGTTATTGGTGGCACCCTCATCAAGGTTGTTGCTTGGTATGATAACGAATGGGGCTACAGCAACCGCCTCGTCGAATTAACTGCCGATCTCGGCAAGATGGGCCAATAATAATATGCATGTCTACCTCGGCGCCGATCATCGCGGCTTTCAACTTAAAGATGAAATTTTAGCTTGGCTTCAGGGCCGCCAAATTCAATTTACTGATTTTGGTGCTCATGAATACGACGCCGAGGATGACTTTAATGACTATGCCAAAAAAGTCGCCGTCGCTATGACTTCTAATACCGACCCAGACGATTTTGGCATCCTACTTTGCGGTTCTGGACAAGGTATGGCCATGCAAGCCAACCGTTTCAAAGGCATTCGCGCCGCCATCTGCTCTTCTGCTATGGAAGCCATGGAGGCTCGTATGCACAATAATGCTAATATTCTCTGCCTTTCCGCCGACGAAAATTCCCATAATTACATTGAAATCATCAATGCATTCATGGACACTAAACCACTTCCAGACGAAAAATATCAACGCCGCTGCGCAAAATTAGACGAGATATAATATGCCAATTACAACAGTTGCACCAAGTATTCTCACCAATAGTCCAACACAATATAAAGAAATTATTAAGAAATATTATCCTTTTGTGCGCCGTGCACATATTGATATTTCCGACGGCACACTCTCTTCGAGTGTCACGATTAACGAGACCGCCGTTTGGTGGCCAAAAGGCTGGAGTGTCGACATTCACATGATGACTGCACAGCCTTCCGTTCACGTTGAGAATCTTATTAAATTACACCCAAATCTCGTCATTCTGCACGCCGAAGCACGCGAAGATCTTTTGCCAATTTTTGACACGCTCAAGAAAAACGGCATGCGCGTAGGTGTTGCAATGGTTAAAAACGTCTATCCAGGCTCTATTAAGCCGATTCTCGCCGCAGCTGATCATGCTATGATTTTCTCCGGTAAGCTAGGCGAGTATGGTGGCGAAGCTGATTTACTCCTCGCCGAAAAAGCAGAACTTATTAACGATCTTCATCATGGTATCGAAATCGGTTGGGACGGCGGCGCCAATCTCGAAAACATCCGCACGCTATCCTTAGCCGGTATTCAAGTCATCAACGTCGGCAGCGCAATTGCTAAAGCCGATGACCCGGCAGATATGTTCGCCAAATTAAATGCCGAAACTGAGAAGGAGGAACCACTATAATGGCACGCATCGTCTCTATCGGTGCTGCTCTTCAGGATGTTTATTTGATCGATCACGACGATTTCGGTACAAATAAACGTGGTTTCTTTAACCAACTCGAGCTCGGCACTAAAGTTGATATCGACAAAATTCAGTTTAGCACTGGCGGTGGCGCTACAAATGCTGCTACTACTTTTGCGCGCAATGGTCATGAATCTATTTTTATGGGTTGCATTGCCGACGATACGGCCGGTACTGCTATCATTAATTCCCTCGACGACGAAGGTATCGATAGTAGCTACGTTACATACGTTAATAATATTCATACTGGCTATTCAGTCCTTCTGCTCGCACCAAACGGTGAACGCACTATTCTCACCTGTCGAGGCGCATCAGCCAAGTTTGACTCCTTGAATCCTGATGATTTAGATAACATTTATCCAGATTGGCTTTACGTCACCACTTTCCGTGGCAATATGGATATGCTCGATCAATTCTTCACCAAAGCTAAATCTCTTGGCGCCAAGATCATGTTTAATCCAGGCAATCTCGAGCTTGCGCATCAACGCAAATTACTCGGCTTACTTTCCGATGTCGATGTCTTGCTTGTCAATAAATCTGAAGCGAAAAAGATTGTTCAGGGCACTTCCCTACATGAATTAATTCTTCGCATCAAGAATTACGTCCCGGCAGCTATTATTACTGACGGCAACCAAGGCGCCATCGCCAATGATGGCACCGAGGTCTATCGCCTAGGCCTCTACGAAGACGTGCCAATTAAAGATGCAACAGGCGCAGGCGACGCATTCGGTTCGGGCTTCCTCGCGGCTTATGCTGGTGGCAAATCATTCAAAGATTCACTCATTTTTGCATCAGCCAATTCTACATCCGTCGTACGTAAAATTGGTTCCAAAGCTGGAATTATTAGCCAAAATACAAAATTACACACAATGCCAATACAGGAGATAAGATAAATGGATGAAGCAATTACTAAATGGCTTGATCAAATTGCTGAAAATAAATTAAACCCAGAAGATGTTGAACGTTCTTTGCGCTATGCCAAAGACCTCGAGCAAGGTCTCGCCAAGATTCGCACCTATTCTCAAGGTGTATCCATCTTCGGCTCCGCACGCTTGCCGATGAATGGCAAATGGTGTAAACTTGCCGAACAGCTCGGTTATAAGCTCGCACAAAATGGTCACCCAGTCATTACCGGCGGCGGCCCAAGCATCATGGAAGCTGCCAATAAAGGCGCTTACGAAGCAGGCGGTCGTAGCATTGGCCTAAATATCCAACTTGCCCACGAGCAACATATCAATCAATATGTTACCGACGAGATGGAGTTCCATTACTTCTTTGCTCGCAAAGTTATGCTAACGATGAGCTCTAAAGTATACGTCTTCTTCCCTGGTGGCTTTGGTACGCTTGATGAATTTTCCGAAATCCTCATCCTCATGCAAGAAAACAAAATGCCAAAGATGCCAATGTTCTTAATTGGTAAAAGCTATTGGAAACCGCTCGATCGCTTCTTTGCAAGCAAAATGCAACGTGCTGGTACAATTAACGCCGCCGACCGCAAGATTTATCGCATCACTGACAATATTGACGAAGTCGTTGAAGCTGCGAACAAAATTGGTCACCGCAGCATTTACGACAATCTCTACAACGACAAGAAAAGTAATTTCAAACTAATCTAGTTCATCAAAAAATCCCCCTCGCAGGGGGATTTTTTTATTTCACTACTACACCTTCAGCACCGAACACGCCGACTAATTCGTCTACTAGAGCCTTACCTGGCTCACAACGGAACGGCATACGCATAGCCTTCTTCTCTTCACCGATTACCAGAATCACTTCCGAAAGACCCGGATATACTGAGCAACTCTGTTTTAGACTGATTAGAGCATCCTTATTTGATGGATCCATTACCCGAATAAATAATTTCTTCGGTTTAATTGGCGCTGCATTAACGTCGCTTTCGGTCGTTCTAAAATGTGTAGCTGGTTTTTCGCCGCCACCTCGACGGAATCCACCACCGCCGCCACCGCCATTACTCGAGACACCGGTTGCCATTGCTTTACCGCGCGGTTTTTGCGATACGCCCTTCGTTGGCGTCTTTAGCTTAGCTCCCGTCGATTGGTAGTTCTCTAATTCTTCATCAGTAATAATATCAATCTCTTCGGCGTTAATCTTCGCTTCGTCAGTCTTATTACCATCACGGTCGGAGGCATTTACTCTACCGGTTACCTTCACAACCGCATCTTGGACCAACTTCGCGCCAACTTGCTCGTAAGTCTTCGGAAATACAATCACCTCAATCTCGGTTACCTTATCCTCAATCTTCACGAAAGCCATCTTCGAGCCGCTCTTCGTTACAAGCGAGCGAACGTTCGTGATAATACCGCCTACAATCACACTAGCGCCATCAATTTTTGGCGTGATTTCAGCAATTGGCATCGTTTGTTCTTCGAAGTAAGTGTCATATTTATCCAGTGGGTGCGCCGAGATATAAAGACCCATCAATTCGCGCTCCCACATCAACTGCTCTTTATCGGAGTACTTCGTTGGCGCAGGTTGAATTTCAACTTCTGGCACCTCGGCAGCAGCACCCATCGCGCCAAACAAATCTGTCTGACCATTCGCGGCATCCTTTTGCATCTTGTTGCCATAAGCCTGAATCTTTTCCAAGTTGAACAATAAATCTGAACGATCGCCAAACCTATCAAAACAACCAGTCTTGATTGCTGATTCCCAACTCTTCTTGTTGAACTTTTGTCCCGAAACGCGTTTTGCGAAATCGCAAATTGACAAGAACTTACCATTCTTATCGCGCTCTTCAATAACTTCCTCAGCAAGCGCCTTGCCCATACCCTTAATCGCCGCGATACCGAAGCGAATCGTCTTCGACTTACCTACCGTAGCGAAGTCGGCATAAGATTCGTTAATATCTGGACCAAGCACCTGAATGCCCATACGCTTACATTCCGTCATCTCAATTGCGAGACGATCCGTCCAACGCATATCTGCCGTCATCAAAGCCGCCATAAAGGCTTCAGGATAGTAAGTCTTAAGATAAGCCGTCCAGTAAGCGACCAAAGCATAACATGCCGCGTGACTCTTGTTGAAACAGTAGTTCGCGAAGTCGAGCAACTGGCTCCAGAACGTTTCCGCAATTTCTGCCGTTGCGCCACCAACCTTTACTGCACCCTCAATGAAGAGCGGCTTCATCTTGTTCATGAGGTCGACTTTCTTCTTACCTACCGCCTTACGTAAGGTATCTGCCTGACCGCCCGTAAAGCCACACCATTCCTTCGACGCCTGCATGAACTGCTCCTGGTAAATCAAAATACCGTAGGTGCTCTTCAAAGAGTTTTCCAGACCAGGGTGTAAATAAGTAATTGGTTCTTCACCGTGTTTACGTTTAATGAAGCTCTCGATGAACTGCATTGGACCCGGACGATAGAGCGCGTTCATAGCGATCAAATCGTCAAAATGCGTCGGTTGCAACTCGCGCAAATACCGCTTCATACCCGCAGATTCAAACTGGAATACGCCCGTCGTATCGCCTCTACGGAATAAGTCATAAACATTATCGTCATCGAGCGGAATATCGCTCATCACGATTTGTTTGCCGTGGACTTTCTTAATAATACGCAACGCTTGCTGAATCACTGAAAGATTCGAAAGACCCAAGAAGTCCATCTTAAGCAAGCCGAGCTCCTCTACCTGTGGACCAGGATACTGCGTTGCCAGTGGACCTTTGGCTGAAACTTCTAGCGGCATGAATTTTACTAAATCATCTGGCGCAATCACCACGCCACAAGCGTGCACGCCGTGTGAACGAATCGTGCCCTCTAGACGCATCGCGAGGTCAATCACCTCTTTCGCGGTCGGATTCGTCTCGTATTCATGTTTCAAATCCGGCTCATTTACAATCGCATCTTTCAATTTCACATGGTGCCCCATCACTGGATCTGGCACCAACTTCGCAATACGGTCAGCTTCCGCAAACGGCACATCCAACACACGCGCCACATCGCGCACGGCGTTCTTTGCCATCATCTTACCGAAGGTCACAATGTTACTCACGCGACCTTTACCGTATTTTCGCGTACAATATTCAATCACCTCATCGCGACGGTTATCCTGGATATCGGTATCGATATCTGGCATCGAAATACGGTCTGGATTCAAGAAACGCTCAAAGAGCAAATCGTATTCCAGCGGGTTCAAATCCGTAATGTGAATTGCGTAAGCCAACAACGAACCAGCCGCCGAACCACGCCCCGGACCATAAATAATTCCCTGACTTTTACCCCAGTTAATGAAGTCTTGCACGATTAAGAAGTAACCGTTATAGCCCATATGATCAACTGTCGCTAGCTCATAATCGATACGATCCAAAATTTCTTTCGAAAGCAATGGGCGAATCTCTTCTACGGTCTTTTTCTGCGCTTCCTCTTTCGATAGATAGCCAAAGCGCTCCGCTAAACCTCGGAACACCATATTATCCAAATATTGTTTTTCCGTCTCGCCAGTATCAATCGGGAATTTCGGAATCAAAATCCTACCCAACTCAATCTTCACATTACAACGGTCCGCAATCACCTTTGTATTGCGAATCGCCTCCGGACAAGTCTTCTCCCAACGTGGAATTAATTCTTCTGGCGGAATCACATTCAACTGGAAATCCTTCAAAGTCATGCGGTTTGTATCAGTAATACGACTTCCGGTACCCACGCAAAGCAATACCTCATGCGCATCCTGGTCCTCATGCCTCAAATAATGACCATCACATGTCACTACTAACGGCAAACCAGTCTCTTTCGAGAATTCCATTAAAGCATTATTAATCTTCGTCTGCTCCGACCAGTGTGTTGGCGAATCTGGATGACCATGATCCTGCATCTCAAGATAGAAACGATCCTTATAAACGCTAGCGTACCAATCAATTAATTCACGAGCTTTCTTTAGATCGTCATTACGAATCGCCATGGAAATTTCCGAACCAGCACAACCCGAGCAACAAATAATGCCTTCGTTATACTCTTCCATAATGCGATGGTCGATACGCGGTTTATAATACTTGCCATCCGTCTCGGCGATTGTCATCAAACGGCAAAGATTCTCAAAGCCTTTTTCGTTCATCGCAAGTAAAGTAATGTGGAAGCGCTCCTTGTCATAAGCTGGATCACGATCTTCCAAACGACGTGCCGCCACATAAGCTTCCAAGCCTAAAATCGGTTTAATTCCCGCATCCGTAGCAGTCTTATAGAGGTCAATCAAACCAGACATCGTGCCGTGGTCGGTTACCGCCACTGCTTCCATGCCTTTTTCTTTTACAAAACTAACCAACTCATCAACTTTCGTCAGACCGTCCAGCAAAGAATAATGCGTATGATTATGCAGATGCACAAAATCACTTGGTTTTAGATGTTCCTCCGTACTCATATAAATATTTTATCACGCCACCCCGCTGACGATATGGCTATTTTTCGTTATTCTCATCTTTAAACAACCCCGCTTTCTCGCCGCCATCTTGACAAAACGTAAGCTTTTTGATATAATTACAACATTGGGTATCGTTACATAACTAAAAACAAAAAAACGGAGAAAAAACATGAATCCAGAAAAACCAAGCAACGATAACAGCCCCAGCGAACCAAGCCCTTGGGATATTTTAGTCCCAGAGACTCCAGAAGCTCCACCAGAACCTGAACCAATGCCAGAACCAGAACCGGAACCAGAACCTGAACCAATACCAGAACTGGAACCAGAACCTGAACCAATGCCAGAGCCGGAGCCGGAGCCGGAATGGTTAGAGCCTAAAAATTCAATGCCAGAAACAGAGCTATCGCGCGAGCCGTAACTAATGCCAGATTAGTTTCGAGCGATTTCACTCAACCAGAAAACGATAATTAAATCGTCCATCATATTAAGTCATATTAAAGATACCCCCCGTCGGGGTATCTTTTATTTTCCAAGTTTCAAATAATAAAACCGCTCTACATTACCAAAGCGTCCAGCTAGTTCATTATCTCTCTTCCCCAGCACGACAAACTTATTGCGTCGCAGCCAATTTTCAAAATCTGCAATAATCTCACGACGCATCTTATTATTTTTCACTACGCCATTTACTAATTGATCTGGTCGCGCTTCAAATTGCGGCTTTAACATTACGAGAAAATCCGTCTTACGTGTCGCAAATACCTTTCCCGCATAAGCCAACACGTCGCGCAAACTAATGAAACTCACATCCGCCAAAATCACATCTGGCTTAACACCGGAAAACTCAAAAATATCCGTCTTCTCGTGAAGCTCAATCCGCGGATCGAAGCGTAAAGGCGCCTTCATTTGATTCGTACCCTTTTCTACCGCAATCACCTTCGTAGCGCCAGCGCGTAAAGCCATCTCCGTAAAACCGCCTGTCGATGAGCCGATATCGAGCACGGTTTTGTCACGCAAATCCACCCGAAACGCTCTTAAAGCGCCTTCCAATTTATACTCAGCACGTCCTACTACCATTTATTTCATTATAGCAAGCAACGGTTTCCGCGACTTGCGCACTTCCACCAGTTCTACGCCATCAATCTTCTTATATTCGCCTTCGGCTTGAAACATAATCTTAGCCGGTTTCTTAAACACTAACTGGTCGTATTCGCTTTCCGTTCCTGGTACGCGATGGAAAATACTCTTAAACATCATGCCGCATAGGCGGAAAAACTTCGTCATCAAACCGTTGTAGCTGAGGAAGGTCTCATTCTGCAAGAAGTACTTCCCACCCTTCATCATCTTCGCTACCGTGCGACCATTCACCGCCATATAATCTGACGTATTCTTAATCTCAAGATACTCTTCCGAAGAGTTGCCCAACACATAATCTGGCATCGCATGTTTTTTGCGCTGCTTCAGCCACCAACGCGCTAATACGCCAAGACTAAAGAAGGTTCGCTTACGACCACTCTGTAGAGCCTTCCTCGTCTTTGGATGATCAAACACCGCACAAGCTTCTGCAAACATGCCCAGTGTGAAATAACACATACCATAGCGCCAGTGTTTGCCGTTAATCGATAGTTCGAGTGGCCATACCTCTTGCGCATCCCCTTTCAGGATATCCTCAAACTTCTGTACGCCAAAAGTGCGCGCCGTGTCATTAAAATTCCCGTAACCAAGCACGCCAATACGTACACCAGTCGCCTTCGAAAGCATAATTCCATTAATCGCAATGTTTGCCGTACCGTCGCCACCAGCCGCAACCACCAAATCATCATCATTCAAAATCAACGCCAAGCGCTTAGCATTATCATCAACGTCAGTATCAGCCACTTCAAACTTCCCCACCATCCAGCCTTCCAACTTTGGAGTTTTACTCAAAATATCACGTTTTACTAATCTGTAATGCGAGCTGCGCGGATTATAAACAACAATCAAGCGTTTTCGTTTTATCATAGTATCAATCTTTATTCTTCAACAAATCTATTGTGTCATAAAACGCCAAGATGTCATCTCTTGACATTTCTAGAACGTCCACTAAGTTCATTTTGGCATAACGTTGCGTCAATTCCTCGCCAAGCTTCACTAGCGCGTCCTTTGCCGTATTCATTTCATCATTTTTGCTAATATCAACATCTTTATATTGCGTATAAAACTCCGCAACTTTCGCTTTATAATCACCCAAATCTGTCGCATAGGCCGAAATCGTGCCAATTTCCGATTCTTTCATTTTCGCGATATCTTCATCGCTCAATTCACCATCGGTCGCGAGTTTAATTACCTGCTCGGCTTTATATAATTTCTCAACTCGCTTCCATTCCTCGTCTGTTTTATCGCGCTCAGACCTCATTAAGTCATAATTGCGCGCTTTATTGTAGCTATTGTTCGCTTTGCTATAAGCTTCCTCAAAATCCGTCCAAACCTTCAACTCTTCATCGGTTAACTTCACATCTTCGGCCTTTGAGTCAATAAATTTCTCAATCGCACTGCGCGTACTAGCCACCTCAGCTAAACTCGCCCGACATTCATCATTAGCTCGAATTCGCCCCACCAATAGCATACTGAATACGATTCCCGCCGCAATAAAAGCTGCCCCAACCGTAGACCCCACAACAACTGCCTTCTTCATCTTATAAACCTCTTACCCATAATTCGTTATTCAGCGGCCACTCGTTTGCCAAACAGCCACGCAATCCTGTCGACTGTTGTAGCATTATCGGTGCATAGCCATTTACACATCCCGTCACATGATCGTGTCCGAGGAAATGCCCTACTTCATGATTAATCACCATTTGACGATATTTCTTCAATGATTGCCCAGCATTATTATAGCTATCCGTCGACAAACGCCAACGCGTATCGTTTATTAGCACATATGGCTTTACTGTACAGCTAAGCTCGGTCGAGCAGCCAGACGGCGATACTGCCTTCACCTGGTCGCCCGAGGCTAATACTACGTGCAGACGACCACCCGAAGAAACTTCTTTAAAAGTTACGCCAGCACGCGCCCATCCATTAGGAGAAGTTAATGTTTCGCGCACTAAGTTTCGGAATTCTTCCTTATCCGCCTGAATCGTTCCGCGATAGCTTACATCGTAAGTAACGGTATAAGTAGCTGTTACTTTTGGAGCGGCAGTCTTCTGCTTTTCTAACAAAATAGCTGCAGCGTAACTATCACTAGTTTGCTGCAGCTCTAGATTAGTACGGTTTACTTCCGCCGATAAAATCAAGCTCAGTAATCCGTCAATCATTTTTACTCTTCAGTTTTAGTTTCGTCGTCGGTCTTGGTCTCTTTATCGTCGGTCTTCTTCTGTTCGCTAGACTTGGCAGCCTCTTTCTGCTCCTCATCTATCTCTTCTTGGAGAGCCTCACAGTCGATAATGCCCTTGATTGCTTCCGCTTCGTCGCCCTCGACGTCTGCGCATGGCTTGAGCTCGTTTACATTGAACTTGCCCATTACCCACTCGCCGCTTGCGATCTTCTGATAAAGCACTACACGCTTCGTGCCAGTTACTTGAACAATACCTAAACTAAGTACTTTATATTTACCGTTGATTTTCAAAAAGTTGATATTTGACTCATCGTAATCAATCACATAGTTGGAGCCAAAACGTGCAGTCAATAATTTGTCTACTGACGCAAAGTCGCTGCCATTCATGTACTGCTTATCAAGCGACAATGCTTCGGCAGCACTAACTTGATCATCAGCACCAATCAATTCGTATAGCTGCGAAATCTGAGACTTCGTATTTTGCTTCTCTTTATCGGCTTGCGTAGCATTATTGATTTGCATAACACAAATCACGACCGAAATTACCATACCTACCAAGAAAATTGCCGAAACGCCCATCAAAGCCTTCGCAATATTCTTCCAGGAATAGTCTACCGTTGGACGGCCACTTACAACGCCGTTAGCGTTCGTCAAAGAAATCGTAACTTCTTCTGGTTTTTTCTCAGTGTCAATTTTTGCTTGTTCTTCTGGCGAGTTAAAACTTTCGTAAGAAATATTTGGCCCACCAAATCCATCGAAGCCATCACCAGAATTATTACCGTTTCCGGCATCCGGATTTGGCGTAACTATATCACCGTTTGGATACATTTATTTCTCCTAATAGCGTATTACTGAAAATATTTTACCATAAACGCTATTACTTTGATAATAATTTATTTACGATAACTTTTTTCGCCGGTCATTAGACGAACCCCTGAGCTTCTCATCCCCACTCTCCATATAATAAATATTTTTAAGAATAAAAGCCGGTAGATTGGTATTTTCTTATGCTCTCGCGCTATTTCTCATAGAGCGACGAGCATAAAAAATGCCGAGATATCGGCTTTTAACTTAAAAATGGCGGAGAGATGGGGATTCGAACCCCAGATACGGTTGCCCGCATACACGCTTTCCAAGCGTGCTCCTTCAACCACTCGGACACCTCTCCAGCTCCACTCATTCTAGCATAAAAAACCTCTCTTGTCATCCCACTCGCCTATCTTGACTTTTTGCACAATCCGTGATATAATTATAAGATAGCTTTTGTCTATAGATCTTTAATGAAAGAGAGGTGATTTTTATGCCAACACGTAGAATTTTCATCCTTACCAAGGATGGCTCTATTGTTGACAAATCGGTGAAAGATCAACTACCCATCATGCTCAATGATCCCGACGACGTCGAATATCAATATATGGAGGGCGAAGACTGGCTGCCTGCTTATCGCGTAGGCTACAACCTACATCCGAACCATGCATTAGTCTTCTATGAGCAAAGCGACACTCGTCGCGGATTCTTTGTCTTTACCGACCCAGAGCTTTTAAAAGAAATTTCCAAACGCCTGATTGCGGTCGATAAAGCCCGTACTTCCTGGGAAGTTGTTCGCGAATTCATGGAAGAATAACCACTCACCCGCCGGGGCTCCGCGCCCCGGCATTTTTTAGTCTAACTTTTTTAACATATTCATTTTTAATTCGGGTTTTTAAGATATATAATGATAAAAGCATGCCAAATCAAGATAATGAAACCATAATTGAGCTCAAGGCCGTTTCGAAGCGCTACGGCTTTGGTGACGCAGAATCTTATGCGCTTCACAACTTTGATTTAACCGTTAAACGCGGTGAATTTATTATGATCATGGGGCCATCCGGCTGTGGTAAAACCACCCTACTCAACATTATTGGCCTCCTAGATAAAGCTACCTCTGGCGAATATAAGCTCGCCGGCAAATCTGTCGATCGCATTTCTTCCCGCAAGAAGGCTCGCTTCCGCGCCAAAGAAATCGGCTTCATTTTCCAGAGCTTTAACCTTATTCCTAATCTTTCCGTTATTGAAAACGTTTCTCTTCCGCTCATCTATAACGGCTACAGTAAGACTCGTCGTCTCAAAATGGCAGACACTATTCTTGAGCACTTCCATCTCCGCGAACGCGAATATTACATGCCATCTCAACTTTCCGGCGGCCAGCAACAGCGCGTCGCTATCGCTCGCAGCTTAATTGCCAATCCAAGCATCATTCTCGCTGATGAGCCTACTGGTAACCTCGACAGCCGCGCCAGTCACATCATTATGGAAGAACTCCAAGATATCCATGCACTTGGCAATACCATTATCATGGTCACACATAATCCCGCTTTAACCACCTACGCCACCCGCGTCATTAATATGCTTGACGGCGAAATAGATACGGATATTAAGACTGTCGCCGACCAAGATTTGCCAAAACCAGGCGATCCAGAAAAAATATCCGTCCGTGTTCTCTCTAAGAAGAAAAAGGCCGTCGAGCTCGAAGTTGATTCCTCTTCCCCAGTCATCGTTTCCGGCAACAATATCACCATCGCCGGTCTTGACGATGAAGATAAGCCTGCAAAATCTACCAAAAAGGACAGCAAGAAATCCGATTCCAAGTCTGAAGAATCTGAAAAGGTCGAGAAAAAGACCCGCTCTACACGTAGCCGCTTCGGCAACATTATCAATAAAGCCAAGAAAGCTAAGTCTGAAAAAACTCCGAAAAAGACCAAAATCGAAGTAAAACCAGAAAAGTCTAAAAATACTAAAACTACGAAGAAGGAATCATAATCATGGGCTTACTAATCAATACACACTTCCACCTCGCCATCGATAGCCTTCGTCGCAATCGTGGGCGCACTTTCCTTTCCGCGCTCGGCATTGCAATTGGTGTCGCTAGCATCGTCTTAATTCTTTCTCTCACCGGTGGCGTCAATCGCTTAATCAGCACCAATACCAACCGCGACAATGCCAACCTTATCTTGGTTCGTCCAAGTAATGGCAAGAATGTCACAGAAAACATCATCGACGAGCTCACTTCAAACGCGCAATATATCAAGTCTAACCTTGCGCTTGATGACGTCGACGTACTCAAACGCATCGACAACGTTTCTGCCGTCACGCCACTCGCCATCTCGAATTCTCCAGTAACCGTCAGCGACAAAATCTACCAATCTATGACCGTTGTCGCTACTAACTCCGACTTCGCTAAAATGGCAAATGTTCATCTCAAAAACGGTCAATTCCTCGATTACGATATTCGCGACGATGTTGCCGTTATTGGCTATAAGGCCGCTCTTACAATGTTCGGTGGACCAGAGGCTATCACTAAAACTTTCAAATACAACGGCAAACAATTCATGGTCATTGGCGTCATGGACGAAGTTGACGACCCAATTAACTACAATAACTTCGACCTAGACAATTCCATCTTAATTAACATCGAATACGCCAGCACTTTTGAATCTTCCCTCCAAATCCAACAAATCGATGTACGTACCTCCACGACCGATGCTGTCGGCGACGTTGCAAATAATATCAAAGATAAGCTCACCCAGATTAAAAACGGCGACCAAAACTTCTCCGTCATCACTGGCGAATCTAATATGCACCCAGCTGGCGGTTTACTATCAATTGTTTCCAGCATGCTCACACTCGTAGCGTCCATCTCGCTCATCGTTGGTGGCGTTGGTATTATGAATATCATGCTCGTCTCCGTCTCGGAGCGTACGCGCGAAATTGGCATCCGTAAAGCCGTGGGCGCATCTGGTGGCAATATTCTTTTGCAATTCCTCTTCGAATCGCTCATTCTGAGTATTCTAGGTAGTTTAATGGGTTTTGCGCTCGGCTACATTCTCGCCTTCCTCATCTCCCTTATTACACCATTCGCACCGCATATCTCATGGCAGATTCTCGGCATCACCGGCTGCGTATCAGTTGCTGTTGGTATCATCTTCGGCATCTATCCTGCCGTTAAAGCGGCCAGCAAAGATCCAATCACTTCCCTTAAGTTCTACCGTTAATTAAATCCATCAAAATACCTCCCATCTGGGAGGTATTTTTTATGTCGGATTATTCGCGTCCGCTTTCTGGCCTAAAGGCACTAATATTGTTCACGGTGCGCTCAAAGCTTGGCGCAAACTTCATCGCCTCACCCTTACTATTCCTAATCGTAAAGGTCATCTTTTCACTTTCACGCTGAATCAATCCAAGTCCTTCGAGGAGTTGAAGGTCATCATCGCTAATCTCGCTACTATGGTATTTCGCATTAGCTAGAATCTTGCGCTGTTCTTCTTCAGTAGAGTAGTTCCAATTCTTTAGCGCCATGCGAATTGCATCGTAGTCGGCCTGTGACATGACCGGATTATGTGATAATTCACGAATTTGGTCATCCGAAACGTTAATGCGAATATCTCCATCCGTATACAATCGAATTGTATCTTTGAAATCTGGGAATACATCCGGCCCCCAGAAAGCATCTGGATCTATTGCGTCTAGCGCATCAGCGTGCGCGCCTTTCTCAGGAGCCGCCTTTACACCTTCCGCCAACTTGCCATCATTATGGTCGGACTTGATGATACCGAGCCCCTCCAGAGTCTTTGCAACATCGAGCGAATCTGCGTCCATACCGGCTTCTTCGTCACTTTCAGCTAATAAGTACTTACGACGCATCTCGACTGGTAATTTATTCCAACGGTCAATCGCCGCACGTGCTACCGATGTTCTATTCTCTGGCACGATCTTCGTCAAATCGCCATCACTAATCTCAACCAAAGTCGAGTAAGAGTCGCCATCGACCATTTCATATTTTTCGGTCAAGACATTTGGCAATTCAACTTCGCCCGGACGAACCACCTTAATCTCGTTATTATTCGAAGCGGTAAATTCTTTCGTTTCACCTGGCTTATTATTTTCCATTTCTCTACGAGCGGCCTCAACTGCTTCAGCTGGTGACATCGTTGGATCAACATCAATAATCCGATCGCCGTCGTGTACCCATGCCATAGTACGCTGCAATTTTCCAATTTTTCTGTAATCAATACTCTGCTCGCCATCGTCTACCGGAGAACCTTCACTCACCGCTGAGGTACTTGCTGGAGTCTCACTGGCCGTTGGTGTAGTGCTCGGCGGAGTTTCACCACCACTCCGTACATCCGAAGGCGTATTGTCGCCAGGATTATCTTCGATAATAACCTTCGCTCCAGTTGGTACACGTACATCAACAGTTCCATTCCCTCTTCTACCGCGCGTCAAATTCTTACGTCTAGCAGCGCCTAGAGCTGGGAAACTTGCAACGGCACGCTCGATTGACTGGTTAAAGCCAATAACATCCCATACCGTTTCCGATGTACTAACTTGTGTCTTAATCATATCAGGCACATCACCAGAGCCACCGAAAGTCCAAAGCGACGCGAATAGTTCTTTACCATTTTCGACGCCAGTCGCAAAACCACCTTGAATCTGATAGAATGTGCGATCGCGAAGCATATCGGTAATTGCGCTATCCATATTAGAAGTATCTGGTACAATTTCGCCAGCACTATTAACCATACCATTAATTGCAATTGGAGAACTATCTGGTGTTGCACGCATATAGAACTTAATCTGGTCACCCATCTTACTCAAATCATACGTTTTACCGCCACCAGAAGCCATACCGCGAGCAAATGTATATGGACCTTCGCCTGAGCGGAAATAACCTTGTAATTCTGTACCATCCGAGCCACTTGTACCATTATCCAACCAGCTTTCGCAAGACGAGTTACCACGCTCGCCGAAGTATTGCGACGCCGGCACCTCACCTTCTTTTATGGTACCTACCTCACGGCTCTTAACTGTATATCCCATTTGCTCAAGCTCTTGCTTATGCTCAGGAGTCATGTCGGAATCTTTTATGCCTTGAGCAGCTTCCACATCGATAAACGTCGAGCCCTTATTTAATCCAAGTGCGCCAGCCATCAAGGTAGCTTGCGCATCCTCATTATTCTTTAGATGAAATACATTATCGAAGATACCGTATTGTTTCGGACTGACCATTGCGACTACTTCCTGTGAAGCAACAGACATTACGCCAGCGACGGCAGCAGATTTAACACCCTGACCTACCATACGGCGACGACGAAGTTTCCTAAAGGCTGCATCCTTTGCGGAAATATCCTTCTCAAAGGTCTGCGTGGCACCCTCAATGGCTCTCGTCATCACTTCACTATCAAAAGCAACGCCTTGTCTCTTCAGTTCAGCCTTCGCCTTCGCGCGCTGAACCGCTAAATCCATACGCTCTTGTTCAATTACGTCAGTATTACCACTCGAATAGCGGATTAAATCAATCTTGCCACGGTCGCTCAAACGAGTTGCCGCTTCGGCGGAAGCTAACGCTGTCTTAATTTGATCTGCGTTACCACTCTTTAACGCCCTCTCAAGATCGTCAGTGTAGGCCTTAGCGCTACGCGCCTCATATTGCGTACGCTCCATTCTTTCATCGTAAGACGTATCGCCAGCACTTTCGCCTTGTGCCATACGACGAGCCTGAGTTTCACGATCAGTTGTTGAACGGTTGCGTTCACGAATACTTGCCAATACGCCAGTAGTAACCATACCGACCGCGACTGGAACCACAGCAGGAGCCACAGTAGCGCCAACCACAATGGAACCAGCACTAATTAAAGCCGTACGAAGACCACTCTTGCCGAGATTTGTCGCTAAGCTCGCGGCCGTACCGATGACTTCCGGTGGAAGCACACGACCAATTGCGCTATTAGACAACCTTTCCGTGATCTTATCTAACGCATCGCGATGAGCTTCCGTACGGACGTTTCTACGCGCCTCGCCATTAATGAAGGTAAAGCCCTCCATAATAGATTCGATACTCTCTTCGTGGTCATAACGATCTCTCGCGGCTTCTGCAACGTTCATATAGTTGCTAATCATCAAATCAGTATTAGCACCCTCATCGTTTAGACTCTTTTGAATCAAGCGCATCTGGTTTTCGAATTGCTCTCTATTTAATTTGCCCTGAGCATATTGAGCAATCGCATCATGCATACTTCTCGTAGCAATCGCTTCATTTGAATTATCGTCGAGACGTTCTTTCTTACGATTACCGTCTTTGTCTTGATCGTAGCGATAGGCATGTTCCGTACCGTCTTCATCTTTTTCGAGACCATAAACGTCCATCTTTTCGCCCGCATCGGTCGAAATTAGCTCGGTCTTCATGCCTTCAACGTAAGCCGCCACAAAGCGTTCAATACCAGCCTTTGAGCCAGACCAATCACGATCATCTAATTCAGTTGATTCGCCACGTTGTTTGGCTTGAATCATCTCGTAAGCTTGCTTCTGGTAGCGTTGCAATACACCTTCACGGAACATCTGCCCCCATACGATACCTTTAATAATGCGACCTACCTTATTTCCTTGCGACAATCTTTCAGCCAACATATTCTGTGCAATTAGGCGCGCTGCATCTTTCGCATCTTTTTGAAGGTCAATCGATGCGACAATCAACTCTTCTTTCATCTTCGGCTCTTTTGGCTCACCCTCGCCTTTGCCGTCGTCTTTACCTGGTTTCTCTACGCCACCACCAGCGGCCGCACCGCGGTTATTATATTCATCAATTAATTTCTGCAACTCATCGGTCGACATTTTATCCAAGTCGCCACGAGTCAGACCTTTTTCTTTCTGAATCCAGTCCGCAATTGCACCGGCAGACAATTCACGCATCAGACGCTTCTTTAATGCTTCATCGTCTTCCTTGCCCTCAGACTTTTCATATTCATCAATTAATTGCTGCAATTCATCAGCCGACATCTTGTCTAGATCACCACGAGTCAGACCTTTTTCTTTTTGAATCCAGTCTGCGATTGCGCCGGCGGACAATTCACGCATCAGACGCTTCTTGCGCGTTTCTTCGTCTTCCTCGTCTTCCTTCTTCTCACTGTCTTCTTGCTTGTTTGGATCTTCCTCATTATTGTCAGATTCTTGTTCTGCGCCAAAAATACGATGACCTTCCGAAGCCTCAATACGCTTAGCCCAATCTTCCGTACTCTCGCCTTCATTGCGTGGATATTTGTGAATTAAGGCATCTTTTTCTTCATCAGACATCTGACTCCAACGAGACTTCGTCGGATCATATTCACCGCCTTCGTCGTCTTCCCCATTTGGACGCACTTCTGAACCGAGATTTGGCTGACCGTCATTGTCCAACATATCTGGGTTAGCATTCGACTTTAACCAAGCTTCATAAGAAAGGTCGTCTTGGGTTGGGTTTTCAATATCACGAGTGTCGAAAGGTTTATCTGGCGTAACAGCACCAGTTGGATTACCGTCTGCGTCAAGTTGATCTGGATTTGCATTTGAGCGCAACCACGCCTCATAGGAGAGGTCATCCTGAGTCGGGTTTTCAATATCGCGCGTATCAAATGGTTTGTCTGGATTTTCGCCATCAATATCCGAAGAATCAGTTTCTTCTTCGGCCATTGCATTAGATTTCAACCAAGCTTCATAAGAGAGGTCATCTTGGATTGGGTTTTCTACCTTTGAGGCGTCGAATGGTTCATTTGGAGTATCATTATTCTCTTCAGCTTCCTGCTCGGCTTTCTGTTGTGCCGCCTGGCTAAGAACATCAACTAATTCCTGGCCAGCTTTCTTGCGAGCAACTTGCTCAAGCACATTCGCCAAATCTTGCTCAGCCTGTTTCACTTCTTCATTATTTTCTTCGGATGGAACTTCAGCGGATACATCCTCGGCTGACGTGCCTTCATCTACGCCTTCATTGCCCATATATTCAGCAAGTGTTGGCGCACCCACACGTTCACGCCAAGCTGCTTCCGTAGCCGCAGCATCGCGTTCGCCGTTTTCTTTATAGCGATAATCGCCCTCTTCGAGTGGGCTCTCTATCGCTTTCTCGGCCATCAATTTCTGCCATCTTAAACGTTGACCGTATTGGCTATTCGACTCGCCCTCTTGTCGCGGCGTGTAATCAAAAGGATTTCCAGTCGCAGAACGCTTGCGCATAATCGGGTCACCATTCTCGTCTTGCAGAATCTCGCCATGATCAGTAGCGAAAGTCTCATTCTTTTCGCCGCCAAATTCCCCTTCCTCTTCGGCAGCCTCACCACTCAAACGTTTCTCATATCTTTCGCGGTCTTCATCGGACATTTCCTCCGCCATCGAATCTTTGAATGGCGGCCATTCCTGATCAACGAATCCATTTCCGTCGGTATTCGGATTATCTTCGTTTCTTCCTTCTTTTTCGCTCATTGCCTATTCCTTTATTCCGCAACTTCGGCGCTTTCTTCCGCCTTAGGAGCTTCAGCTTCACCTAAGTAAAGCATTCTAAATTGCAACATCGTTTCAAGCGCAATTCTTTGCAAATCAATACCGCTATCTTGCATAAACTGCGTAACTTTTTCATCATCGAATGACTCATCATCCAACTTATCAGCAAGCTCAATCGCCTTATCTTCCGGCAAGGCATTAATCGCTGCCTGATCAATCTGATCCATCAAACGTTGAATCATATCAACCTTTAGCTCTTGACGTACATCATCATCCAGATCCGAATAACCTTTTTCATCAATCAACTGATTGATAAAATCCTCGACATTTTCCATTTGTTTTTGACCTCTCTTGATATATTTATCCTTATGTTAATTTTACCACATCCCGCTCATGTCTAAAAACCTTTTAAGTATAAATGAACTATTAGGATACATTAGCTACCTCTGAAGACGATTATGGAACCGAGCCGGCGAGTAACAAGCACTCGTCGCCCATAAAGATGAGCCGACGAGATGCTGTGTCTTCAGAGGTAGCTCAATGTAGCCTTTGATGTTATAATATCTTCAATGAAAATCTTGGGAATTGAGTCCAGTTGCGACGAAACCGCCGCCGCCATTGTTGAAGATGGCGCTAAAATTTTGTCGAACGTCGTTGTTTCACAAATCGATATCCACGCATCTTATGGTGGCGTAATTCCTGAAGTTGCCGCTCGTTCTCATATTGAAGCCATTCAGCCAGTCATCCAAAAAGCTTTTGCGGATGCAAATCTTACTTGGGATGACATAGATGCAATCGCCGTTACGCATACACCAGGCCTTGTCGGTTCTCTGCTCGTCGGCACATTAGCCGCTCGCACCGAAGCAATTTTACACAATAAGCCCTTCTATCCAACTCATCACCTTAAATCTCATATTTATGCCAACTGGCTAAGCGGCCACCAACCAGAATTCCCTCTTCTCGCTGCTGTTATTTCCGGAGGACACACGCAGATTATTTACATGGAGCGTCATGACCACTTCGAAATTATCGGCACCACGCGCGACGACGCAATCGGCGAATGCTTCGATAAGGTCGCTAAAATTCTCGGTCTCCCCTACCCTGGCGGCCCAGCCATCGCCAAAGCAGCCCAATCTGGTAATCCACATAAATACCATCTGCCAATTCCACAAGTTAACGACCTCGACTTCTCTTTTAGCGGCCTCAAAACCGCCGTTTTGCGTGCCGTTCAAAAGGAGCTTGGTCTACCAATCACTACGCCAAGCCACGAATTGAAGGACCATCTCACTGAGCAACAAATTTCCGACTTTGCAGCAAGTTTTCAGTTCACGGCCGTAAAAATTCTTATTCAAAAATTACAAAAAGCTAGTACAACTCATCCCGCCAAATCTGTGTTGCTGGCTGGCGGCGTCTCCGCCAACCAAGTCTTGCGCGAAGAACTCACTAAAGCCTTCAGCAAAACACACCAAGTCTACTTCCCTGAGCCGCAATATAGTACCGATAATGGCGCCATGGTTGCCTCCGCCGCCTACTTCTCTGCCCAATCTGGCGACCAGCCGACCGACCCATACGAGCTCGACATTTCTCCACGTTCAGTCATTTATTAAAATGGTAAAATAACTATAGTTATGAATATTAGTCTATCTAATCTCGAGGTGCGCAAAAAACTTGCCAAGTATTCCAACACCAATCCAGACGATTGGTTCCTCTGTTTAAAGGCGCGTTACGGCATGGCTACCGTTTTTAAAGCCATCCACGATCGCATGGGTACCGGCGAAGTTATTACTTGTCCATATACTTGCATTACAGCAGTTAATCCTATTATTGTCGGTGGGTTAAAACCGATTTATTGCGATATTGACCCCTCTACCCTATCGATGGTCGGCGCTTCGGTTTTAATTAAACCCCGCACGCGCGCTATCGTCGTTCAGCATACGCTCGGCATCATGAACCGCGAAATTCAACGCGTTTATAAAGCTATCAAAGATCGCAATATTGTATTAGTTGAAGATTGCGCACATTGCCTCGCACGCATGTCGCTCACGCACAAACTCGAACCCCTAGCAGATATTTCGATTCATTCTTTCGGCGTAGAGAAAGTTCTTCAAAACACCAAATTCGGAGGCGCAATTTACGTCAATCCGAAACTCAAGGATCGCAATCCTAAACTCTACAACGATATCATTACCGCTTTACTAGATTTGCCAGAACCACCAACAAGTCTTAATCTTAAAATTCGAACTTATCGTACCCAAAATGCCATCATTCAACGTCTACCAGGCAACCTAAAAGGCGGCGTTCGCTCTGCCCTACTTAAGGCGCACGTTTTCGAACCGGCAGTTTCCGCTATAGAACAAGAAGCCGACCAAGGAAAAGCTTATACAACCAATGAGTTTATCAATAAAACAATTCTCGACCATATCGACGAATTGCCATCCAATTATCGACGACGCGAGCAAAATGTCGATATCTATCTGAAAAACCTCCGACACGGTCGCAAATTTAAACTATTAGTACGCGAAAAATCGGCACTACTAGCCTTCCCTATCGTATTTGAGAATACCGCCAAGGCTACTGAAGCCTATCAAGCACTCACCGCCTCAGGCTACTTTATACGTCGTTGGTATTCCCCGTTGCTTTATCCAGGCCCAACACAAAATCGTTACTATTATTACGAGCCAAGCATGGCGCCAATCGCAGAAGATATTTCAACGCGAATTCTTTGCCTCCCAACAAATTATTCCGCAGCAGACACTAGAAAAATCGTCAAAATCCTTAACCCGGTGGAAAACCCTGTGCAAAAAAATTCCAAACCTGTGGAAAAGTCAAAATAACGGCAAAAATATCACCAAACGCATAAAAAACTACCGCCCAAACTGGCGGTATTTTTTGAATTTTTAACGAAAATCAATTAAAATATACCTAAAGTTATCAGAAAAATAGAAATCAAGACCTAAAATTTATATTTTTTCGCGCCACAGACGAAAATTTTTTGTCAATTCTTGACACTATCTGTAAAAAATAAAAAATTCGGCAGCGCCGAAAAAATTTTTTAGAAAAAAATAAGCTTTAATGCGCGAAGCGCAAAAAAAATTTTTTTTGGAAAATCGACCCCTATTTTTCGGTTTTTTTATCGAAATCACGCAGATCGAAAAGCGGACGCTTCCCTTCATCCATTACTTTTTGGGCTTTTTTAAGTAATTTTTCCAGGCCCAAATCGGAATTTGCGGAACCAATATGCACAGTTTTTACTACTTCCCCGCCCTTTTTCCAACAAACCTGGACACCAGTCGCACCGGAAGCAGTTTTAAATTTCCGTATAAAAGCCATATCCACATCTATTTTGCCACTTTTTCCCACAAAAGTGCAAATCATAATCATAGTGCTTATCTTTATATTAGCCACCGTTTGACTTAGCATCCCGCTTACGATAAAATTTAATCAACAAATAGCCATGAGCTGTTTGGGAAAACAAAAAGGTGTGGTTTGCAACTACCACGACACAAAAAAGAAAATTTGTGAAATTCTCCACGTGAAATATTTTAAGGTTCGCGAGTATTTTCTTGTGAAAAAATTAAGCCCGAAAGGGCATTTTTTAAACTCATAACAGGGGTAGAGCATAACTTTTCGATCCATAAAAAACATATTAGAACATATTTTCAGAAACTTGATTGACTGGGACTTTATGTTATACCTAAAGCGAACGTTAAGCGGGGAAGTGCAGACAGGGGTAAAAACGGTCATACTATGGTATAATTAACCCATGAAATTTAGTAAAACCTATGAGCCGAATCAATACGAGCCAGACATATACGCACTCTGGGAAAAATCCGGCGCTTTTAGACCAAAAGACAATCCCGACGCCGATCCTTACACTATCGTCATGCCTCCACCAAACGCCAATGGTAATCTCCATATTGGCCACGGCTTAACAATCGCATTACAAGACATTCTTATCCGTTATCACCGCTTAAAGGGGGATAATGCATGGTATATTCCTGGTGCTGACCACGCCGGCTTTGAAACTTGGGTCGTTTACGAACGCCGCCTCGAGTCGGAAGGGAAGACACGTTTCGATTATTCCCGAGACGACCTCTATAACCAAGTCTGGAACTTCGTCCACGAGCAGCGTGGCAATATGGAGCTCCAAATTCGCGCTTTAGGTGCATCTTGCGACTGGGAAAGTCTCACTTTCACTCTAGATCCAAAGGTTATCGACACCGTTTACGGCACTTTCGAAAAACTCTGGCACGACGGCCTCATCTACAGAGGTGAGAAGCTCGTTAATTTCTGCACGAAGCATCAAACCGCCTTCGCCGATATTGAGGTCACCCACAAAGACGAGAAAGGCAAGCTCTGGCAAATCGCTTACCCACTCGTCAAAGAGACGCACGGCGTAAAAGAACTTATCGTTTCCACAACTCGCCCAGAAACACTTCTTGGCGATACCGCCGTCGCAGTAAACCCTAAGGATGACCGCTATAACGACCTAATTGGCCAAATGGTCAAACTACCTCTTACAGACCGCGAAATCCCAATCATTGGCGACGAACATGCCGATATGGAATACGGTACCGGCGTAGTTAAGATAACTCCAGCACACGATCAGAACGATTACGAAGTTGGCCAACGCCACAATCTACCGATGATTACCGTAATCGGTTATGACGGTAAAATGAACGCCAATGCCGGCGCCAACTACGAAGGCCTCACTACCGAGCAAGCTCGTAGAAAATGTCTCGAAGTTCTCAAAAATCAAGGTCTCTTAAGAGGCGAAACCGAGATTGAGCACTCCGTCGGTCACTGCTATAAGTGCGACACCGTTATCGAGCCGCTCCTTAAAGAGCAATGGTTTATTAACGTCAAACCTCTTGCTGAACGCGCCATAAAGGTACTTAAGGAAGGGAAAATCAAATTCCATCCTGCTAGCAAGAAACAAGTACTCATCAATTACCTCAGTCAGCTTAAGGACTGGAACATCTCCCGCCAAATTCCGTGGGGCATCCCAATTCCTGCCTTCGTAAATACCGAAGATCCAACCGATTGGATTTTTGATACTCGTGTCGATCAGCCAGAAATTAAGGTTAAAGGCAAGACTTATCGACGCGATAATGACACCTTCGACACTTGGTTCAGCTCTGGTCAATGGCCATACATCACCACTAGTAGCAGAGAAGCGCATTACCCAACTTCTGTCATGGAAACCGGTGCCGACCTCTTATTCCAGTGGGTAGGCCGCATGATCATGCTTGGCCTCTATGTCACTAACGACACCCCATTCAAAGAAGTCTACATGCACGGTATGGTTTTAGACGAAAAAGGCCAAAAGATGTCCAAATCTAAAGGCAACGTCATCAATCCTATTGAAGTTGTCTCGAAGTACGGATCAGATGCACTCCGTCTCGGCTTAATCGCAAGCCGTTCGGCTGGCGTCAATCAGGCCTTCAGCACCAGCAAGGTCGTAGCTAGCCGCAACCTCTGCAATAAGCTCTGGAATATCGCTCGCCTAATCCAAGATCTCGTAGATAAGGGCAAAGAATCCGACGAAGTCGTCGTCGATAACCTCTGCGAAGACTGGATTTGCCGCGAAATCAACAAAACCAGCAAAGAGTTGCAAAAGCTCCTTGAGCACTATCGTTTCGCCGAAGCTGGCGACCTCATCTATGATCTCATCTGGAACAAATACGCTGACTGGTTCATCGAATGCGAGAAACTCTGGAAAGATACCGCTTTGCTTAAATCCACTTTTGAGCAAATTCTCATCATGATGCACCCATTTGCACCATTCGTCACCGAGACCATCTGGCAGACTCTCAGCTGGACCGAAGGCATGCTTATCAACCAAAGCTGGCCAATCCCATACAAGTACGATGAAGCCATGGCTAACCACTTCGACGAGCTTATCGCTATCATCACTGATATCCGCAGCCATTATCAGGCACTCCCTGGTGCACAAAAGTATCCAGTCGCCTTCCATGACGACCCACTCATGTACAAGAATCAGCTTCTAATTCAACATCTCACTAAATGCCCATGCGTACCACAGATTAATCTTAACGAGATTAAGGGCCTTCGCCTTGCCGTCCAAGGCCACAACATCTATCTACAGATTCCAGAAGATATTCACAAGAAGTACAAGGCCAACCTCGAAGATCGTATCCTAAAGCTTGGTCGCGAAATTGAAACTCTCGAGGCTCGCCTCCGTAGTCCAAACTACGTCCAAAAGGCACCAAAGGAGCTCGTTGAGGAGACACGCAATACGCTCGCCGAGAAGCAAGATCTCCTTGGCAAGATGAAAGCTGAGTTTAGCTACATCTAATCTAATCGCAAAATAGCCACCCACAAAGAGGTGGCTTTTTGCTTGTACTTGACAAATTAAACCATCTATGCTATAATGAACAGGTCCGAGTGAGACATCGCGGATTAATTTCGGAGTCTCTAATTCAAAACGGGCTTTATTTGAGCTACCAGTTATTTCCTCAAATAAATTTTCAGGGGGTGAACTTTATGGCAAGACAAAAAATTCTTGCCGTACCTGGCACCGGTCGCATTGACATTCATTTCGATGAGAATCTCTACAAGCCTGATGGCGAGATGCTTTCCGAAATTGCCTTAGCGACGGTCGTGGACGGAGAATCGAAAGGATTCGATCTTACACGCGCCAGCGAAGGCTGCGTGGTCTGCTACTTCAATCCGACCAATATGACATTGGATCAGGCCCAGAAGGGCAGCAAAAAAATGATCGAATACATCGAATCTTGCAGCACTGCGAATGCCTAATCGCATTCACACCGGGGCGCCACACGGCGCCCCATTTTTTTTTAGCTCACCGCCGTTCACTACCTCTTGACTTTTTAAAGCGTTTATGCTATGCTCAACCATAGAAATCAACAAAAACAAACACAGCCGAACAACATGTCAAATCCAGAATCAAGAATCTTTCGCGAGATGGAAGAAAACACTCGTCGCGAAAACGAACAGAAAGCTCAATTATTTGAGCGCGCCGCCGCACATAATACTCCGACGCTTGAGGATTTCCGCGCCGACGAGAACTCACGCCAAATTAATGCCGACGAGCGCTACGTCGAGCGCACAAAAGAACGTTTCAATAACGAGGAAAATTCTTACCATGCCAAGGCATTTGAGCACATTTTTCAGCTCAACGTTGCTCAAGGCCGCTGGCTAAACAACCCAGAAGACGATTCCTATCGTGCTGAAGCCATCCCAGTCACTGAGTACGATGATTTTCGCAACCGCATCGACATCGCCTCTACTGTCCATATCCCAGGCGAACATAGCGACAGCGGAGAAGACGAGGAGTACACCTTTGGTATCGACCTCACGACTAGCGCCGATGAGGCGACTATTCGCAAAAAGATTCTCTACGCAAGCAATGATCCAGACTTTGACGGCCCAGTTGGTTTCAGTCAGCTCCGCTATTATCGCAATCATGCTGGCCAAATCGGTAAGAAACCATTGATTCCACGCTATTGTATCGGCGTAAACCGCGACAGCGTTGATGATGTACTCACCAATACTAATATCCAAAACGGCCACATCCGTTCTCGCAAGCCAGATTATCTCCAACAGTTCAAAGTGCTACACGAAATGGCAGTTCAAAACGAGCTCTTTGAAGGCCCTCTCTACACAAAAGAGGACGACGGTACAATTTCCGAAGAAGAAGAGCAAGCTCTTCGCGGCATTGAGCAACTCGACCGCGTCTATCTTGATGAACGCGAACGTATCGCTAAGCTACTTCCAAAATGGACTACCGAAGGCGCTATCGATAAAAACGGTAACTTCAACCTCGATCGCATTGCACAGAACATTATCACTAACGACGAAGATCGCACCTTTGCTACCATTCTAAGCGTCACCGAGCGTCTCTCGCTCGACGCTTTTGCCGACCCCGATCAACTCAAAATCGAAGCCAGACGTTATGGCCGCCGCCAATCCGGTGAAACCGATCGAAATCTTGGCCATAGTGCGATACGCAACATTCATGCGGAAGGAGTGAACTAAATGTCTGAACAACTCAAAACCGAACAGACCAACGAAAGCTCTGCATGGGACATGCAAGAGCCACGTTTTCCAGAAGATCCAAATCAGTACACCGAGCAAGAATTGCAAGCCGACCCTGCTAAACGCTATCATGTAGATCCGAAAGATTTTCCAATCTTTTCTAAGCAAGCTGAGATGGGTTCCCGTTGGGGCGATAAAGCTAAAACTCTTCCGTTAGACGAAACGATGGGACGCTTCGTAAAATCTACCGCCGACTGCATTGCCGTCATCGCCGGCGAAGATGAGGGCTTTCGCTCTACCGAAAAACTCCCAGCCGCCGATCATGTCATTTACCTAGATAAATCCGCCCGTCCAGTCAGTTGGTTAAATAATGTTTTCTGGGATTCTTTCACCGACAAACCGCGTCCTAAACATTCCTATCTCGCCATCGACCGCATGGAGTGGTTCGCGCGTACAGATACTCCCGTCGACGCTACTGGTTACATTAAGGACTCCGACGGCAAATCGTCTCACGTTGCTAGATTTGAGGACTTCTTAAGGGAAAACGTTTCCGATGAAGATATTGCCCGTGTTCGTGCTCTTTATATTCCGGGCGGCATCGAAGACGAAGACGTTGAAAAAATCATGAGCACCCCAACTGGCCTCGAGGGGAAGAATATTACCATTATCGACGAGGTAGGCCGTAGCGGCTCTACCCTAAATATCGCAAAATATCTCGTATCGCGCGCCATTCCAGAGGCAGCAAGCGTCAACGGCTACACTTATTGGAATGCTGGCGTACAGATCGGACCAGACGGCCAACAACAAATGCGTGGCGTACCGGTTTGGTATGACGCTAGCTCTCACGTCGGCCGCGGTATTGGCGACGTTAATGAACAATTCTTCGCCGAACGCTACGAGAAACATCCTACCCCAAAAACTCGCGCCCAAAAATTTGGCTCCATCGTCTTAGGCGAATTCATCAACCTCGCCGAAGAACCAGGCCAACGCTCACGCGAGCTTGCTAAAGAAATTAAAACCATGCGCAAAGAATGGGATGCCGGCCATATTATGATGCCAATGCCAGAGCATTACGACACAGATAAGTGGTCCGAACGCCTCGAGGAGCAGGGTATAGTCTTTATGCGCCAACAGCCGAATATGCCAAAAAACGCCTACGTAAAGGTTCAAGCGGATATTCAAAGTCGCGAACCGGTCAAACCATATCAGCAGTAATAGAAAAGCCAGATAAAAGAGAAACTCCGCTAGAAACTAGCGGAGTTTATTGATCATTGATGGCGGTGCCTGAGGAAAAACGGCGATGGTATCAGATTTGGGTTCATTCTTATGCAAACGGATTTCAACCTGATGATATTCGCCCGCAGGGGCGTCCTGCAATTTACCGTAAATCCAACGCTGCCACCTGCCAAGGTGCGCGTCTCGCGTCACGCGAAACTGTAAGATCATTGCCTCATTTTGGTCGTTTTCGACTTCCATTACTACGATGGAGCCAACTTTAATGCGCTCGAGTTCCTTACGTTTGTTTCCTTTGAAGAAATAAACTTTCTTCTTGAGTGCTTCGTCAAAAACAACGCTGTTCATCTTCATCACCCCCCCCTTCGATACAAGATGACAGGCAATAATTAGATTATATCACACTTTGGCAAAAATGTCAATACAGCTCAAGCTTAGAACGCTAACTTAGCGCGAATTTCTTCAAATTCATCCTCGCGCAATTTGAGAGTCTTTCCATACTCCCAAGTTTCACTCAGTGGCGTTAAATGCACGTGTGCGTGCGGCACATCAGTACCTACAACCTTCATTACTACACGACGACCGGTCACTTCCTCCATGTGCTTTGCCACTTTCTTAACAGAGGCCCATAAAGCATTCCAATCATCATCTTCAAGATCATAAATCTTATCCACTTCAACTTTTGGTACTACAAGGGTATGACCTTTTGCTTCTGGATTTATATCAAGAAACGCATAAGTCTTCTCGTCTTCGTAAATCTTATAACTCGGAATTTCACCGTTAATAATCTTCGTAAAAATACTTGCCATACCTTCATTATAACAGAGCAGGAAAAACCGGGCCTTACGGCCCGGCGATTAGGCTTCAACCAGACGCAATACAACGCGACCAGATTCGTCCTTACAGACAAAAGCACTCTTTGCCTCACGGCGGAAATACTTCGACAAGGCGATTCGACCCTTCATATCGCATTTGCGCCTGCATTTTTCGGGCACTGGCTGATCGGTATAGGGTTCGATATAAACCAAGTCGACGCGCTCGTCCTCAACATAAATCACATAAGTGTTTCCAGGCTCAATATAACCGCTCAGGCAAATGCGTCCGGCTTTATCGATGCTAATTCCATCGTAAAACTTCATGTTATCCACCTCCAGGAATGAAACTATAGCAAATGCTATCTCTATAATTATAACATAATTCACATATTTAATCAACCAAACCGTATATGCTAAAATAAATATAAGCATGGACAACAATACGAATCCAACCAACCCAAGCCCTACCAATCCTCAGCCAACGCCACCTAATCCACCCGTCGCCAGTCCGTTTTCCAACTACCCACCAATGGGCACTATGACTATCGGCACCCCAGCTGGCGCTATGGGCACGACTCCATAACAACCACAACCGCAGGGCGCAGCACCTATGCCAAGTTCAGCTCCAATTCCGACTGTCGTACCGACTACTTATGGCGATAATCATATGCCAGAGGGGAAGCATAATAAAACCATTCTTATCATTATTATTGCTATCGTCGGCTTACTAATTCTCGGTGGCATTATTGTTTGGATTATCATATCAAACGGCAATAGTGTTCTATCATGTTCCAACACAATCACTGAGCAAAATGTCACTTATTACACTGAATTTACCGTCAACTTCAAGATGTACGTCGCGGACTCAGGCTCAGCTTATCAAAAAATCACTTTCCCTTATCACATTAGCGAACGTTACGCGGAAGAATATCGCGAAGCACTTAAACAGAGCGAAACAGATAGCTTATACGATACTCTAAGCGTTCGCATTGATGGAAATAGTATCATTACCGAAGGATCACTCCGCATCACAAATCTCGGCAAGAATCGCATCGGGAAGAGTAAAGAAGAGGTCATCGACATCCTCAAGGAAGACGGATTTGCCTGTAGAGAAAAATAAAAAAGCGACCCCCAACAAGGGGGTTGTTTTTTCGCTAGCCCTCGTCCTCTCGCAGAAGATTAAAAAATACGACCACAAGGGTCGTCTTTTTAATCCTGGCGGAAGCGAGAGGATATAAACAATGCGCCGTTGCTTCGCCGGGCATTGGACGAACCTTAGGCTCTCATCCTCTCGCAGAAGATTAAAAATACGACCACAAGGGTCGTCTTTTTAATCCTGGCGGAAGCGAGAGGATTCGAACCTCCGAGACATTGCTGCCCACACGATTTCGAGTCGTGCGCCTTCAACCACTCGGCCACGCTTCCACGTATTATCTTATCATATTTAAGGCCACTCTGCACGTCCTGTATGCTAAAATTATCTTAAGCAATATGAAGAACGTTCAACCAAGCAAAAACGCGTCAGAGAGCCTCTCAGCCACTCAGAAGGACAATAAAGTCCTCATCTCGACTGTCTATCCTACAAAACATCCACTTGAAACACCAAAAGAATACAAACCCCTACGCGAAATTGAATCTGCAACTTATATTAGCGACTATCGCAAAGAAAAATCTCGCAAAAATAGCATCATTTTAACCATTGTCTTGCTCGGCATGGTCCTATTCGTCGCCGCTATCACTAGCTTGATTTTTGTTATTACCGGCCGATAACACAGAGAAGAAAAGCGCAACAAAAAATGCCCAAATAGGCAACTTTTGATTCTCAAAAAATATTTCATAGAAAAAAATCGCCTAGATTGGTATTTTCTCTCTTTGAAATATTTTGAAGACAAAATCGTCCAGATGGGTGTTTTCTTGGTGCCTCGCGCGACTAATGGTCGAGCGATGGCAACAAAAAACGCCCAGATGGGCGACTTTTGATTCAAAATATGGTATGCCCGATACGATTCGAACGTACGACCTTCAGCTCCGCAAGCTGACGCTCTATCCAACTGAGCTACGGGCACATATGTGGATAACATCAGTCATTTGAGACTGATATTATTCCACCGTCAAAGATTAAAAGACCATCGCACCATAGATGCAACGTAGCTATTATAGCACAAATCTTCAAGAGGTGCTATACTAATTTTATTATGGCAGATCCAAAGAATAAATCAGGTGGAATCAAACCAAAACTTCAAAAAGCCAAAGCTAAATTTTTACAGACATACTACAGCAATCCCGCCAAGGATCTTCGCATTATTGCAGTCACCGGCGACCATGGTCGTGATGTTACTGCTCATTATATCCAGAGCATCCTTAAGTCTAAAGATGAAAAGACTGGTATTATCCTCGATCCGAAAACTACTTCTGAACTCTATAAAAAGCTCTACCAAATCTGGAAGACCGGCACTGACCATGTAGTCATTTCTGCCGATAGTGCCGCTATCGCTAATCATCTCTTCTATGGAATGCCAATTTATACTGCCGTTCTCACCGACACCACCGAGCCAAAAACTATTGCCACCGATAGCATTTCCGCCGACGACGCCAAGGGCATCCTCTTTAATACTCAGCCTACCTTCAGTATCCTCAATCGCGACGATGCCAACTACGATTTCTTCACTAAGTACCCAACTAAGACCGCTATGCTCAGCTACGGACACGAGCGCAGCTCTGACCTTTGTATTCAGCGCCATAAAGTTTATAAAGTTGGCACTGAGGCTACTTTTAAGTACAAAGAAGAGAAGTTCGACGTCGCTACTTACATTACTGGCGAAGAGGCTACACACTACATGGCCGCTGCTGCTCTCACCGCTTTCGCACTCGGTCTCAGTTCTTCCGATATTACCGACGGCATTGCCGACTACGAGCCTCAGGAATCGAAAAAATAATTTGTAAAGGACAATATGATTAACCAAAAACTTATGGTTTCCGGTGCCGACTATTTTGCGGACACCTACGAAATTAACCCTTACTACACTCAAAGCGCTATCGATATCGAAAAAGCTAAAGCCGAGCACGCTCTAATTCTTGACTGCTTTCGTGAAGCTGGTATTGAACTAGTTAAAGTCGATCCACCAAAAGATTGCCAAGATGGCGTCTATACCGCCAACTGGGCCCTCGTTAAAGACGGCGTAGCCGTTCTCGCGCGTTTGCCAGAAGCTCGTCGCGCCGAAGAAGCTGTTGCATGCAAATATTTACAAGAGCAGGATATTAAAGTAGTTCAGGTTCCAGATAATTACTTATATTCTGGCCAGGGCGATTCGCTCCGTTGCGGTAAATATCTCATCGGCGGTCGCGGTTACCGTTCAGATCCTGAAGCTCAACAATTCGCCGCCGAGACTCTTGGTCTCGAATTAGTCCAAGTCCACGCCAAGCCACAGCTCAATTCTGATGGTAGCCCACATATCAACCCATACACCAACCATGCCGATAGCTTCTGGTATGATCTTGATCTTGCCGTTTCTGTCATTGATGAGCAAACAATCGCTTACTGCCCAGGCGCCCTTGACGAAGAGTCTAATCGTAAGCTTGAAGACCTTCATGATCTCGATAAAATCATCGTCGATTACGACGAGTGCACAAAAGGTTTCGCTAATAATCTCGTCAGCACCGGCAAGCATGTCATTATGTCCAATAAAGCTCCAAAGCTCCAAGCCGAACTCGAAAAGCGTGGCCTTATCTGCCTCACGCCGGACGTCACCGAGCTTAAAAAGGGCGGTGGTTACATTCGCTGCGTCAGTCTCTGGCTTAGCTAAAAATTATTGTTGAATAATTTTTTGCATCTCTTGGTATAATTATTTTGTATGGCCAAAGCATTTACCACCAAAGCAGAGACCCGCAATGGCTTTTTCGTCTCCGAAAAGCGCAAAGCTGTTTGGAAAATCCAACTTGAACTTTTTGACGAATTATACCGCGTCTGCAAGAAGCATCATCTTAAATTATTCGGCGACAGTGGCACATTACTTGGCGCAGTACGCCACAAAGGCTTCATTCCGTGGGATGATGACATGGATTTCGTAATGTTCCGAAAAGATTACGACAAACTTATGAAAATTGCGCCCGATGAGATTAGGGCGCCTTACTTCTTCCAGACACCATATACCGATCACGGTTTCGTGCGTCCTCATGCGCAACTTCGCAAAAACGGCACTACCGCCATGCTTTTGAACGAATCCACCAAAGTTAAATATCACCAGGGCATCTTCATTGATATTTTCCCGCTCGACTTTATTTCCGAAGATGAAGAAATCGAAAAGGCCCGTTTCGACGAGAAGATGTCTCGCATGCGCCTAGTCGAACGATGGTACGGTGATATGTTTGTCTCGAATGGCATTAAAGGCTCTATCAAAAAAATCCTACGCAGCCTAATCCCACATCCAAGTATTAAAAAGCTTTATAGAGATTTTGAATATTCCTGCTCCCACGTCGAAAAACCTAGTGATATCGTAGCACAAGTATCATTCTATGGAAAATATACCGACTATAAGCCCACCCCAGCAAAGTGTTTTAGCGAAATTATCTATTTACCATTTGAAGATCGTAAAATACCATTTCCGAAAGATACAGATACCGTCCTAAAAGCGTACTATGGAAAAAACTACATGAAGCCGGTCATGGATTCTTCTGCACATGGCGAATTAATCCTCGATACTAAAAAAGATTATAAACAAGTTCAATCGGAATTGAAGAATAACACATATAAAATAGTTAACTTATAAGGATCACATATGAAAGTAATCGACTTTAATCAAATTAATTCTTTACATATTGAACCTTCCCAATGCTACGAATGGGCAGAGGAGATGATTAAGCACAAAGCCGACACATTATTACCCCCGAAAACACACCTAAATATGCCAGATGGTGTTTTCTGCAACGTTATGCCAAGCCTATTATATCTACCAAACGGAAACTGGGGTGGCGTTAAGATGGTCACCCGTTATCCAAAACGCGAGCCCGCTCTCGACAGTAAAATTGTTCTATTTAATTCGGACACCGGTGACTTTCTAGCCATCCTCGACGGCAACTGGATTACCGCTATGCGTACTGGCGCAGTTGCCGCTCATTCCATCATTACTTTGGCTAAGAAAAATTATTCTACCATGGGCATGCTTGGACTCGGCAATACGGCCCGCGCTACCTTACTTGTCCTCGCGTCACGAATAGGGAATAAAGAACTCAACATTAAACTTCTACGTTACAAAAACCAAGCCGAATTATTCCAAAAGCGTTTTGCAGACTATAAAAATCTTCATTTCACAATCGTCGATTCCGTCAAGGAACTAATCACCGGCTCTGACGTCGTGGTTTCTTGCGCTACCTACTTCGATCACGACATAGCTAAAGATAGTTATTTCGATAAAGGCGTATTAGTCGTACCAGTCCACACGCGCGGCTTCACAAATTGCGATTTATTCTTTGATAAAATTTTCGCCGATGATACCGGCCACGTACAAGATTTCAAAAACTTCAATAAATTTAAATCATTTGCTGAAATGACCGAGGTTGTAAATGGTCGCAATCCTGGCCGCGAGTCCGACGATGAGCGTATCTTAGCTTACAACATCGGCGTATCTATGCACGATATTAACTTTGCAGCTCATGTATACGAGCAATTCGAGCAACAACCATCGAAGTTCAATAAGCTCCAAGATATTGATATGCACGAGCCAACCGAAAAATTCTGGATTTAATTTAATAGAATTTTCTCAATTTCTTTCCAACCGGTGCGCCATTCGCGACCAGCACAAATAATACCTTTTTGCCGCAATTCGTTTTCATCAAAATGTTTATTGTGATACGAAGGGAAGAGAATTTTCATCTCTACGTTATTATCAAAATTCTCAACCCGATCATCAATCTGAATATCCGCCGTAAATAAATGCTTCACCGACGTAAAAATGAAATGCTCAGGATCCAAAAACGGCAAATACTTAATTAAGAAATCGTATTTATCCGCAAACATTCTACCAGAGCCAGCAATATTCAGACGCGTCACGCAAGAAGAGTAGATGTAAATCTGATATTGTTGATTTAATTTCTCAATTACTTCAATCGCATCTGGCAATATATCTGGATTCTCATAGAAATTTCGTCCAGCCATAAATTTTTGCCATTCCTCAACTCTCTCTGGCGGGATTAAAGTCCGATCAATATAGAAATCCTCAATATCATCAATCTCATAATTTGTTCCCAAAAATTCATTTACCGCCGGCAAAAACCAGAAAAAGTTATGACTTCATCAACATCAAGCAAGATGCTTTTCATTTCTTCTTAATCGTTTTAAGCGCTTTCTTGATTTCGTCTAACTCGTAATAATCATGCGCACCATCCGCGCGTTCAATCGTTTTCTCGTTACCTTTGCCGAGGAAGAGCACCGTATCGCCTTTCTTGGCCATCTTACAACATTCCAAAATTGCGCTTGGACGATCGAGCACCTTAAAGAGATTGACGCCATCTTTTTTGCCTTTTTCGCGCGCACCTTCAGCAATCATCTCAAGAATTTCATCACCTGGTGTATCGCGGTCATCTTCTTCAGTTAACATTACAATATCTGCGTACTTACCAGCTATTTCGCCCATCGGTTTACGCTTTGACGGATCGCGACGACCACCAGCCGAACCAAACATTACAATCAAACGACCGCTCGTAGCTTTCTTCATATCTGGCAACAGCTTCTCAAAGGCATCTGGCGTATGTGCATAATCCATAATTGCCGTAAAGCTCTGACCTCCATCAATCTTTACCATCCGGCCTTCTACCTCAGTCAACGCATAAATACCTTTTGCAATTTCGTCATCCGTTAAGCCAAGACGTTTACCTACCGCTACACAGGCCAGGGAATTGGAAACGTTAAATTGACCTGCAATACGCGTCTTAATGTGTAGATTCTCCGATGGAATATCATACTCAACGCCATCCGGCATCAATTTAACTTTCGCCGCCTTTAGCTTGCCACTCTTAATACCGTAAGTTGTGTATTCTTTAATATCCGTCTCAAAGTATTTTGCCGACGGATCGTCCGCATTAATCACGCCGTAACGTGCTTTTTTGAAAAGTTTACGTTTCGCATCACGATAGCGTTCAAAGGTTTTGTGATAATCTAAATGCTCATGCGTTACATTCGTCATCACCGCAACATCAATCGGTATACCTAAGTCACGATGTTGAGCCATCGCATGACTCGTTAACTCAAGCACTAAATATTCCGCGCCTTCATTCGCAATCGTACGAATTCTTTCATTTAACACCTTAGAATCGACCGTTGTCATATGTTCCATTTGTTCGTGAATCTCCGTCACGCCCCAACCAACTGTTGTCATTACACCAGTTTTATGGCCAGCCTCATTCAACATCTTCCAAATCATAAACGAAGTTGTTGTTTTACCATTCGTACCAGTGACACCAATCACGGTCAATTTTTTCCCAGGGAAACCGCTCTTTATACCATAAAAAGCCGCCTTACCGATGTGGTAGGGAATTACTAAACTATCATAAAAAGGAATTTTCTCTTTAATGCTCATACCTTTATTTTATCACTATCTGATAACAAAAATATCCCCACCGTATGGGGATATTCTTTTATTCGATATTTTAATAATCGTAACAGTAGTACATATTGTAACTAGATGTAAATATCGTGATAGCTTGTTTGCCATCTTTCGTCTTCGTAATACCCATTTCCATCTCGGATAAATTATTCTGCTGATCCTGCACTACGCCATCCGTCATGAATTCATCCGACTTAAATGTTACCATGTAGTAACTATAATCACCACTGCCATTCTTCTTATCTTCATCCTTGAAAGTATAAGTACCTTTATAATGATTATTCTTCAAATCACCATATGGACCATAACGGAAAGTCATATCTTCGTTCAACTCAAGGGTAGTGCTATAGTTGTCGCGATCTTTTTCAGAACCCGTACCAGCAGCGCAATTCCATGTACCAGCCACATAATTATCCGAATTCGTACGCTCAATTTCTTTACCGATATCCTCAATTACTTGTTGAGTTTCATCACTTGTTGCTAGCTGAAAAATTCCATTAAAAATCAAGAAAAATCCCACACATGGTAAAACCACAAATATCACAATCGCCAACACCACAAGACCAATAATCAAACCAGTATTCTTCTTTTTTGGTTCTACTGGCGCCGGTGTCGGCGTCGGTGCTGTTGGTTGTGCTGGAGGAACTTGTCCGTTATCCATATTTTCCTTTCTAATTCTTTATATAATTATAATAATTTTCTAGCTCAAATACTAAATTCATCACTTCTTCATACAACTTCTGATCACGTCGCCAGTCTTTCGCGTAAATAAACTCCAACCAGCGCATCTTTCCATTCACGCAAACATACTTCAAATATTCGCTATCGTTAAAATCTGCATATTTCCGATATTCCTTGAGATATGCTTTAAATTTTTCGTCGTCAATCTTACCTTTCTCATAAGAAAAAGTTAACGCACTCTCATATGCGGCGCAGGTAGGATTCACCTTACTTACTGCATCAAAATCTACCAAGTATGATTCATCGTCGCGCCATAAAATATTTTTTGGCTTATAGTCGTTATGCGAAATTACGACGTTTTTCTTTGCGTTTGCAATTCCTTTATTACATCTCTGAATTAAATCTTGAATATTATCGTTCTTTATATCGAGCTCTATCTTCTTATAGTCGCAACTAAGGGAAGAGTTAGTATTCAAATTATGTATTTGCGCCTGAATTTTCGCTAGTTTCTTAATATCATCTAAGCTCAGACGTTTTCGCGTATCATTATCGAAGTACTCGTATATCACATAATACCCTTGCGCCCCCATACAAAAATCACTAATCGGCAAAATGCACTTAATGCCATTTTCGTTCCATATCTTACTGACTTCTACTTGCGCACGTCGCTTTTCCAATAAATCGTCGTCGTAATACTTAATCACATAGTGGCCGACATTCGTAAATACGTCGAAAACCTGGTTCTGATAGCTGTCTATACCTCGAATACCACTAATTGCACCGAGACTCCTATTTGCTAAGATTTTCTCTATTTCATCGTGCATCATATCTATTATTATACTATTTATGCTATATTTTTATTAATGAACCCCAATTCAGCGCCAAAATCAAAAACAAGAAAATACGTCATTATCTTACTTGTTATCTTATTGATTGTGATACTAATCATCGTAGCCGTATTCAGTTATCCCTTTATTCTCGCGGCTACTAGTCGTGAATATCGCACTATCGACAATATACCGAGTCCAATTCAAAACTCCGTTTCGGGGAACGTCAACACAAGATTATCTGGCTCCAACTGGAGCGCTAACGCTAAGCATCTCGCCTCATACCAAATCGAAGGTTTAGTTGTTGGCTTAGACGACTACACTACTAATTCGCTCTATGATAGGGTTTCACCAAGAGATATCAGTCTCGCTTGGGGTGACATGGCTGCTCATAACAATCTAATCACTTGGGAGCGCAGCCATCGCGAGATGAATGCAGAGGTTAGCCTTTTTGCTGAAATCGTCATCGGTAAAAAGTATGACGAACTGTTTTCACAATATTCTAACAACCATCTCATATTTAACGACGACTCCGTTCGTGAAACCGCCCTTAGCGTTAAGCGCGGCGACCATATTATAATCACCGGCTCTCTTGTCGATGTCACTATTCGCGATAATAATGATCGTAATGCCTACTACAAACTCACCTCTAGTCTGCGCCGTGACGATGACGGCGATGACTCTTGTGAAGTAATCTTAGTAACAGATATAAAGATACTAGATTAATCCCACCCCTTATATTAAAATTACCCTATAAGAGGAGTGTGTGATGAAGAAATATAACTTCAAATATCTTTTGTGGGCAATTATTACAGCGCTAAGCATCAACCTGCTACCATTTGCAGCCATCTATGCTGAAGGGGAATCATCAAATCAAATCGTTAGGACTTCTAACCAGTCCTATGCGACAACAGTCGAGGTACGTTATAACATCTATAACCGCTCACTCAATATCAGTTACGAGCGCATTCTCACTTCCGACGAAATTATGGGTGATATTGATAGCGCAAGTGTTAAAAAAGTTGTCGAAGAATATACAACTCAGATTAAAAACGAAATTGGTGGCTATGAGACTCACGCCGACGTCGTCACTAATATCGAAGATAATACTCAAACCGTCGTCACTAAAACCGACGAAATGACTACGATTACTGGCAAGAAAACGGATGGCACAGAGGAGGTTATTAAAGCTGATCCATCTATGCTCGATGAGCTATATCCGGATTATGACGGCATCTTTTATATAAATACCGCCCAGACGAGGCATCAAAAATATACCGTAACTCATACTTCTACCGTTGAATACCAATTAATTGATAATGTCGATGTTACCGTCGCTCAACCGACTGTTGGTACCGAGATATCCAGATGCGAAGAGCGTTGCACGAACGAGCAAAAGAACACGCCAATCGTAGCTCCTTCTGAATCTATCAAAACAGACTCTAGCAACTGGGTTACAGAAGAAAGCAACTATAATCAAAACTATTACGGTACTATCGAAAAAGATACCGATTATTATGCCTATCTAAATCTTTCCACCAAACATGGCTTCATGTTTAGTAATACGCCAGATATTACCGCTAATGGCGAAAAGCCGTATGATAACCTCGGCTTCCGCGACAATCTCGCCGTTACTATTATTGTAAAAGTTCTTAGCACAATCCAACCGTCTAAGTACACCATTCTCTATGGTGCGAATCAAACCTACCAAAAGGAAGACGTCATCATTAAAGCCAGTGGTGATCTGGAAAAACTTCATGACATTATGTTAAACGGCGCAAAACTAAGTCCAGATTTCTACAGTCTCGTTAGTGGCAGTACAGTTCTTACTATAAAATCCTCTTATCTCGACACCTTACCTGCCGACACATACACCGTAACCTTCGTTTATGAGGATGGGGAAGTTGAAACTAATCTAATTATCCCGGAAGGGACCACTACTCCAGACGAACCAACCACCCCAGATGAACCAACCACCCCAGACGAACCGACCACTCCAGTCACACCAGGCCAAGACCCAGTCGCTCCAAGCGAGGGTGAAACTGACGATACTCAAGATGAAGACGATCCAATCGTACCAGCTGAAACCAACCCTACGCAAACCGCAGAGACTACGCCAAAGGCTGTAGCTATTACAAAATCGACTGGTATTAAAAACCCTCAAACATCAGACGACATTCAAGCTAACTTCGCAATTTTCCTACTTAGCATCGTCGGCTTCTTAGGCGCTGCTATTACTATTAGCAAGAAAAAATAACTATTAGCACTCGACGCTTGACAGTGCTAATTTACCGCGCTACACTAAAGATATACCAATTCATTAGGAGGAAATACATGGCAATTAAACCACTAGCTGATCGCGTCGTCGCAAAGAAAGATGCCGCCCTCGAGCAAACCGCCTCTGGTATTCTTCTCGGCGAAGCCAAAGAAAAACAGAATACCGCTATCGTTGAATCCGTCGGTCCAGATGTCAAAAATGTAAAGAAAAATGACCGCATTCTTTATCGCGAATTCGCTGCTACTGAAGTTAAAGTTAATGGGGAAGAATATCTCATTATTAAAGAAGAAGATATTCTTGCCACCCTCTAAGGAGATTATATAAATTATGGCAAAGAAAGTATTCTATGATGCTGAAGCGCGCGAGAAAGTTCTCGGTGGCGCTAAGGCTCTCTATGATGCCGTTAAAGTTACATTTGGTCCAAAAGGCCGTAACGTCGTAATCGAAAAAAGCTATGGCGCTCCAACCATCACACATGATGGCGTAACTGTTGCCGAAGCTATCGATCTTGGGAAAGAAGACGATGAATCCCTCGGTTATCAAATGGGCGCAAAACTCATTAAGACCGCTGCGCAAAAGCTTAATAAAGTTGCCGGCGATGGCACGACTACTGTTACCGTATTAACCTACAACATTATCGCTGAAGCTAATAAGCTCATTGCCGCCGGCCATAACCCAATGGATCTCCGCAAAGGCATCGAAGCTGCTGGCGCCGAAATCGTTAAAGGCATCAATAAAACTGCCGAAAAAATCGATGGCGACAGCCAAAAGATTGCCGAAGTTGCCACCATTTCCGCTGGCGACGCCGAAATCGGCAAACTTATTGCTGACGTAATTGAGAAAATCGGCAAAGATGGTGTCGTCACTGTCGAGCAAGGTCAAGGTCTCGAAATGCAATCCGAAATTACCGAAGGCTATACCTATGATAAGGGCTTCGCTTCCGCATTCTTCGTAACTGATCCAAACCGCCAAGAAGCCACATTCGACAAGCCTGATATTCTTATCACCGACAAGAAAATTTCCGCCGTCAATGATATTGTTCCTTTCCTCGAAAAAATGGCTCAGGCTGGTCGTAAAGACCTCGTCATTATCGCCGAAGAGGTTGAAGGTGAAGCACTCAGCGTGCTCGTACTTAATAAACTCAAAGGCGTCTTTAATACGCTCGTTTTGAAAGCTCCAGCCTTTGGCGATCGCCGCAAGGAGATTATGGAAGATATCGCTATCCTTACTGGCGCTACCGTTGTTTCCTCAGAGAAGGGCATGAGTCTTGAAAGCTCCGGCCTCGAAGTCCTTGGTTCTGCGCATAAGATTATTGCCACAAAAGATGAAACTACAATCATTAAAGGCGCTGGTTCTTCAGCTGAAGTTAAAGCTCGTATTGCTCAAATTGAGGCTCAAGCCGAAGCTTCTACTTCCGATTACGAAACTGGCGAATTTAATAAGCGCGCAGCCGCTCTCAAGGGTCGCGTTGCTGTTATTAAGGTCGGTGGCGCTACCGAAACCGAAATCGATGAAAAGAAATACCGCGTCGATGATGCTGTAGCTGCCACAAAGGCTGCTCTTGATGAAGGTATTGTCCCAGGTGGCGGTGTCACTTTAGTTAATCTCAGCAAGAAGCTCAAAGACGACAATGCTGGTGTAACTATTCTTAAGAACGCCCTCAAGGCACCATTTACCCAAATCATGGAGAATGCCGGTCTTAATAGCCAGGCCCTCTTAGCCCAAGTTGAAGATGCTAAAGACGGTCAGGGTATTAACGTTATGACTCCTGAAAAAGGCCTCATTGACCTCAAGAAGGAAGGCGTCATTGATCCAGCTCGTGTTACTCGCGAAGCTGTCCAAAGCGCAGTCAGCATTGCAGCTACAACTATCACTATGGGCGCACTTATCGTGGAGCTCCCAGAAAAGAACCCAGCCCCAGCCGGTGGCGACATGGGTGGAATGTACTAAACATCTCCTATTTAAACCTCACACACAACAAATCCCCCAAATGGGGGATTTTTGTTGCATATCATTATTTTTCATGTTATAATAATCAAGCTTTGTAACAAAGTGTTCTTTGTTCGAAAGGAAGGTAAGAATATGAGTTTTTCATCAATTCTTCAGTCCATTTTACATCCTCGCAAAAAAGCAGGGAAGCATTCGACGCACCAGCACATTGGCTTTGATCCGAACCTTGGGCTTGTTTGCCCGTACTGCCATGGTACTGGTTTCCGAAACAACAGTAACCCTATCACCGCTATTTCACTCCAGCCTCAACGCTGTAATGTTTGTGGCGGCAGTGGCCGCATTCCCTGTTAAACGGGAATCCTTTCATCTACAACCGCCCAGCCTTGGGCGGTTTTTCCATTGCAAAAATACCACCGGAGGAGTGGTGGTATTTTCCTAGATTAGATATTTCTACTGTGCAGGATTCTCATCAACTTTCATTGCAATACCGAGACGGTCGATCGCGTCAACGATATAAAGCAATGCTTCCGCGCGAGCCCTATCGTCTTCGATTTGCTTCGCAGCGTTATAGGCAAGCTCAATACAAGCTTTATCATCAGTTAAATCAATAATTTCTTTATAAATCATGAATTTCTTCTCCACTGGAATATCGACAGTTTCGAGAATAGGGCGCAAATCACTTAATGCAGAAGCTTTCACGCGGGCTAAATCAGGATCGCCATAAGCAGCCTTAATTGCCTCTTCCATCACGTTCTTCGTCTCCGGGCTAACGGTATTAGCTGCTACTGGTTCTGGAGCTGCCGCTGGAGCAGAAACTGGAGGCATCGCCGCTGCGAGATCTGCCGCTGAAACTTCTGGGACTGCCATTGCCGGTGCCGCACCTGCTGCTGAATTGTCCAACATTTGCGACATATCGACTGCGCCGGTCTGTCCACCGCCACCCGTTATACTATTAATCGCTGCTTGCAACTCATCTTGAGTCGCCCCATTTGCTTGGTCCATTTATTGCCCACCTTTTAACATTTATCTAATCTATTTTATTCAACTATAACACGCTTAAGCTAAATTCTCAACCATCGAACTAGCTTGTCTAATGCATCCAATTTGACTGGTTCCATCGGTAGGTGACCACCAAATACGTCTACAATCTGCTCTCCCTCAGTTTCAGGGAAGGCCACAATCATACGTGGCGCTAAGCGTTGTTTTGGAATTAAGACAATCGAATAATGCGTAGATTCTTCTAGCACGCCAAAAGACTTAAACTGATCAAAGGTATGCAAATTATTACCTTCAGATAAACCTTTATCGGATAGGGAATAGTGCAGCACGCGCGGCTTACGCAAAGTGTAAGTCAACAGTGCTACTACGGCCACTATAATTAAAATCAAAAATGATATTTGCTTTAACCAAATTGCTAAGCCACATAACAATAGAGTAACAACAGCTAGGCCTACGTACCACCCAGCGTTTTTCTTGTACTCAACGTACTCCTTGGCCTCCCAATTCACGATCGTCTTATTTGCCATAACCATATTGTATCATTTTTTTACACGTACAACAAAAAATGCCCATTTAATGAGCATCTTTTGGCGGAGGGTGAGAGATTCGAACTCTCGCACCAGCTTTCGCCAGTCTAACGATTTAGCAAACCGTCCCCTTCAGCCACTTGGGTAACCCTCCAGGTAACTCCTATTTTATCATGTTTTCGTTCATCTGAAAAGCAAGCAATTTTTAGCTCCTTATGTTTGCATAATGCTAAATATTTATGTATAATTTAAATAACTTTTAAGGATAAGTTTATATAAATATGAAAAACATCATCAAAACTGCGAGCAGAGTAATGACCGGAGCAGCCGCCACCGTCACTATTCTTGCTGGTCGCGTTATGGCAACTGTTGGAAATTATGAAAACCCTGCTCAGGCTGGCGCTGAAGCCGCTCGTGCAAATGGCATGCCGGCCGAATTAGTTGGCGTTAATGGCGTTTTCACTAAGATTACCAATACGGTTCTTTATGCCGTTGGCATCATTTCCGTTATTATGCTTATTTACGGCGGTTTACGTTATGTAGTATCCGGTGGCGACAGCAAGAAAGTTACCGATGCAAAAAACACCATCATGTACGCTATTATTGGCCTCATCATTGCAATCCTTGCATACGCTATCGTTAACTTCGTCATCAGCGCCGTTGGTGGCGGTACCACCGTCTAAACTTATCCACTTTTTGCAATTATCATTGCGCCAACTCTAGTTATCTCTCGCTCGCAAAATCTTCGTGCAGCCTCAAGCATGCTACTTCCAGTAGTTCAAACATCATCTACTAAAATGTAGTACTTATCACAGCTTATATCTCCTTTTAAGGTATAAGCCGTTTTTGCTTGCTCTTTACGTTTATCCGCATCAGCACCAACTTGTGTCGCATTATTACCACGTACCAATAGCCGAGCGCATTCTACACGCTCTAGGCGCGCTAAGCGCCGCACTAGCAGTCATGTATGATCAAAACCTCTTTCGCGTATGTGCTTGCTAATTGTCGGCAGGGGAACTAAAACGGCATTTTCTGGGAGCGATACGCATCGTGCTACCATTTCAGATATTATTTCGCCGCATGACCGTACAGAATTGTATTTGTAATTATTCACTAACTCCTTTAGTACACCAATCCTTTTTCCTAAATGGAATTGCCATTTAAAGGGAAGAGGGCAGTTTAGGCATTCATTATTTCACAACAATTCGCCACACGACAAACATCTTTCCACATGTGCCGATGTGATGTATTTTTTACAACATTCACATAGAATTCCACCATATTTTCCACAGGATAGACAGGGTTGAGGGCAAAAAATCTCACCCAAATGCCAAAATATTGTATTTTTCACAACAAAAACTCCGTTTTTCTTGATTTTAAGAGTAAACATCCATATAATAAAGCTTAAGAGTGTAATTAGTGGAGGAAAAAAATTATTATGGCTCGCAAACAAGACGAAATGAGCTTAGACGATGAGCTCACTGCTGCCTTCCTCGACGAGAGCAGCGAACCTGGTTTAGCAGAGGAGGAACCGGTGGAAACTCCAGCTAGCGCTCCAGTCGCTACGGTCGAAGAAGAAACCTATATCGAAGAAGATGGCGACGGTTGGGATGATGTCGATGACAACGTTCCTGGTCAGCTTGCAGTAGATGTCTACGAAACTGCCGATAAATTAGTTATTAAAGCTCGTACTGCCGGTATCGAACGCAAAGATCTCGATGTTTCTATTTCTGATAACATCCTTACTATTTCTGGTGTTCTTAATGGTGGCGAAGACGACAAGGCTACCCAATGGCACATTCAAGAGTGCTACTGGGGTGAATTCAGCCGTACTATCGCTTTGCCAGTACAAGTTAAAGAAGATGGCGTTGAAGCCGTCCTCAAAGATGGTGTTCTTACTATTTCCTTCGAAAAGGAAAAGGTTGAAGCTCCAAAGCGCATCACCATTAACTAATTCTTATACCATCGTCAAACCGAATACGCCTCGTAAGGGGCGTATTTTTATATAGTACATTCACAAAAAATCTTCCTCGACTACCTCGAGGAAGATTCACTATATATAGTATATTAAGCGCCAAGCTGAGTTAATACGAAGTTCGTAATAGCAAAGGCGAGGAGAACCACGATCAAACCAATGATACCGTAAAGAATAGTGTCTTTACCTTTCTTTACTTTAGATGCATCACCTTGGGAAGTAGCATAGCTAACACCACCGAGAATAATCATAATAACGGCAACCATACCGACTACTACATATACAGCGTTAAGGATTAGCTGAATTTGCGATTCGAGAGTAACGTTTTTATCAGTATTTGGGTTTACGCTATCGAGACCAGTCTTAGCTTTACCGGCCGCAGCAAACGTAGAAACAGCTGGAAGAGTAGCGCTAAAGACTGTAGCTGCACATCCTTTTGCGATAGTCTTAATTTTATTCATTTTATAGGTTTTCTCCTTATCTATACTTAGCATAACATAAACGCATTATTTTCGCCACAAAAAGCGCCCTTTGAGGGCGCTTTCTCTTCTATGATTCTATTACGCAGCGATAGCTTGGAGTACGAAGTTGACAATTGCAAATGCAAGAATTGCAACTACGAGACCAATGATACCGTAAAGAATGGTATCTTTGCCTTTCTTGACCTTAGAAGCATCACCTTGGGAAGTAGCATAGCTAACACCACCGAGAATAATCATTACAACGGCAACCATACCAATGACGAAGATTACAGCGTTAATAATAGTCTGAACCATCGTGTTAAGGTCGTTACCATTACAGCTTTCTGGGTTAGAAGCAAGCGAACCTGCTTTTGCACAGTCAGCAGTACTTTTACCGTAAATAGTAGTGACGGTAGCTTTTGAGCCCGTACCTTCCTTCACGGTCGTACATTTGATAGTGAAGGTCTTATCTTGCTTTGCGGAAAGGTTTGCATACTCACCCTTACCGAGACAATCCTTTACGGCAGCCATAGAAGGTGCTGCAATAATAAGCACTGCAAATACGGAGAGTGCCGCAATTTCAAATGCTTTTTTAAGTTTATTCATGTTTTCTCCTTCTTTTATAATTTTCGAAAAACCTTAACCTTATTTTAACATAAAATAATTATTTCAATACCACTATGTCTAAATCGTCCCCTGTAATGCTCTAATTACGAAGTTCACAATCATGAACGCAAGTAAACAAATAACTAAACCAATTACGCCAGCGATAATGGCGTCTTTACCTTTCTTTGCTTTTCCTGGATCGCCTTGAGAAGTCGTTAATTGAACACCACCGATAATAATCGCAATTACTGCAATTACCGCAAAGAAACCAGTAACAAAATTAATAATCGTGCCTACAGAAGACTGCAAATTGCCACTTGCACCAGTACCGCCTTGCGAGGTAGTTACCTGATCTTTAATACTTGCACCAAATACTTGAATAATATTCATTAGCCGACTGCCCTCAAAATAAAGTTAACAATTGCGTACGCTAAAATAGCTACAATTAAGCCGATAATAGCGTAGAGAATAGTATCTTTTGCTGATTTAACTTTGCCGGGATCGCCTTGCGAGGTCATATATTTTACGCCACCGATAATAATTACAATTACCGCGATGATACCCATCCAAATAAAGACAGTGCTCAAGATATTTTTAACATGCCCCTGCAAATCTGCCTCTGTGCCACCACCGCAAAGCGTTTGATAGTTTGGCAAGTTTTTAGCCTCAGCACTATTACAAATGTCATCAACTGCAAATGCCGAAGTAGTTCCAATCGTAATAATCGCCACTAAGGCTACTAATACCGCTAATATTCTTTTCACTACAATGCTCCTAACACAGTATTAACAATTGCGATGGATAGAATAACAATCAATAAACCGATTGAAGCATACATAATAGTATTCTTCGCTTTCGATACTTTGCCAGGATCGCCAGTACTGGTTGCATAATAAATACCACCGATAATAATCATCGCAACCGCTACAATCGCCGCCCAAGTAAAGGCGTGGTTAAATACGTTTACAAATATATTCTTTGCACCGGCTTCACCAAGAATGCCTGTAATCGTCTTTGAAATTGTGGATGCTAAAACGGTAATTACTAAGCCAATCATGGCATTACGAATCGTGGTTTTACCCTTAGCTGCCTTCGCTGGTTCACCTTGGGAGAACATATATAAATAACCACCCCAAATCACCATCAAAATCGCAAGATAACCTACGACACCCACCACGTCACCGACAATATTTAATACAATTGTCCAAATCGACACGGTAATTTTATCTTCGCTCTTCCAGTTGCTATCCTCAAGCAGACAAGAGCCGGATCCAGACTTGTACCATGGAGTTAGACCCATGAAATCAGCCATCGAACCGCAGTCTGCAGCGTAAGTATTTGTAGCCAATACGCCACTAAAGCTCAACGCTAATACTGCGAAGAGGGAAGCGAATAGCAAATATATCTTCTTTCTCATTACCAAACCCTTACATTAATTACCGTTAACATGCTTGTATCAGCACCAGGCAAGATAAATCCTACCAATACCGCCGCTAATACCCACAAAACTAGACCAATCACAATCTCAAAGATACGCTTCTTCGCTTTTTCGACCTGCGCCGCATTATCTCGGGCCGTTAGCATTGTAATACCACAGATAATTACACCAATCGTACCAGCTACGACTACACCAGCGGTCAAAATCGTAATCACAAGCTTAATTAGGCTCATTATATCGTCACCCGAACCATTGCACATCCATGTCAGCAATGACGCACACTCACCCTCCTCAGCGGTGTCTAATGTTTTGTCCGTCGCGGTTGGAGTATCGTCGCCCGAATCCGGATCGGCATATACACTCTGTACCGATGTTACGCCTAAGCTAAAAACCGCTAGAAATGCGGCTAATACGAGGCTAATTACTTTTCGTTTTTTCAGCATTTTTTATCCTTTTTGACCTATCTATAATAAATTATACGATATTTTCGTAAAAAATCTCTATTTACCTAAATTATAACATAAGCGATAATATAGAGGCACAAGTAACCAAGGGAAACACTTAAACACTATATCTAGCGTAGTTATAAAGCTTATGTTCGCTAAATCTAGCGGAATGTTTAGTTTTCACTTATAATACTTGACTAAAATGCTTATGTGTGCTATAATAAAAGAGTTATGGGTAAGTGTGTTAAAAACATAATCTTATCTCTGTTAGCGACCGTATTTAGCCTAGTGGCGTTCTCCGGTCCAGTTTTTGCTGTAACCCCAAATACAACCGTAAACACGGTTACTTCTTTTGCTACCGTCACGCCAAATCCAACCAACCCAGACAACCCTGATGACCCAGAAAACCCAGAAGAGGAGACCACTACAGAAGAAAATCCTTCCTGTTACGATCAAGTCGGCGGTATTGGCTGGCTTATTTGTCCTGGTACCGGCTTCCTCGCCAATGTTATCGATGGCGCTTACGATGTTCTTGAGAATCTTATCAAGGTTAATCCAATCCCAACCGATGAAGAAAGCCCAATCCATGTTGTTTGGGAATATCTCCGTAACATCACCAATGTAGTATTTATTATCTTCCTCTTGATCGTCATCTATTCTCAGCTCACTGGTTTCGGTATTAATAATTACGGCATCAAGCGTGTTCTTCCGCGCATTATTATCGCCGCCATCCTCGTAAACCTTAGCTACATCGTCTGTATCTTTGCCGTAGATATTAGCAACATCATCGGCGGTGGCCTTCGTGGCGCTCTGAATGATATTCAGCAAGCCGCTCTCACTAGCGGAAAGGTTAGCGAGGTCGCAGCGAATGCCTCTGTTGCTGGCATCGTCGCTACAATTCTTGGTATTGGCACTGTCGGCACAGTAGTAGCATTCACTTTTGCTGGTGGCCTTAGCGGTATCTTATGGTTGTTGATCCCAATCGTCTTATCTGGCGCCATCGCCATTCTTTCTGCGGTCGTCACAATGGCGGCTCGTCAAGCACTCATCTTCTTACTCGTCATGGTATCGCCATTAGCATTCGTCGCTTATCTGTTACCGAATACAGAGAAGTGGTACAAACGCTGGCTCAATCTCTTCGCCAGTATGCTTTTCTTCTACCCAATGTTCAGCCTCCTTTACGGCGCTAGCCGCCTCGCAGGCTTAGTAATTATTACATCTGCCACTAACTGGCTCGGCGTCGTCTTGGGTATCGCTGTAGAAGTTTTGCCATTATTTATGTCAATTCCACTCATGCGCATGTCTAATACGATGCTCGGCCGTATCGACGGTCTCATCCATCGCGCAGGCGCACCAGTTCATGGTATGGCCGTCCGCCGCGCTACCGAAGGTCAAATTTTGGCCAAACAACGCCAACTTTCTTCCACTAGCCATCGTCCATCCACTCGTCTTGCTCAATATCTCGAGCAACGCCGCTTGAACCGCAAACTCGATACCGATGACGCTATCGCCACTGGCCACAAGATGCGCATGGCTAACTATAACCGTAGTATGTACGACAGCTACGGCCGTCTCACCAACCGCGGTCTTCGCCGTTACACTAATATTCAACGTGGCATCGATGCCGATAATCTCATCACTAAGACCGCTATCGACTTCGATGAAGGATTCGGCGATGACGGTACCGATACTCGCGTCCGCACTCGCGATCTCCAGCGCATCCGCACCGTAAACTCCGCCTTAATCCAAGGCGTTGATACGGCTCAAATTCTCAAATCTCGCCAACGCGCAGTTGAGCTCGAAAATACTCGTAGTCGCGCTGAGCGCATCCGTAGTGAAGCAGAGAATGAGCACTCCGAAATCCATCGCCAAATTACCTCCGCATTTAATATGCGCAACACGTCAAATAACCCAGCAGAGCAACGCGCAATTCAAAGCTCTATCAATGCAACACTTTCCGATGCTATTACTGATAGCCGTAAGGTTGACGCTATCGCCAAGGGTAACTACCGCGAACTCTACGACGATATGCCAGCCGGCCACGGCCCGCAAGATAAACTCGTCGAGGCATTCGGCCAGCAAGATTACAACTCCATGGCTGCCGCTATTGAAGTTATGGCTAAGCGTGGCGACTTCAAAGATATCCAAGAAACCCTCTTCGACAACTCTGGTGCCGTTGCTGATAATATTCGCATGCAGAAACAACTTGCCGACTCGCTTATTACTCAAAAAGCCGACGACCAGATCCTCTGGGCATACGCTAAGGCTAATATGGTTCGCCGCGGTATGAACAGCGGTGGCAAGCAAATCGCACCATTTATCGATTTCAAGACCTTTATTAATGGTGGCACCATGCCAGGCGACGTCGATGCTGACGCTATAAAGACCACTTCGCTTGATAAGATTCTCGAAGATGTTAAGGGTGCTGGCACCACCGCAACTCAGGACCGCACGGTCTTCAAGGCTATGCTCAGCTTTATGAAGAAGGGCGAACTCTCGGTTGGTACTGTTGACAATCCAAACCTCCATATCCCAATGAAGTATCTCCGCTCAGCTGCTGTATCTGGCGCTATGGATGGTGAGCAACTTGGTACACTTAACAAATTCATCACCTTCGGCTTCGATCCAAACGCTACAACTCAAGATGCCTTCTTTACCGCTAACCAAGCCATTGTCCAGAAGAATATCGAAAGCTTCTTCAAAGATATGGCCGCTTCACAGCTCGTTGGCATTAAGAGCTCTACCTTTAAGTCGATGAACTCCGCAATGCTCGCTATCGATCCAGCTTCCGCTGTCACTCAGCCAAACGGTTCCGTAGTCAGCCAGCACGTCCTCGACGCACTTGCTCCACAAATCGCTGCAGTCAGCAAGCAGAACTATACGGCTCGCGGTGGCATGAACCCAGAAATCCGCGGCATGCTCAATATTCCAGTCGATCGCTAAAATCATATATTATACTGAGCCAAAAATCATTTTGTTTATGTTAAAATGAAAGTATGGCTCAGTATAAGGTCCCACAAGATGTTGAGGCGGACGATAAACTTCTTGGTCCGTTTACTTTTCGTCAGTTTGTGTATCTTATGATTATCGGCGGTCTTGTCGCCATCGGATTTTTGCTCTGGCAAATTTTCCCACTATTAATTATTATTTTGATTCCACCGATTCTTTTATTAGGCGTTCTCGCCCTACCATTTAAGAAAGATCAGCCGATGGAGACTTATCTTTCTGCTATCGTTTCGTATCACTTGAAGCCTCATACTCGCATCTGGGAGCCAGGCGAGCCAGAGGCTACTATTGTTATTACCGCACCGAAGAAAACCGATGAGGTTCACTTGAAGGGAATTAGCCAAGAGGAAGCTACTCATCGTCTGTCTTTCCTTGCCGATATCGTCGATACGGAAGGTTATGCTATTAAAGGCGGTGTCAAAGAGGAAATCTACGCTGAGGCAAATGCCACAAAAGATATCTTCGAAATGGCGCAAACTTCCACCCTTAATCAGGCATTACAATCCAATGCTACTTCACGTCATGACGAGTTAGTCAATCAAATGCGCGAAGCTATTGAACGCAATAATTCATTCAATGCCGCGAATGGCCCAGCCATCAATCATCATTTCAATAATCCTCAAGTTCAACCACTTAATCAGCCTACACCATATCCAAGCACTCCAGCTTATAACCCAATGCCAACTGTTGCTCCTATGCCAACGGTTACACCTATGCCGACCGTAGCACCACAACCAACTATGGATCAAGCGCCTCTTTCTGCCTATGGCGGAAATAATCTAAACACTGATCCATACCAAAATTCTTCAGCTGTCATTCAGCCAGATCTTCCATTGCCAGAAGCTACTGCTCCGCCGTCTTATGATGAGCAAATCGCCGAATCTAGCGAATATTTACCAGAAGACGAAAAAGAGCGCCTCGAAGGAAATGGCCCTTCTGAGCACCATACAGAAGAGGAGCAACCAATCTCCGAAGAAGCACAACAAGATGTAGATTATTACGATAATACCGATGCTGACCAAGTCGACGAGCCACAGCCAGAACTGGAACCAGAGCCAGAACCAAATCAGCAAATGATTGACCTAGCTAATAATCCTGATTTCTCGATTGAAACTATTGCGCAACAAGCCAATCGTATCAATAACGAAGAAAACAATAATAAAGACGAAGTTTACGTATCATTACATTAAGGAGTTAACGTGCAACCACAATATCAATACCCAAATCAAACTCCGCAAATGGGCGGACAAATGATGGCCCCAATGCAAGCTGGCCAAACTCAAATGCAGCCACAAGCTAATAATCAAATCGCTACCGCCCAACCACAGCAAGGTCAAGGTCAGCCGAATGCTATCCCAGTCCCATCCAAAGAAAACCCAAACTCTACCCAGGCTACATTATTAATATCTGAGCTTCGTGACTCTATGGTCATTATGAAAGATGGTTCTTTCCGTGCAGTGGTTGCCTGCAAATCCATCAACTTCGACCTTATGAGCGAGACTGAAAGGGAAGCTGTTGAGTATTCGTACCAAAACTTCCTTAACTCCTTAAACTTCCGTATTCAAATCCTCATCCGCTCTCAGCGCGTTGATATTGGCCCATATATTGATCGTCTCTCCGAACTTCGCCGTAATAACGACAATATGCTTCTTGGTATCTTGATGGACGATTATATCAACTTCATCGATATCCTTTCTCAGGAAGCGAATATTATGGATAAATCATTCTTTATCGTAATTCCATATTACACTTCCGCTGAAGCAGAAAAGGCTATGGAAGCTACAAAAAACTTCTTTAAGTCATTTAGTAAAACTAAAGCTCCAGCCATCAACCGCATTGACCGCGCCACCTACGATAAAGCCGTTACTGAAATTAATAACCGCGTTGAAGCTGTCATTTCCGGCCTCTTCCAGATCGGTATTCACTCAGTTCGCCTCAACACTAAGGAACTTGGCCAGCTTTATTACAACTTCAATAACCCAGATACAGCCGTTCGCGAACCACTCGGAGACTTTAATAAACTTGCGCATCTTTATGTAAAGAAAGGCGAAAAGGGAGAACAACAATAATGGCAAAACAACCACAACTTAGCGCCGCCGATATTGCCGCGCAAGCCCAACTTCAAGAAGAAGTTGAAATCCAGAAGGCGTTCGAAACTGGTATTACTACGCTTCGTGATCTTATTTCGCCATCTTCCATCGAAATCCACTCCGACTATTTCCGTCTCGGTACAAAATATGGCCGCACTATTTATGTTTACGGTTACCCACGCTCACTTTATACCGGCTGGCTCAGCTCGATTATTAACATCGATGAAGTTCTCGATATTTCTATGTATATTTATCCAGTCGATACCACCGTCGTCATGAAGAACCTTCAAAAGAAGGTGACTCAGCTCGAGGCTAGCGCAAACATCAACAGTGAAAAAGGTAAGATTCGCGATCCAGAGCTCGAAGCCGCCATCTCCGATGCTGAGGAACTTCGTGATCAACTCCAGGTTGGTGCTGAGAAATTCTTCCGTTACGGTCTCTATGTAACCATCTATGCCGACTCGCTTGATGAGCTTCAGTTCGTTCAACACAAGATTGAGAATATTTTCGGTCAGCAAATGGTCTTCAGTAAAGTTGCTAGCTCGCAGCAAGAGCAGGGCATGAATACCACTATGCCGCAATGTACCGACCAATTACAGATTCGCCGTAACATGAACACGGGCGCTATTTCCACTAGCTTCCCGTTCACCTCAGCCGACCTTACTCAGGAAAAAGGCATCCTTTACGGCATTAATATGCACAACAACGGTCTTGTCATCTTCGACCGCTTCTCACTAGAAAACGCCAACATGGTCGTCTTCGCTAAGTCCGGTGCAGGTAAATCTTTCACCGTCAAGCTTGAAGCGCTTCGCTCTATGATGGTTGGTACCGAAATCTTGATTATCGACCCAGAAAACGAATATCAAAAACTCTGCGACGCTGTTGGTGGTGCATATATTCGCTTGAGCCTTAACTCTGACGTACGTATTAACCCATTCGACCTACCAAAGGTTGTCGACTCCGAAGATGCTAACGATGCACTTCGCGCTAATCTCGTTACACTCCACGGTCTTTTCCGTTTGATGCTTGGTGGCGCCGCTGGCGGTACTGCTCAGCTCACACCAAATGAGGAAGCCGATCTCGACCAAGCCTTAATCGATACTTATGCGCGTGCCGGTATTACTAACGATCCACTCACGCATACTTCCACACCGCCTACCATTATTAACTTGTTTGATACTCTACTTCATATGGGCGGCACCGGTCCAAGCCTCGCTCAGCGTCTCCGTAAATATACCACTGGTACTTTCGCTGGTATCTTCTCACAACAATCCAACATCGATATCAATAACCAGATGGTCGTCTTTAACATTCGTGACCTCGAAGATGAACTCCGTCCAGTCGCTATGTATATCGTACTTAGCCACATTTGGAACATTACCCGTGCCAACCAAAAGAAACGCCTTCTCCTCGTAGATGAGGCCTGGCAGTTAATGAAATACGAAGACTCCGCAAACTTCCTCTTTAGCCTTGCGAAGCGTGCCCGTAAATATTATCTCGGTCTTACTACAATTACACAGGACGTTGAGGACTTCATGTCGTCCAAGATGGGACGCGCCATCGTGGCTAACTCTTCCATGCAGCTACTTTTGAAGCAGTCCGCATCCGCCGTCGATGTCTTGTCTGACGTCTTTAAGCTCACTGATGAGGAACGCAAACGTCTATCAAACTTCCCAGTTGGTCAAGGTCTCTTCTTTGCCGGTCAAAACCACGTCCATATTCAAATCGTGGCGTCCGAAACTGAGGAAAGCCTCATTACGACGAATCCGAACGCTCGCAAGTAATATCAAAGCACTAAATCTCCCTAAAAATAGGGAGATTTTTTGTTGTAAATATTACAACATTATCCCTTAAAAAAGTTGCGTATTTCAGATAAATATTATAAAATATATACATCTATGGTCTCCACACCAAATGACGGTCGCTATCGCGGCAAACATGATCCATATAATAATATGGAAGAGGCGAGTATTCGTCCTAGCAACATCGCTCGCCAAGAGCTATCTGCCGCAGAAAAAGCCGCTACGAAAAATCCTAGCGACTCCGCCTCGTCAGGCCAAAAATCTTTTACTTCAAATCGTATTACGCGCTCACTTCAACAATCCGAAAATAACCAAAAATCCCAACTCCAGAATCAATTCCGCAACTCCGTAAGAGGGAAGAATGAGCCGAAAACTACCGGACGCACACGTTTCTTAAAGAAAGTTGCCCCACTTACCATTATTGTTGGTGTTTTGTTTGGTGGTGGTGCGTTTTTCTATGGTGCTCAATCCTTGCTTGCACCACATCTCTCCGCTTTATACACTAATGCTACCGACTTACAGTTTACTTCCTACTCTATGCGCAACTCGCGATTAATTTCCTATATGATTAATGGCGGCGGACAAGTAAAAATTAGTGGTTTCACTACTAAATATGCCGCTTTTTCGCCATATCTAAAAAGCCGCTTAGCCAAAAATGGTATCGAAGTTGGACATCTCGACTCGTCTGGCGCTTTTCAGTCCGGCCAAATCGGCGGCAAAACCGTTTTAAAATTCGAAGATAAAATTATCGACGCGGGTTCATTCCAAACCGAATTCGCAAATAATGCTAATTTTCGCGACGCCTATTACCAAGCAAAGCGTGGTAGAATTGCTGGTTTCTTTGATGATTCAGCCGATTATTACTACAAGAAGAAAGGCGCTACGCGTGATATCTTTGACCAATATAAGTCCACTGGCGATAACGATGCTGATACCGAAAAATTCGAAAGTACAGTTTCTGAACGTGTCACTGGCTCCGACGCATCCGTAAATACCGTTCGTCATGAGACTGACGAAGAAACCGGCGAAGACCATATTCGCGAAAATGGTGAAGATATCGACACCACCAGAGTTTCCGGCGACACGCCAGAGTCAAAAGCGCGCGCCATGGTAAATAATATTGCCGGTAAAGTTTCGTCAATTGGTGTACCAGTTTGTTCTGCTTTGCGTATCGCAAATATTGCCGCCGTCACAGTTTCGGCGTATCAAATATATCAATCCATCGCGTACTTCTTAAGCCTCATGGAACCGATTAGTAAAATGATGGCCGGCGAAGGTGAAGCTTCGGCGATTAATGAAAACTTAAACTTCCTTACAACTTCAACTTATTCAGATGTTAATTATGTAGATAGCCAAGGCAATCAACAGACTAAACAAGTTTACGGTTCACCAGTTGAATCGGCTGGCGCTAAACTTGTTATGGGTAACACTTTATCGAAAAAAGAAGATTACGAACCATATTCCTTCGATAATATTACTCGCGCCGCAACAACTATTGCAGTTTCTACTGGCGTCACTAATACTGCCTGCGCTGGCGTTATGGCTGCTTCTGCAATTATGTCACTCTCCGCAACCGCAATTCCTGGCGGTAAACTCGCTACTTTCATCGTTGGCGCCATTGCGCAAACTGTCGGTGGTATCGTTTTGACAGGCATTGTCGCTGCAATTGTCAGTGCGATTATTCCATATGTCGCTAAAATCTTCGCTAGCAACATTTTTGAAACCTACACTGGTATCCCAGCTGGCGAGCTATTCTCACAAGGTGCCGCCACCGCTAACTTTAATCTCGCTACACAGGGCAGTGCTTATATGCCATCTGATAAATCTGCTGTAAAAACCCAAAATCGCAACACTACTCTCGCGCTCGCCCAGGAAGCTGAGCTTGATCGTCTCCATCGTAGCCCATTTGACGCAACGAGTCCAAACACCTTCCTCGGCTCACTACTATCCAACTTCACTTATTTATCCTCCAGTAATAATGCAATGAGCAATATTGCAAACTTCACAAACGTAGTTGGTAAATCTATCCGTAAAATTAATACTGTTTCTGCCGCTGACGAAGAATTAACTTACATTTCCAATAACCAAGATTGTACTTTCTTACCAGGCGCCGTCTGCGATATGTATGGCTTGCCAATTCCGACTTCTGATTATTCTACCATCGACGTTTCACCAGATGATCCCAACTATATTGCAGCCATCTCTCCAAATCTCGATTCAGACGGCAAAATTAAGGAAGGCTCCGAATTAGCGAAATTTATTAACTTCTGCGGCAATCGTCAATCTCCATGGGGCGTCAAAGATGCAAATATCCTCAATGCGCTTCAAACTGATTTCGGCATTGTCGGAAACAACCTTCCAGTTGTGAATGACATTGTAGACGTTATCAATGCCGCCGAAGATGTTGCGAATGAAGGTTGGGCTACCGGTTCAGTTTGTATGAATTCCGCAGATAATCCACGTTGGGATAGTGAATTCAAATATTATCAACGCTACATTGAAGATATGCGCATCTTATCCAGTATGGATGGTAGTAATAATACTTCCGCAAGCGCATCAGGTGGCCTTAATGATGATTTAGCTCAAAAAATTGTCGAACATTTTAAAGATTCATCCAACGACGATAAATGGACCCCATCTCTAACTAAATGGAACTGTGTTAGCCTGAGTACTTATTTCGTGCAATTATTTACAAACATTGACGGTAAATCCGCCCTAAACGGCGGCGGTAAAAAGGGATGTATCTCTTGTAGTAATGGTGTTACAGTAGCCGATGGTCTAGCCGCCTATGGCGTACCAGTCGGCACCGAGCCTCGTCCATATTCAATTTTTAGTGTCTCCGGCCCAAGTGCCTATGCATCAGGCGAAGCAGGGCACACGGGTGTAGTATTAGCTGTTAATGGTACTGATTTAACCATTATCGAAGCTGGTTGGGGCGCCGATGGCTATGCTGCCGTTCGCCACTACGACCTAAATCAAATGCAAGATCGCAAATTCGCTTATCTTGAAGATTATATGGACTGGGATGCATTATCAAAAGCTACCGGAACCAAAGTAACGAATAATATTTCATCTACCGAACCAACCACTCCAAGTAATCCAGTTCTAGCATACCTCCAAGAGTATGATGCCACTCATCCAGAAGATAATTCTTTTGAGGGGATCCTTGCACGCATTTCTGGTCAAACAAAAGACGATATCGCTATGATGCTCGAATTCGTGGATTATAGTACAAAGATTGCTAATTATGATCCATCTACACGCTATGTTTTCGGCCAAAACGAAACGTCAGAAACGCAAATATCCTTCGAGGAAGAAAACTTACCAAATATTACTGCCGTAATTCGTAATTCCAATCGTATTTTTATCGATAAGAGGAACTACGTTTTATGAAAAAACATCTCTCTATTCGTATAGTTCAAATCATTAAATCAAGCTTCTTAATTTTGATTGCTTTGACTTTAGTAAAACCGGCTTTTGCTGTAATTCCAGATGAAAATATTCTCGATTTTTATAATCGCAACGGCATTTATTATTACAACCCAGTCGGCAATGAAGATGAATGCAACACAAGTTCAACCACTCTAGTCGGTAATGATTTAACTGAAAAAATGTGGAACTTTTTCATCCAGAACGGCTTCAATGATGCACAGACCGCAGGCATTCTTGGAAATGGCATGGCTGAATCCGGAAATCAACCGACGCGTGCTAGTAATAGTTCTTATTTTGGTCTATTTCAATGGGGTGGCGGTCGCAAAGATGCGCTTTTCGCAAAATTCCAAAAAGCCGGTTTGCTAAAATATACGTCCACCGAATATTGGGGTGTTGATGCTTATAAAAATATTCCAGAAGCTGACCTAGATAAACTCTTGCAAATCGAGCTCGAGCATACCATAGAAGAGAAGGATCTTGACTGGCAAAATGAGATTAAAAAGACTAATAAACCAGAAGTTGCAGCTGAAATTTTCTTAGTACTATTCGAGCGCGCCGTTGGTGGTAATTCCGAAGTATTATATTACGCGCCATATGCTGGCCAGCTTTACCAGGGCACTAAAGCACGTCGCGATTTCGCCACGGAATTTTACGAAAAATATGCCGGTAAAGGCGTAAGCTCTACCGGTAGCTCGGGCAGCGTCGCACAAAATGGCGAGAAACTCACGATTATTGGCGATTCAATTACCGTAGGATCACAAGACGCACTTCAAAAGAAATTCCCAAAACTTTCTAATTCTAATATCAACGCTCGTATTAGCCGCCCATGGAGTGAAGGTATCCAAATTGCTAAAACTATGCCACTTCAAAGCACAGTAGTATTTGCTTTAGGTACTAATTCACCAGGCTTAACTAAAGCTCAAATCCAAGAGGCTATTACCACTATTGGTACCGACAAAAAAATCGTCTTCGTTACGAATTATGATGGTACATCCGCCTTCGATTCAAATAACCGCCTATTCCAAGAACTCGCAAAAGAAAATTCCAACATTATTATTGCAGACTGGGCTACTACGGTCAGTAAAGAACCTAATACCTACCTTTATAGCGACCACGTACATCCAAATGCCGCCGGCGCCGAATTATTCGCTGAAACAATTTGGTCTGCCATCAATAGTAATACGAATGATAACGGCTGTAGCGTAAATGGCGAATTTCAAGCACTCGTTTTAGGCTATGCATGGCCAGAATATCATCCAGCACCATGGCACGATCGTATGCCAGCTTACGCCGAAGCCGTAACGCAATCTATTAGCGAAGGCCGCTACGTAGGTGGTTCCGTTGCTGGTGTTCCAGGTATTGACTGTGGCGGTTTCGTAACTATTCTTGTACAAAATTCCGGTCTAGAACCGAACTATAATGACGGAGGCGGCGGCACTGATACGCAGGAAGCCTGGGTAAAGGCGCATAACTGGACGTTAATTAATGCTAATGCCGGCACTCGCGTCGACACGAGTCTATTACAACCGGGCGATGTTGCGTTTTCTAGCGGTCACACTTTTATTTATGTTGGCGAGATTGAAGGCTTCGGCTCCGTAATCGCATCAGCCTCATATTCCACCCATGGTGCCGGACGCGCCCCAATGGCTGGTAAAGAAGATTTACAATTCGGCAATGGCGCCATTGTACGCTGGTATCGTAATCCAGACTTCCATCCAGCCGAAACCACTAATGCGCAGGCAATGGTAGCCGGCGGTAATGTTTCAAATACTGCTCCGAGTGGCTCAAATCTTATTAGCGACCATCACATCACATTCTATAGCGCCGCCGCAGAAGAAAATGGCGGTTACGCCGGCCGCAATGCAAGCGAAAAATATAATAACGGTTACCTCGCTCCAGGCCAGGCTGCTAGCGACTCGTTGCCACTTGGTACAGTCGTATATGTCCAAACACAAGCTAGCGGGGAAGCATCTTACGCTCATGGTAAGTATTTCCTAATTACCGATCGTGGCGCAGGTTCTGGAAATCTTGATATTTATCACGATGTCGCAAAGCCATCTGATAATAATTATCCACCGTACGGCTCAAGTAATTCCGCCAAAATCTATAAAGTTGCAGAAAACGTTTCATGGCAAACATTTAAAGCTAAATACGGGTGGTAAAAATGGATAAGATTCAGAAAAAAGCAAAAATCTTTTGGAATAACCTTGATCAGAAAAAACGCATTATCCTTATTGCGGCTGTTGCGCTTTTTATCTTTATAATTATTTATTCTGTCGCAACTTTAATATTTCGTTCCGGCAAAATTGAAACCACTGTCAAATTTGCACCATATAAATCAACAATTACTTTAAATGATGCAAAAATATCTAACAATACTACTATTTGGCTCGAACCTGGCACATATAATCTCAAAGTAGAATTTGAACATTTTGAATCATTAGAACGCCAAATAACCATAGATAAGGATCATCATTATATTGTTGGAATTCTAAACTCGAGCGACGAGCAGGGCGTTGAGTATTATAATAAACATAAAGAAGAATTTGCAGAGACTGAAGGTATTGTTGGCCGTTTTCTAAACGAAGAAGGTCTTGCAATAAAGAAAAAATATCCAATTTTAAATTATCTTCCAATTAATAATTCGCTTTATTCTATAGGCTACGATTATACCGACGAAATGGTGCCGATTATTTCTGTTAAAACTCAACCAAAATACCTCGATGCGGCTGTCGCAAAATTAAAAACACTCAAAAATGTCGACCTCACCGCATATCAAATTAACTTTACACCAGCTAATCCATTCGCCATTTATAACGACATTACCGCCGACGAGCCTTTAAATGTAATTAAAAAAGCATTTAAAGATATCGACAGTTACTATATCCTGGAAGGCCAATATATCGGCGGTGAATACTTTACTACACAAATCTACACGTACGATTACGATTCAGATTTATCTTTTGCACACTATCGCGCACTATTACACAAAGATGGGGATAAATGGAAACTGGTTTCCGCTCCGCAACCATTATTAACGACTGAAAATACCCCAAATACCGAAAAATCTATCCTCGATTCTGCAAATTCATTTTAAAGCTCAGCGTTTACGCGCATATCGCTAGGTACCGTCGTACTCGTAATAATCATTTGGTAATCTTTAAAATTCGCAATCAAGTGTTTTTGACGCATTTCATCCAATTCCGAAAAAATATCATCTAATAACACTACGGGCGCCTTCCCAACTTCCTGCTCTAAAATTCGCGCTTCAATAAACTTTAGGGCTAATATCATACTACGATTTTCGCCGCGCGACGCGGAGCCGTCAGCTTTTTCGCCATTAAATCTAAACTCATAATCATCGCGGTGTACACCAAAACTTGTATATCCTAAAATCCGATCTCGCTCATAATTCTGCTCTAAGTGCTGTAAATATTGACTCTCATCACACTCTAAACCGATATATTTAATACCGCATTCATCATTATTATTTGCAATATTTCGATAAACTTCAGTCATTTTTTCATTTATTTTCGCTAAGTTTTGCACACGCCAGTGGATAACTTTTGCGCCATAATTTGCGCACATAATATTCCACGAAAATAAATCATCACGCGACACATTTTCTTGCTTTAAAAGATCATTTCTTTGTTTTAAAGCCTTATTATATTTACCTAACGCTAAGCTATAATTCTCATTAATTTGCTTAAATAACTCATCAAAATAATCACGTCGTCGCGACGGGGAAGAACCTACCAAATAAATATCATCAGGTTCAAATAACACTACCGGATAACGATTTTTCTTTGGTAAACGTAGGCTTTTCTTACCATCAATTTCGAAACTTTTTTTCACTCCATCAAAACGAATAATGATTTTTTGCGCATCAATTAAGTCAATTTCTGCCCGATAAAAATCCTGTTCTCGCTTCATGATCTCACGATCTATACCTTTAAAACTTTTTCCACGTAGCGCAAGATAAATCGCTTCAAGAACCGATGTTTTTCCGCTTCCATTTTCGCCAATAATTAAGGTTGTTGGTCGATTACAATCCAACTCGAACTCATCATGGCAGCGAAAATTCTTCAAACTAATTTTCTGAACAACATTCATTAGCTATTTAAAGGCATAATAATATGCGTATAATCATCACTCTTAGCATTCTTAATCTTGATTGGATCAAGTTTATTCGACATACTAAAGATAATTTTTCCTTCAACCGTGGAATTCAAAGCATCAAGAAGATAACGTGAGTTTAAAGTAACTTTCGCATCTTTTTCCACTTTTGCCTCCATTGCAGAGGAGTTTTCCCCAACTTCACTCGCAACGGCAGCAATAGAGAATGTACCATCATCAGCTTTCGCTTCACAGACAATTGAGCCGCCAGAATCACGCGCAAACAATGCAGCTACTTTAGTCATACGAATTAATTCCGCCTTATCTAGCTCAATATTAGAGATACAATTTTCAGGAATCAACTTTCGATAATCAGGGAAGCTCGCATCAATCAGTTTAGAAGTAATCTCTACTTCACCCATTCTAAATCGAATTTGCACATCCGTAATTAGCACCTCAATCTCATCCATACTGTCATTAATTGAGCGAATTACTTCCTGAAGAGCATTCGTTGGCACGATTACTTTAATATCACTAGTAACCTTATCCACAAACTTCTTATCCGCCAAACGATAGCCATCTGTAGCGGCAATATATAGCGAATCTTCAAAAGTATTGAAATAAACGCCAGTTAGGGCAGGACGAGTTGTGTCATTGCTAGCCGCAATAATCACCTCATTAACGGACTCTTTGAAAATATCTACTGAAATCTTGAAGGTAGCTGCCTCTTTTTCATCAATCTTTGGAAGCTCAGGGAAGTCATCCGCCAAGATACCATTAATGGTTGATTTATACTTTCCGGCAGAGATTGTTAATTTATCTTCCTTAGCTATTAAATTAACTTCTTCTTTTGGTAAATTTGAAACAAATTCCGATAATAACTTGGCCGGTACGGTAATAGTGCCATTTTTCTTTGTCTTAGCATTTACGTATACCACTGTAGCTAAATTTAAATCGGTTGCCGTTAAGGTAAGCTGATTTTCTTCTGCTCTTAAAAGTACATTACTTAAGATTGGCAACCCTGCCTTGGTGCTAGCTGCTACTCTACTCACTATATTAAGAGCTTTAGCTAGGCGATCTTGTAAAACTTCTATCTCCATATTTTCCTCCTTTAGAAGTTTATTTTTTCTTCCTTATTATTAAAAGTAATAGTAGTATTAGTAGTTCTATGTGTAAAAGGTGTAAAACTTAGACTTAACAGAGGTAAATAACTGCTAAATGGTGTGTGAAAGTTGTGATAAAAAATGGCGAAAACTTGTTTAAAATCCACCTTCGCCTGCGTAAAACTACAATTTTTAATAAAACTTTCCACATTTTTATTTTTTTGCACAATTAGTTTCCACGTTTTTTGCGCAGACTTCTGCACGGAGTTTTGCACGATTTTTCCACTTTTAGTCAGCATTAATCTTTCCTCTCAAATCCGTAATCTGTTGACGTAGGTTAAAATCTGTCTTTAAGGCGGTTTCTATCACCTTAATACCATGCATAATAGTGGTGTGATCTTTCGAGAATTCTTGACCGATTCTTACAGTACTAAGATTTAGCTGATCCTTTAAGAGGAACATTGCAATCTGGCGCGCATTCTTAATATTTTTTACACGACTAGTGCCATACAAATCTTTACTAGTGAGATCATAATATTTCGCAACTTTCTCTACAACTTGCTTTGGAGAAATCGAGCGACGCTTAACTTCCTCTTGCGGCGGCACAATCATTCCCTCATCAATTAAGTCATCTGGGGAAATTCCTCGTAAATCCGATAGTGCTAACACTTGGTTCAATTTACCCTCAAGGTCACGAATATTATTACGGAAATTATCTGCCAAAAATTCTACAGTCTTATCGCCGATAGTTTTACCCAACATTTCCGCCTTAGTCTTGAGAATTGCACAGCGTGTCTCGAAGTCTGGCATTTGGATATCTATTGGCACCCCCATCATTAAACGGGATGCTAAGCGCTCATCTACGGTAGCAATCTGAGTAGGGAGGCGATCAGAGCTTACAATAATCTGCTTATTGTGCTGATGTAATTCATTGAAGGTATGAAAGAATTCATCCTGAGATTTCTCCTTACCAACAATAAATTGAAAGTCATCCACGATTAAAACATCAACTTTGCGGTATTTATCTGTAAAACCATCTAGCTTTTTACGCATTGCCTCTACGAAGTCATGATAGAACTGCTCAATTGTAACATAGAGTACTTTCATGTCTGGATTACGCTCAAGTAATTCATTACCAATTGCTTGAATTAAGTGTGTTTTACCTAAGCCAGGACCACCATATATAAAATATGGATTATAACGTTCGCCTGGATGCTCAATAATTGCATGAGCAGCGCTCACGGCGAGATCGTTATTACTACCAACTACATAATTATCTAAGCGGTAGCGTGGATTTAAGCCAGTACTATCATTAGAAAGGGTAGGTTTAGTGAAAGTAGCAGTAGTGGTAGCAGTCGGGCGATAAATAACCGAAGAAGAGATATTAACAGCTGGAATTTCGCGAGCGCCACGGGTAACTTTAGCTTCACCCTTATTTTCAATCACTTTTAGTTCTTTGTAATCAAAATGCGCTACCTTTAAGGCGTCCTCGACAGCATTACGGTATTTACCCTCAATCTGGGCTTTCACGAATACGCTTGGCACCGCTACAGTCAAAACTCCGTTCTCGCTTGAAACGAAATTGAACTTTGTGAAATATGTAGCGAAGGCCATCTCGGAGACATTATTCTTAATCTCATCCAAAACTGTCTGCCATTCGTTCGGCATCTCCTTGACCTCCTCTCTATAAGATTAATTATACGACTTTTCCACAGCTTTTTACAGGGTGAAATAATATTTTCTAATATTTATATTTATTAACAGATGAGATTTTTCCCCAACCATTCATAAAACAGGGGAGCGGGCATGTGGAAAAACCCTTGATAAAAGTGGAAAAAATCAGTATAATAGACATAATTCTTTTAATAAAACAATAATTATAAAGTCAGGAAAAAACTCATGCCAAAGCGTACTTATCAACCACACAAACGTCAGCGCAAAGTTGAACACGGTTTCCGCAAGCGCAACTCTACCGTTAATGGCCGCAAGGTTCTTGCTCGTCGTCGCATTAAAGGTCGTGCTCGTTTAACCGCTTAGTTTGATGTTATCGAAGAAATATCGTTTTCATTCCAGGGGTGGGGTACGATATACCTACCAAAATGGCAAAACAATCAGGGGATCTAAAATTTCCCTGGTTTTTGCTATCAACGCACGAAATCATCAACGCTACGCTGTTGTAGTAAGTAAGAAGATTCTTAAATCAGCCGTAGGTCGCAACCGTATTCGCCGTCGCGTCTATGAGGCAATCCGTGCCGAATTACCGAATATTCAGAAACCTGTCGACTGTATTTTTATTATCTATTCAAAGGATATTCTAGATATTGATTTTAAAGAGTTGCGCCATCTGATTCATAATTTACTCTTAGAGGCCAGTATAATATAATATAGAGACAAAGGAGTTATATGTTTGAACTGATAGATTTTCTGATTGTGCGACCGATCGTAAATATCCTTTTCGTCATCTATAGCGTTGTAGGTGATTTTGGTCTCGCTATTATTATCTTTACAATTATTGTTAAATTCGCCATGTGGCCACTTATGAAGCGCCAGCTTCATCAGACCAAGATTATGCGCGAAATTCAGCCGGAACTTGCTGAAATTAAGAAGAATTGCAAAGGTAATAAGCAGCTTGAATCGATCCAAATGATGGATCTCTATAAGCGTAAGAATGTGAAGCCTTTCCGTTCAATGCTTTCGATTTTAATTCAATTCCCAATCTTTATTGCGCTTTTTACGGCTATTAATGTTACCGTTCGTCCACGTGAGGTAGATTATAACGTCGAGCATTCAGCCTACTCATTTGTAGAGCCAATGAATAACATTAAAGAAGTTATCGAACTTCAAAATAATTACTTTACCGCGAAAGCTGAAGATGAAAATGCAACTTATGATTTTCAGCCAAAACTCTTCGGCGCGATTGATTTAGGCGTATTACCTAACCAGGTTTTTAGTAACTTTAATCTCAGTACTGTCTGTGTTTTCCTCTTTGCGATTCTTTCTGCCGTGACACAATATGTGATGTCTCGTCAACAAGATCCTACTCGCCAAGCCGGTAAAAAACGCCGCACGATGCGCGATTTAATGCGCGAAGCGGCTGATGGTAAAGAAGCTGATCAGAACGAGATTAATGCTATTGCACAATCTCAGATGACTTACATGATGCCAATTATGATGCTATTCATTATGATTAATTTGCCTGGCGCTTTAGTCTTCTACTATCTCTTAAATAACGTTATTACTGTATTCTTACAGAAGATTATTCTTAACCGCAACTATACCGAGATGGAAGCTGCCGCAGATAAGAAAATCCTCAAAGAGCTCAAAGAAGCTCAAGAGGCTGTCATTGTAAAAGATGAAACTAAGTCATCCAAAACGACGCATTATTCGTCGGACTCAAAAAATAAAAACGAAAAGGTCCATATCACTCGAATTAAGGCATCGGATAAAAAGAAAAGGAGATAATATATGAACACCGATGAATCAATTCGTTTTGCGACGAAGTACCTAGAGGATTTACTATCCTTCTTCGGTATTAATGTGGCGGTTTACTCGACAATTGAAGATGATGTAATTCAGCTTTCTATCCCATCTACTAGCATGAATTCGCTCTTGATTGGCAAGAATGCTAACAACTTACGCGCCCTTCAGCATGTGCTTATGATGACTTTGATTGCTCGCAATGCTGAAGTTACCCGCGTAAATATTGATATTGCTGACTATAAGCGTCAACGCGCTGATAAGATTGAGCATCAAGCAGAGAAGTGGATTGATGAGGTTCGCCGCACTGGTCGCGAGAAGATTCTTGATCTTAACGCTGCTGATCGCCGCGTTGTCCATCGTTATGCTGGAGATTATTCAGACATTGAGACATTTAGCACCGGTGAAGGTCGCGAACGTCGCCTCCATATCGCGAAGAAAGCGCTTTAATTAATCAACTAACCCGCCTTCACTGGCGGGCTTTTTGACGGCCAAAAATATGAGGAAAAAGGCAGTATAGTTTCCCACAGTTTTCCACGCATTTTTGGACAAAAATATAAAATCAACTACGAATTTACAGATAGATATAATAATTTCACGTTTTGTCAATTATTACAAATCAACGTGCTTGTGGATAACTCTGAGTAAAATGTGGGGAACTTTTTAGACGATTTAATTGAGGCAATTAGTAAGAGTAGGATATTAGTAAATAGACTATTTATCGCCTCATATAGGAGCCTCTATAGGGTATATCTGTAGTGATCAATGGCTAGCTTATTAATTGGCTAATTAGCGGAGTGCTACTTCTTCAAGCTATATATAGCCGCCCAACAAAAAGAGCCCCGTTTTGGGGCTCTAGTTTGCGTTTTAAGGCGATCAATGAGGGCCGTTGCCTACAATTACGATGAAGTCAGCTTCGTAGCTCTTAAGCGCTTCTGGAATGTCTGTAATTAAGTCGACATTATAGAGCGTATGGAGGGATTCTGCCGTCTTATTCATCTTGAGGTTCTTCTGATAGATCTTTACGCCATCAAAACCACCTAGACCACTTGGGGCGTTACCGGTAGATGATACAATATATCCTTTACCTTCCAAGGTAGTCTTTTCTTTATTAGCAATACCAGATGCGGCCGTACCATTTAAGACCACAACTTGTGCCTCTTCACCTACGAAGTCGCCGCCGGTCATTACACCGTTAATGTATTTCTTAATAGCGGAGTAGTCATAAGTGCCAGCGCGTGGAAGAACGTAAGAAATACCATTTACCATACCTGTCGTAATGAGATTAGCCTTTTGGAGAGAAATCGTCTGTAGGCTAGCTACATCTAATGACGTGGCAAGCTTAATTAAGGTTTTTATTTCGGTATCTTTGAAATTCGTGCGGATATTGTCACCTAGAGCATTCTTGATACTTAGGGCCGTCATGAGGTCGATTTTCTTTTCCTTTGCTTTACGCCCAGTCGCTTCAAGGATGCGCTGCTGGAAATACTCACGGCTGAAGTTTCCGCCACTTGCGCCATAGCCACCATGCGAGTTGCGCGAGCGGGCTACCTCAAGCGCCTGATATCCTTCTAGATGGTATTTAGTGCCAGTAGAGTAAGCGAAATAAGTCTTCGAGCCACTCTTCTCGGATAAGCCGCGTTTATCGCTTACTTCGATATGGGTTGTATCATCGCCGCAGTTATCGGTCTTGTAGTAGAAACAAACATCGATGCCATCAAGGGCGTTTACAACATCAATCAAAGCTTTCCAGTTAACGTGCACGCGATAATGAACTTGAAGGCCGGTAGTCTTTTCGAAGGCTTCGGCGAGCTTTTGCCCAGCAGAATCTTCTTTAGCTTTACGAAGTTCTTCTGTTTTATTCTTTGAATTTAGATAACCGAGATATTCACACCAGTAAACTTCATTCATCTTAGCCGTACCAGTACAACCACGTTCCATCTTTAGGTCGCGCGGCATACTGATTGCCTTCATGTCGCCAGTATCTTGGTTAATACTAATAATCATCATGGCATCGGTTAACCAACCACCATCGTAGTTTGGATTATCCATCTGGTAACCTTCCGTACCGAATACTAAGATATTTGTACGACCATTTTGATCTTTTTGAAGCGGAGTATCAGGGTCTGCTAACAATACATTAATAATATTGCCACCGTCGGTAACTGTAGCAACGAAATCATTCAAATAGAAATATAGAGCAACAACACCGGCAACGATGAGTAAGATAAAGACTAAAAGAATCTTCTTCCAGAGTTTTCCTTTTTTCTTTTCCTTCTTTTCTTTCTTCACTTTTTTCTTATCCCAACCCTTTGCTTTTTCGGATTTAGGTACCTCAACCAAATCGGTTGGATCTACATCCTTTACCTCGGATAAAAATTCCTTTACCGATTCACGATCTTTGTCGTTTTCGGTTGTACTTTTATGATCTAATTCTTCATTTTCAGCAATTAAAGCTTTGAGATCCTTTTTATTGTCAGGAATACCCACTACACGTCTGGTAGTGCTTCTATTGCTCGCAGTTTTTTGGACGCTCACTGGAACCTTCTTCACGGTGCGACGCCTAGCTGCCGTACTCGCAGTTGTTCTCCGTCCACCCTGAGTTGAAGTCCTCCGCTGAAGTCCATCAATAGACTTATTACTCATTACCTAATTTTAACATATCTTATATGATAAAATATTAATATGAAAAAAATCTTAGCAACCGGCGGTACGGGTTATATCGGCTCCCATACTGTTGTTGAATTAATTCAAGCCGGTTACGAAGTAGAAATTATCGATAACCTCTTCAATAGTAAAGCGACGGTTATTGATAAGATTGAGAAAATTACTGGTGTACGTCCGAAATTTTATGAAGCCGATTTGTTAGATGAAGAAAAGTTAGATCAAATTTTCGCTGAAGCAAAATATGACGCCGTACTACACTTTGCTGGTCTAAAAGCCGTAGGTGAATCCGTCGAGAAGCCACTTGATTATTACCGCAATAACATCATGAGCACGGTTAATCTATTAGAGGCAATGAAGAAATACGGTACGCATGAATTTATCTTCTCGTCTTCTGCGACTGTTTACGGTGAGCAAGAGCAGCCAGAATGTGTTGAGACTATGGAGACTGGCCGCAGTATCACGAACCCATATGGCCGCACGAAATACTTTATTGAAGAAATTATTAAAGATTACGCTATTGCGGATAAAGATTTTAAAGCTATTACTTTGCGCTACTTTAACCCAATCGGCGCCCATAGCTCTGGTTTAATTGGTGAAGACCCAAATGGTATTCCAAATAATCTAATGCCAATCATTATGCGCGTGTCTGATGGTCGAATTCCAGAACTACAAGTATTTGGCGACGATTATCCGACTGCTGATGGTACCTGCCGCCGCGATTATATTCATGTTGTAGATCTCGCAAAAGGTCACGTTGCTGCTCTTGAGCATATGAAAAATGGTGTTCAGATTTTTAATCTTGGTACTGGTCAGCCAACATCTGTTAAGGAAATGATTAAAGCTTTTAATGAAGCTAGCGGCAAAGAATTACCATATAAGATTGTTGGTCGCCGTGCTGGTGATTTAGCTGAAATGTGGGCCAATGCCGATAAAGCTAATGAAGTACTTGGTTGGAAGACGGAATTAACAATTGCCGACGCGATGCGCGATACTATTAATTACCTAAATCATGAGAAGGAAGAACATGGCGAGTAAAAGCGAGTCTAAAAGCGAATTTACTTTCAAAAACTTTTTTAAATACTGGTTTAATCACTGGCTACTAGTAGTTATATTAATGGTAATTGGTGCAGTTGGCGGTATTTATTACACGAGTACTCGTCCACTCACTTATACGGCGACGTCTAGGATTCTTGTTTATAATCCAAACATGGAGCAGGGTTCTTCCGCTTCACCGTATGCGCAAATTAAGGACCTATTAATTAATGAAAAGCTAGTTGGTGAAATTGATGAGAACATCGACCTGTCATCTATTAGTGTAGAAGAAAATGGTCGCGGTATTTTCGAAATATCTGTTTCGGGCTTAGATGGCGCCAAGGCTCAAGAGCAAGCAATCCTACTTGCCGAGAATGCCGACGATTTGATTCGTGGCACATACAGTGATGGCGAAGATTATGAGGTTACAATTCTTCAAACCGCTCACGAGGCTGTACCGAGCACAACTACAACTAAGAATATCTTTATGACTATTATTGCTGTAATTGCTATGGCGATTATTGCAACTATCGTAATCTTTATTAAGTTCGATTTTTCGACGGAGAAATAATGTCACAAAAAATTCTCTCTATTTCAGTAGCGGCTTATAACTTGGGGGAAATGATTGATGACAATCTAAAGTCATTCTGCGACAAGCGCTTTATTGATGATATTGAAGTTTTGGTCATTAATGACGGCTCAACGGACGATACGGCTGAGCGTGCGCAAAAATACGCAAAGAAATATCCAAAATCAATTAAAGTTATTACGCAGAAGAATGCTGGGCCTGGCGCCACAGTAAATACCGGCATTAAGAATGCTACCGGTAAGTATTTCCGCACCGTCGATGGTGATGACTGGGTTAATAATGACGATATGGCCACCCTCGTTAAAAATCTCAAAGAAGTCGATGTTGATGTAGTATTTACGAATTACACACCATATCATCAAGGCCAGAAAGCTTATAAAGATACAGTTGCGATTAAAAATATGCCGGTCGGTGAAGTTTTTGATTTTGCAGATTATGTTTACGAATATAATCCGCCGCTTCGCATGCATCATACGATTTTCCGTACGGAAATCATGAAGAAACATGTCAAAGTAGATAATGGTTTTTATACCGATGCGGAATATATGTTCTACCCAACGCCGTATCTAAAAACTGCCGTCTTCTTTGATTTGAATATCTATCAATATCGTGTCGGTTTGCCAGGGCAGAGTACTAGCCCGGAAAAACTTCGCACCAATCTATCTCGTCATCGTCACATTCTTGATCGTTTGCTTAGCTTTTATAATAAGGAAATCAAGAAACTTTCACCAAACGTCGCGAATTATTTATCGCTTCAGGTTTCTGGCTTTGTAATTAATCACCTCGATAATCAGTTGCTTGCGCATAATAAAACTATGGTCGAAGATGTGAAGGCGCTATATAAAGAAATCGAAGAGAAGTATCCGATTCTTTATGAAACATTAAAGAAGGATCGCAAATCTCGTTTAGTACTAAAGAGCAATTATCTCTTAGTAAAACCACTTTCATTCTATCTACGAGAACGATATAAGCATATTTAAAAATACCCCCGTGTAGGGGGTATTTTTTATTCCATTTCAATTTTTGGCTTAAAGAAATGTCCTTTAATATAGCCTTTAGTTAACGTACGGATGCGTTTCCATTTATGATCAGGTGAGCGCTTAAGAATGTTTAGGATAAATGAAAAATAGAATACGCGATATTTAATCCTATCTTTCTTTGCGCCATGCAAGCGCACGACATAAGCGCGGTTGCGATAATCGTAATAACAACGATCAATGCGCTCAGCAGGACAATCGACGATATCAGATTTTGAGTTAGACGCCATTTTATGCGTCATGACTGAACTTGGTACCAGGTATGACTGTGCTTTTTTATGTAAACGTAATGAATATTCCCAGTCGTCGCCATAAATAAAGAATTCTTTAATTGGTAATCCAACTTCTTTTACATACTTAACGTTCGCAAAGAATGAGACAAAAGTAGAGGATTCAATTGGGATTAGATCTTCTTTAAATAAATCATACTTATCATGCCAACCGGTTTCATCTAGCTTCGGTATATTCATCGAGCAGAGACTTCCGTCAGTCCATTTTACTAGGCCAGCCAAGAAAGAGAAGTCGTCTTTAAGATATGCGGCTTTGTCGACAAGAATTTTAAGAGCATCCTTATCTTCTGCAATTGAATCATCATCCATGAGCCAGATATAGTCGTAATTATGTTTCAATGCCTCGCGTACGCCATAATTAAAGCCGCCAGCACCTCCGAGGTTTTCGCCTGTATTGAAATAGAAGACCTTTTTATTATCAATTAATTTCTTGATATAGTCTGCCGTACCATCAGTGCTAGCATTATCGATGATTAAAATCTCTTGGTTGTCGTAACTTTGCTTTAATAGTGATTCGATGCATTCTTTAAGCATCTTTTTGCGGTTGAAAGTGACTACAATCGTTCCAACACGTTTCGACTTCATTTAACTCCTCCTATTATGGTGTTATACGGGAATAATTCATTCGTACCCATTATTACGAACGCCAATATGAAATAAGCTAGAGCTATTATATACATAATTGCAATTTTTTTCAGAGGCTTTTCTTTTGTCTCGTTTAGAATATTCCAAATCATCATTACTGCAAATGGCCAAAAGAAATCAGCTAAACGTCCTAAATATCCTGAATAAAAACCAATTGCCGCATAGGCTGCGCCGGCGGTAATAATTGGTAGATAGTTTTCATTGACCGGGTTATTATTCTTGCGACTTCTATAATGGAAAGCGGCAATAATGGCGATAATTGCACAAATAATAAAATTGAAATTCAATAGGGATCCTTCGGTGTCCATGAAGGTCTCATAATGTTTAACTGGTAGTAGGGAGCTTTCTACGAGAAAATTCAATGCTGGACCATAAAGGAATGCGATAATGACTGCTAATATTCCAAATACCAAAAACGCACGTCGGTAACCAATTTTGTTTGTAATATATGGAATTAAGAACACTGGCAATAATGCGATTGAAGCATAGTGAAGCGTAATCGCAAAAATAATCGACAATATTAATTTTGTATAACGTACGCGACGATCCTTGATATGGCGCTTTATAATTCCTGCCAAAGCGAACGAGAGCACACTCATTGCCGCCATTTGACGCATCGTATTAAAGCTATTAGGGAATACCATTAATAGGAAAACACCATACAATACCCAAAAATGTTTCTTGTCTAAAATCCAAGCCGTACGATAGAGGAAGTATGCAGTGATAAATGCAAATATACCAAACATGAACCAGGAGCCAAATCCGAGACTACTACCTAAACGGACAACGATAATAATGAATGGCTCCATTTCGCCAGACATAAAGCGGTCGATTGAATGACTGATCGGTTCATTCGATACTTCATCATAGAATTTATTATACGTAGCAGTATCTGTACCAGTTGTGTAACGGATTCCCGCGAAGATTGTTAATAATAAAACGCCTAATATGATGTATGTTTTTCGACCACGCTTTCCGCCTAGATAGAACAAAAAAGTCACAATCGCAAACATCAACAAATACACAAAAAAGCTAGCATACTCATTCAGCATCGTAAATTGCCTCTAGTTTCTTAACTAATTTTTTGATATCAAATTCCTGTACAGCAGGAACCTTAATAGCCTTTTTACGTTCAGATGCTGGAATGATATTTTTTGCAGCGTTAATCCAATCTTGCGGTTTATCTAATGCAATAAAATCACTAGTATCTAATAGCTTCGTCTGAATTGGTACATTTTTGCTAAAAATGCATTTCATACCATTAGCTTGTGCTTCAATGCCGACTGTTGGAATTCCTTCAAATAACGAAGGAAGCATGAAAACATCCGCCATCGAATAGTACTTATAAATATCTGCACAGGCAGGCAATAAGTGCACCTGTTTTGTTAATTTTAGCTGCTTAATACGATCTTTGTAGGTTTCGGTCAAAGAGCCGTTACCAATGATAAATAGATGAACATTTGGACACTGATCGCGGTAATTTGCGAGCAACGACATTAAGAAGCCTTGATTCTTAACCTCTTCGATACGACCAACCGTGAGCCAAACCGTTTCGTTATTTTTAATTTTATATTTTTCGCGGAGTTCTTTACGGTATTGTTCGTTATATTTAAATAGATTCAAATCAATGCCGCTCGAAATAACTGTAAATGGTTTTCTGCCAAACAGGAATTTGCCAGCTTCTTCGCCGCAAGCAATACGTGCATCGGCGTATTTATTCAGGCGTTTGCGCATAATTTTTGCAACTAAGCGAACTTTTAAAGATTTAAGATTCTCGTTATTAGTACTATGACAATGCGCAATTAATTTTTTCGCACCGCCACGCTTACCGCCAGGCAAAGTTATTGCTGAATTAAAATCGATATGGCTATGAACGATATCAATTTTTTCTTTTCGCACTAAGTCTTCGATTTGTTTAGCGAAGTCCCATGGTTTCGAAGTGCGCGTATCGCGTAGGCTGACAATTTTTACGCCCATTTCTTTCAGCTCATCTTCGTAAGCAAACTTCTTACCGTCAGATGGCTGCATAAAGGTTGCAATAATGAAACTGTATTTTTTGCGATCAATATTTCGGAGGGTATTCATGATATATGATTCTGCGCCACCACGATCGAGGCCACCTAGAATATATAAAACTTTTTTCATCCTAAAACCTCCTGATATATTTTGCGCATATCGGTTAATGACTGGCGTAAAGAAAACTTTTCGTCAAACTTGATATAGTATTTATCTTTGCCGGTAATTGCATTTTCAAGTTTTCTTTGTAGATCTTCAGGACTATTCAAGTCGAACAAACATTTTTTATCTTTACCAACAATATCGCGATGGCCACGGTTATTCGAAACTAAAGTCTGACATCCGCATAACACACCTTCGAGCGCGCCTAGTCCTAAGCCCTCACGGATACTAATTGAAATATTCATATCCGATGCACGTAATATTTCGTCCACATTATTAACATAGCCAGGGAAGTGAATATTCTTTTCTAACCCAAGCTCAGCGACTAACTTTTCTAGTTTTTCTTGCAATGTGCCATAGCCGAGAAATAGAAAATGCAAATGTGGATATTTTTCAATTAATGGCGCTACGCATTTAATCAAATATTCATGGTTCTTATTTGCTGTAAATTCGGCCGGATAAGTTACCACAAAATCATCTTTAGAAAGCCCAAGTGATTTACGTGTTTTTTCGTTTTTTGCTGCGGTAGTCTTGTTGTTGAAACGAGTTAGATCGATTCCAACTCCGTTGATTTGTTTGACTGGACAGCTAAAGTTCTTTTTAGCTATTTCGTAATCTTCATGATTGATAGTAATTAGCAAATCTGTATGTTTAGACATCATTTTTTCGGCGCGATAAAATAGCAACCAGTTCTTTTTTGGTGCACCATTAAAGAAATGAAAACCATGCGCCGTATAAATCACTTTGACGCCTTTTTTGCGTAAATTTTTTGCCGCCATACGCGTAACGACTGAGCCGACTGGTGTATGGGTATGGATGGCCTCATAATCATTTTCAGCTAGAATCTTTTTCATTTGGCGATAGGCCTTTATATGCTTATCAAAGCGCAATGGACTCCGTGCGAAATCTACCTTGAAGACATTGTCGGCATCAAAAACCTTCTCCTCGCAGGCGCAAGCATAGTCAACCTGCCAGCCTCCAATATTCAAATCATCATACGGTGCCTCGAGTTTACCGCGCAGCATGCGCATCAGTGGGCGGTTAAATTTATGGAAATTTGCCGTATGGGATGTAAACAATATCCTTCGTTTGGGCATGCTCTTATTATAACAGCTACCATATGGTAAAATAAGAGAACATAGATGAAACCAAAAAGTATCAAGAAAAACTATATCTATAATCTTGTATATCAGATTCTCGTCATCATCATACCGCTAGTTACGGCACCATATCTTTCGCGTGTCTTGGGGGTGGAAGGTGTCGGTATTTATAGTTATACCTTATCAAATGTTTCATATTTCATCCTTTTGGCAAATGTCGGTATTGCAAGTTTTGGTCAGCGCGAAATTGCAATGAATCAAGACAATCGCAAGAAATACTCTAAGGTTTTCTGGGATTTGTATGGCTATCAGCTATTAATTGGCTTAGTTGCGGTCTTATTCTACCTGGTTTATGTGTTTTTCTTTAGTAAATACACAATTATTCAAGCTGTACTGATCGTCAATCTCTTTTCGGCAATTATTGATATTACTTGGCTTTTCCAAGGCCTCGAAGAATATAAATATATCTCAATTCGCAATATCGTAGTAAAGCTAGTATTTACGGCGGCAATCTTTATCTTTGTCCATTCATCCGACGATCTATTGCTATATCTAGGCTTAAATGCTGGCGCTACAGTCCTGTCGGCTGGCATCATGTGGCTTAGTGCGCATAAGATTCTTAATAAACCTAAATTCAAAGAAATTAGAGTCTTTAAATATTGGAAAGATACAATTATTTATTTCCTACCACAGATTGCGACTCAGATTTACACTATTCTAGATAAGACAATGCTTGGTCTAATTACCGGCTCACAGGTTGAGAATGGGTATTATGAGCAAGCTTATCGAATTACTAGTATCGTCATGACGGTTATTACCTCACTTAATATCGTGATTGCGCCACGCATGGCATATCTGTATAAAAAAGGTGATATTGCGCAGATACGTTATCGCTTAGCTAAATCATTGAGATTTGTTTTCTTATTATCAATTCCAATGACAATCGGCTTAATGATTGTTGGCCCAGGTTTTTCGCAATGGTTCTTTGGTCCTGGTTATGAAAAAGTGCAGATTTTAATGCCGGTGATTGCTCCGATTATTTTCATTATCGCAATTAGCAACTGTCTGGGTGTTCAATGCCTGACGCCATGTGGAAAACGCGCAAAAAGTGCTATGGCTCTTTGGATTGGTGCCGGTGTGAATTTGATTTCGAACCTCATTTTGATTCCGCACTTTGCTAGTATTGGTGCCGCTATTGGTACGATTATCGCTGAAACGACAATTACGGTTCTATTTATTATCTTTTCTAGAAAATATATCGATTTCAAGACCGCAATTAAAGGTATGCGAAATTACATCATTGGCGGTATTTTAATGACAATGGCGTTATTTATTACGCTTCATTTCTTGCCGGAATTTACCCCTGTAAACACTATCATTGCCGTAGCTGTGGGCGTATTAACTTACGGCGCCACTATGATTGTTACACATGACGAATTTGTCTTTGAGTATATTGATCTGATAAAGCACAAGTTTTTAAAGCATTAACTGCTATAATTAATACAGAAGACAAATAAAGGGGTTATATATGTACGACTATTTAATTGTGGGCGCGGGCCTATTTGGCGCGACTATTGCGTATCGCGCAAAACAACAAGGTAAAAAAGTATTAGTAATCGATAAGCGCAATCATATTGCGGGTAATGTTTATACCGAAAATGTTGACGGTATTAATGTGCATAAATATGGCGCACATATTTTCCATACCGATTACAAGGATGTGTGGGATTTTGTAAATTCATTTGTAGAGTTTAACCGTTATACTAATTCGCCAGTGGCGCGCATCGGCAATGAAATTTATAACATGCCATTTAATATGAATACTTTTGCGAAGATTTGGGATGATGTTTTCACTCCAGAAGATGCTAAGCGTCGTATCGATGAAGAGCGTAAAGAGATGGAGGGTAAGGAACCGCAGAACCTCGAAGAGCAGGCAATTTCGCTAGTTGGTCGCAGTATTTATGAAAAGTTAATTAAAGGATACACAGAGAAGCAATGGCATCGCGGCTGTAAGGATCTTCCTGCTGATATTATTAAGCGTTTGCCGGTGCGCTTTATTTACGACAATAACTATTTTAACGATCGCTACCAAGGGATTCCAATGGGCGGCTACACGAAGCTCGTAGAGGGGATGCTAGAAGGCGTTGAAGTGCGTCTAAACGAAAACTTCTTCGACAATGAGGAAGAGTACCGCAAGATGGCAAAAAAGATTGTTTATACTGGCATGATTGATGAATACTTTGGTTTTCAATTTGGTCACCTCGAGTATCGTTCACTTCGTTTTGATACTCAAGAATTGCCTGTGGAAAACTTCCAGGGAAATGCAGTTGTAAACTATACTGGCCATGAAGTTGAATATACACGTGTTATTGAACATAAACATTTTGAATCAACCGAGTCGCCAAAGACTATTGTTACATACGAATATCCTGACGACTGGGACGATCCAAAGAAAGAGGCGTATTACGTAATTAATGATGAAAAGAATAACGCTCTAGCAGAAAAATATCGCGCCTTGGCGGAAAAAGAAACTAACGTCATCTTTGGTGGCCGTCTAGCTGAATATAAATACTACGATATGGACGACGTCATTAAAAAGGCGCTTGAAACGGAAATTTAATTCTATAAAAAACACCCCCCCTCGCGGGGGTATTTTTTTATTTCTTTTCGAACTTCCACTCTTGTGGAGCAAGCCAATTCATTTGCCAGATTTGAACATTAGTGCCAGCCGCTGTGCGTCCACCGCTAACATCGAGTGACTTACCCGAACATTGGTTGAAAATATTATACGTACCAGTTTTAGTTGGCACAATCTTCCAATATTGTGCACAGGCACCAGTCCAAGCCCATAACTGAACATTCGTTCCGTTTGCTGTGCGTGCGCCGGAGACGTCAAGATATTTATTGCCATAGTATGATTGGATCGTGTAATAACCAACTTTTGAATCAAAAGCTATTCTAAACATTTGCGGCTGGAGATTATTGCGCTGCCACATTTGAATATTGCGACCGTTCGTATAAATACCACCACTTACATCGAGCATATAATTGCTCCTCAATACACTTGCGATAGAATAAACACCATCATCGAGCGGGCGCATTACGCTACTTGTATTTTCAAACTTCCACTCTTGTGGAGCAAGATTATTATTTTGATACAATTGTACGACGCCATTAAGCTTTATGATGCCATTATGCACATCCAAAGCCTTCTCTGAACACTTATTATAAATGTTATAGTTGCCGTTTTCTTTCTTTACAATCTTCCAATACTGGCCACAAGAACCCGTCCAACTATGTAATACGATTCTAGTAAAATTAGCCGTACCGTCATCTTTCGCGCTTACATATTTATCAGTATAAGATGCTTTTATCGTGTAATAACCAGTAGTTTTATCAAAGCTTAACTTGAAGTTTTGTGGACTCATACCATTACGTTGATACATTTGCAGAATTGAGTTTTCGGCCGTCAAGCCACCGCTCACGTCGAGCATATAGCTATGCGTAATTGCACTTGCAATGCGATATTCACCATCTTCAATTGTGGCCGTATAGGTCGGTGTTTCTACGGTTGGGGTTTCCGTAGTTGGATTTGGTGTCTCCGTGGTTGGCGTTTCGTTGGTAGGCGCAGTAGTTGATGGATCCTCGGAGTTTGCGGTTTCTACCTCCTGCAACACGAAGCGCTGATCGTCGGAAGCCTTATATGGGGCTAATACGACTTTTCCGTCTTCGGCTATAGACACGACGAGATTACCAGTGATTACTGATGCTAGGCTAAATGTACCGTCGCCATTATCGTAAGGCTTCCATTCTTGTGGATTTAAGCCATTTTGAGTATATTGTTGTAATTCTTTGCCGCTAATCGCGTCGCCAGAAGGGATATCGAGCGCTTTGTCGGAATACTTATTAATAATATTGTAGTTGCCGTTTGATTTTTTCTTAATCGTAAAGATGTCTACTTTATTATTTGCGATAGCGCCAACTGTGTACTTAATACCATTTCCAGTATCTTCTTTTACTAGCTGTAAGGTTTTAGATTTATCGCTAGCTAACGCTAGAGTATAATCACCTTCATTTAAAGAGATCGTAGCGTGCGTAGTTAAGGTTGTACCAAACCATTCATTAAAGTACATAAAGAAGTTACGGTTACCGTATGAGCCACATGTTGCAGTGCCTGGATAATTCTTTAATGCGGCATCGTTAGGTGTGTAAGGAGTATAGATATAGAGGGAAGTGGTAGCGATATTTTCAAGATAAACTCGCTTCGTGCCGCAACTTAAAGTTGGTGAATAGTAAATATTATTATATGCATAAGGGAAGTAACCATAGCTATAAATATGGTCCTTATAATAATTCATCTGCCAAGCGGCCATCATCATCTGGTTGTAGAAACCATAATATTTCTCATCGCACGGTGCAGTATCTGGGCAGCCATAACCCATAATCGTGTTGTAGCCCCATTTAATTGGCCAATCGTCACCCCATGCGTAGCTTTCTTTCTTTAGCATTACGAGCAAAACTTGCGGGTTAATGTTATATTTTTGGGCGGCTTGGTAGATAATTTCCGCCGCCGAAAGCATATCTTCCTTCTTTTCGAAGTTAGTATCAAAATTCGTTTCATGCGTGGTTGGGTTTTCGTAATATAAATTCACGCATACGTATGGCGGATCATGATAACGTGAATCACCACCAACTTCACGGCGCCATTTTGCATAATCGGCGCGCTTCATTGATGCTGGAGCGGTGCCCCAAGCATGATAACGCGCAGCGCCTAGGGTCTTCGTGCCCCATACGTCGCAAGTAGGAGTGTATTTATCTAAGAAAGCCTGAATTTCGGCGACGGTCATTGTATTTTTGTTATAAAAAACTTCATCGTCAATAATTCGACCCGCTTTAAAATCGGTCGCCTTTACGGTAGCGTCCGAGCCTGGCGTATTAAGTATAGCTAGGCCAAAAAACACCGCCACGAAGACTAATGATGCTGCAATACTACTGTATCGTAAAAGTTTGTGTTTCACTTACTCCTCCCGCAGTTTTAGATTTATATTCCACTTTTACTTGCCAATCTCCACTAGCAAGATCTCCACGATTGAAAACTAATGCTTCGCAGACCGTATTTTTTGGATCTGGTAATATATTTACAGTATAACTCTTAGTGGCTACTCCTGATAGAGTATAGGTGCAACTGCCGTCGGATTCGATAAAGTTTGTAATCTTACCACTTACAATAGTAACGCCATTATTTTGACGGACCGCTAAGTCGAATTCCGGAATTTTTAGGCCGTTCTCTGCAACTTTCACCTCTGGTTTCTTTGCGGCTTCATCCATTAGGTCTTTAATATCGGTTACGTCTTGATTCTCGACGTTTCCTTCTTCATCTTCTTTAATATCTGTGTAGACTTCCGCGGTATTCGGATTTTCCGGATCGACACTCTTCTTTGGGGGAGTATTAATAATGTGATAAATAGACAGGCCACCAAAAACTACAATTGCTACGCAAATAACTGCGCCCAAAATCTTGATTGGATAGTGTTTATTGACCTTTTTTTGATTTGACTTTTTTGTTTTTGTCGGCATTTTGAGCCTCCTTACCTAAATTTAAGCATCTTTACCTTAAAAAAGCAAGAGCATAATGGCTAAAAATGCTTATTCTATTTTTTATTTTGCTTGTGCTATAATATTTTCATATGGATGAAGGTGAGGCTAATAAGAGTAAGCACGCACAAGATGTGCGCAATTCTTGGTTTGGCGACACTACGTCCGATGCTACTGGCGGCACCAGTCATCATCTAAAAGAGGCAGAAGATCAGGCCGCTAAAGATACCGAACCGGGTAATGGATTTGGTAGCTTTGGAGAGAAGAGCGACGATGGCAATGAAAATACCGCTCTGAGTGCGAATGCTCGTGAAAATGGCGTTCGCTCCGGCTCTGTTGGTGGTGGATTTTTAAATAAAGTTACTGGCACTAGCGGAGATCAAAAGGTTAAAACTAAGGGCTTCTTTAAGAAGAATGGTCCAACCATCACTATTATCGCAATGGTATTGGGTGGTATTTTTGGCTATGGTAGCGCATCATTTTTCGGCCAAATGGCTATGCCGATTAGCCTTTTACAGCAATTTAAGGACAACTTCGGTTCTATAAATATTATTTCTCAGACTCGCACGAAGCGGTTTATAAAATGGCAAACCGATGTCGATAGCCGTAAGGTAAAGAACTGCATTAAATCGCGTATTTTTGGCGCAGATAAGTTTAAGATTTCAAGTCGTCAGCGTCAAAAGCTCGCCCGTGCGGGTATTACGGTGGATTCTGATTCGTTTGATTACACTGTAATGCGATTTACTGGATCGGACGGCGTTGAGCGAATTATTGTCCCAGATAGCAGGCAGGCGACAGATGGTAAAATTGCATTTTCTGATGCCTACGAAACAAATATGGAATTCCGCAATAGCTATACGGATGGTGCAAAAACTTGGCGTGGGCAAGTCTCTGATTGGTTTGATTCGCTAGCGGATAAATTCCTCAGTTTCATAGGAATAAATCGGTCTAACTGGGGTGATTTTAAAGTATCAGACGATCCAAAGGTAAACGAGGAGAATTATAAACAAAAAGTTGCAGACGTTGCTGACGGCGATTCGATGGATGGCGATGCTCATATTTGGAGTAAGGACGAAGATAAGGTCAATCAGGAAACTGGTGAAGTTGATGAAGGAGAGGTGCATGATAACATGGAGGACCTCACGCTATCTAAAACAGACGTTGAAGTTGATGGGAATGGAAAAGTGACGAATACCGATTCGTTGAAGAACAAACTCGAAGCATTTTCAAATAGTAAATTAACTAAAGTTGCAAGTATTGCGGGCATGGCTGCAAATATGACTTGTGCCGTGTTTGATGTAGTTGGAGCTATTAACCTTATCGTTATGGCCTATCAAACTACTCAAATTCTAAAAGTAGCAAGTACGCTATTTGAAAGCGTCGATAAGGCTCAGGTAGAAGATAGTAGCACAACGCCAATTCATGAGGTCGGCAACTCTCTAACTACTCCATACACGAAAACTTACGAAACGGATAGCGGGCCTATTACTCGTAAGAAATCTGCTATGGAGGCAAACGCTATCGGTGCGCTATATGGAAACATAAAAGGTGATCCGAACGATACTAGCGTTACTACATTTAAAATCGGCAGCTCATTAAGCAAAATTGGCTCTGCTATTGGTAGTAGCATGATGTCATTCCAGAGCTGTACATATGCGAAGATGGCGGCAGCTGTCGTTGGCGCGACGACGGATATTATTGAGATTGCACTATGTATTGTGTCGATGGGTATCGGTTGTGCTGTCGACGCTCTTGGAGATTTACTAACCGGTGTTGCTGGTAGTGTAATAATTAGTACGGCTATTGGATTTATAGTGCAATTCTTAGTTCCATTTGTCGCTAATATTCTAACTCGCAAAATTGCAACCGATGTTATGGGGGAGGATTTAGGAAATGCGCTTGTATCTGGAGCAAACATATATATGGGGCAAAACCATCAATACTCAGGTGGTTCAGTAGCCAGCCAGGGAAGTCTTACGAAATTCTTAACAGCGAAAGAACAAGTATTGGCAGATAGAGCTAGAGTTGAACGCGAGACGAAGAGTCCATTCGACGCAAGCTCGCCGTATACATTCATGGGGACTCTATTGACTAAGACTATACCGATAATTTCCGAGGTAGGGTCAGCTACTTCAGCCGTATCGTCATTCAATAATATTGTAGGTAATTCGATAAAATCAATGATGCCTGGTGCGTCTGCAGTTTCGGCCGCGGTGACTGCTCAGGCTGCTGCTGCCGACACTGCAAACAGCTGTCCTGAGTTAGCTGCCGTAGGTGGTGTTGGCGATCAATTCTGTAATCCGTATTTTATTAGTGATTTAAGCACGGTTGACGACGACCCTGCCGGTATTGTAAATGAAGTTGACGATCTTGGTGGATTTGAAGATAGTGACGGCGAACAAGATGTACCTACAATTAAAAAAGACAGTAAATTAGCAAAATATATCGTATATTGTGGCCAGCGCGAATCTCCGTTCGGCATCGCAGACCAAAACATTGCCAGCGATTTTGATTCTGGCAGCACCGGTTCATCGTTCCTAGATGCTATTATCGGCGGCATTCCAGTAGTTGGCGATGTTGTTGATATTATTAGCAACGCATCTAAAGCAAATAACTTTGGATATATCTCTGGTAAGACGTGCGTTACGGATAATGACACTACCGGAAATGCTCCTGATTGGAGTGAAACAAAGAAATATCAAAGGTTCATTGAAGATCAGCGTCTAGCAGAAAGCATGGGTTTGATAGATAAATCGGCGGTGAGTGCATTCCTGGATGATTACTATAAAGAACATCCAATTGATAATTCTTATGAAGGTATTCTCGCACGTCGCTCTGGCCTAACTAAGGAAAATGTAATTGCGACACTTCAGGTTATGGAAGGTATGCAATTTATAGCCGATTATGAGCCTAAAGATTTAGATCCATATCCTGCAGAAGAGGTCGAAGAAGAACGGATTGTACTTGAAGAAAACGTTGAAAATAAATTAGATCAATCAGGTATTATCGCTACTATTATTAACAGCGCGCATTTCGATTATATCCAGAGAAATTACGCTGTCTAGAAGAGTGAGAAAGCCACGCCGAATGGGCGTGGCTTTTTTGTTGTCTCACTAGGGCAATTCATACTTAGCGACCAGGTTGCTATCTGGATTGTAATAGTCTCCAAAGATGCCTTCGAAAATATCGTTCGGATAATTTGTGGGCCATTGTTCCATAGCATAGGCGATAATGTAAATTGCGTCGATTGAAAGATGTGGACCTTTTGGAGTTGCCTTCGGGTTCGAATTTACCTGATACTTCGTATCGGTTTTATCGTAGACCACGCCATAGTTCACATATTCAGACGAGCTCTTATACCAGTTCACTACTACGTATGGAAAGACCTCATCGCTGTTCCTAGCGTCGAGCAAGCTCACGGTAATTTCGCTACCATCATCAAGATCGTGATAGAATCTCGCACAGCTAGAATAATCGTTCCCGTCGCGTTCAAACCCTAAATCATGCGCCATGGCACGGAAGTCGAAACTGTTTCCGTCGATATAATCCCAGACATTTGTCTTGCAGGATATTGTGATACCGCCATGCAGCTCGTAGGTGTACATGCCGAAATCGCTGTTGGACGGATTCGTTTCGGTTTCGGTCTCTGTTTCGGTCGGTTCTTCGGTCTCCATGTCGGTGTTATTTACCGTCGTGTTTTCCTCGTTCTGGCTGGTTGCGTGGTTGCTCGAATCATTGGTGTTGCTTCCTCTCTGACCGCAGCCGGCAAGGGCAAGGCAGAGAATCATCAACAGCGCTACTAAAGTTACTATTCTTTTCTTCATGGTTAACCCCTCCTTTACCTAGATTTTGTAAGAAAAGAATTTCATTGGGTAGGTACCGTACACTTACGACTTGATATCACCAAATGCAACTGTACTTGCTGTGATTATATCATCGAAAGCATAAAATTGAAAGCAAGAGCATTTTGGCTACTAGCCCCTTCAAAATATTGGAAAATTATTATATAATATACAAAATTATGGAATTCTGGAATCAATTTCAGCCCGGCTTTACTATCCTGGCTCCGATGGAAGGTGTCACGGATATTGCTTTTCGTCAGGTTGTCGCCAAAGCGGCACGACCGGAGATTTTTTATACCGAATTTACGAACGTGAATAGCTATACTAGCGAGAAGGGGCGCCATAACGCGCTTGAGCGTTTCCAAATTGAGCCACAAGAGCAACCAATCGTCGCGCAAATTTGGGGTACGAAGCCAGAAATGTTTGCCGAGACGGTCGAAGCCTTAAAAGAGCTTGGTTTTCCGGCAGTTGATATTAATATGGGTTGTCCAGATAAACATGTCGTTGCGACTGGCGGTGGCTCCGGCTTAATTCGCACCCCGGAACTCGCCAAAGAGATTATCCGCGCCGCACAGGGAAATGGCCTTCCGATTTCTGTTAAAACTCGCCTCGGCTACTCAAAAGTCGACGAATGGCGTGGCTGGCTCACTAATATTCTTGAAGAACATCCTGCGGCTTTAACTGTGCATCTTCGTACGAAGAAAGAAATGTCTAAGGTTGATGCGCATTCTGAGCTCGTACCAGAAATTTTACAGCTCAAAGATGAAATCTCGCCAGAGACGAAGTTGATTATTAATGGCGATATTAAAAACCGTCAGGATGGTCAGAGATATATCGATATGGGCGCTGATGGCATCATGATTGGTCGTGGTGTTTTTGCAAATCCATTCTGTTTCGAAAAAGATGCGCGTGAACATAGTAGAGAAGAGCTAATCGAATTGATGCAATATCACCTAGATCTTTATGAGAAATATGAGCTTCATCCTTACGATCCGCTCAAGCATTTCTATAAGATTTATATCAATAATTTCCCGGGCGCATCCGAAATCCGTGACCAACTTATGCAGACCAAGACTATTACTGAAGCTCGCGAGGTGATTGCGAAGCTATGAAAAAACCAACTCTCATTTTAATTCACGGTTTCCGCGGTACGCATAAAGGTCTACTCTCGATTGCCGAATATTTGCGCGATGATTTTAACGTCCTAACGCCAGATATTCCGGGCTCCGGTAGCAATCCAGAATTGGACAATAAGACACTTGACGGATACGCAGAATGGTTTCATAACTACATCAAAGAGAAAAAGCTCAAAAAACCATACGTCGTCGGGCACTCAATGGGCTCAATTATTGTTTCGCACTATATTCAGAAATATCCAAACGATGTCGCAGACAAAGTTATTTTTATGTCGCCAGTTTTTCGCACTGAGCGCGGTCAGCGCAAGAGTAATGTGCTTTATGGCTTCGTAAATGGCGGCATGCATTTACTTCCGACCAAACAACGCTATAAGTTTGCTGGTAGTAAATTCTTATCCTTCGCTATTTCGCACTTTTTAACCGCCGATAAGTCCCAACAGAAACGTATCGATGCTTTACATTTTGAAAACTCCGGTAACTTCTCGTCGGCAGCTTCCTTTATGGCCGACTGTAGCATTTCAATGCATGAGCAGACTATTATTCCGGAAGATAAAAATGTCATGCTTTGCTATGGCCAAAAGGATCGCCTAACGAACTATAAATTAACCGAGAAAGTTGCCGCAAAATATAGCCTCGATCATCATCGGTTTGACGGCGCTGGTCATTTAATCAATTACGAGCGCGCCGAACAGGTCGCAAACGAGATTCGTCGCTTCCTTACGAAATAAACATAAGCAAAAACGTGAATAGCCGTCCAAAACGGCTATTTTTCACGGTTTTTGAGGCTCAAATCAAAGCTCTTTATCGTGCTCGTCGAGGACCTTGTTATATATTTCCTCGAAACGGGTGAGCGTATAGCTGATATCATGCTGGCGAATACGTTTCAGGCTATCCTCACTCATGCGCTTCTGGCGGTCTTTATCGGTGATAATGCGCACTAAACTTTTTGCGATTTTATCAACGTCATCTGGCTGGCAAAGATAACCATTTTTCGTATTCTTTACGACGTCGCCCACGGCACCCTTATCTACTGCAATACATGGTAAACCGGTCGCCATCGCTTCGAGTAATACGATACCCTGCGTTTCGGTCTTTGAGGCGGTTGCGAAGAGGGTACCTGTGCGGTAAATTTGCGGCAAGTCATCGCCAATCACGCGCCCTAAGAAGTGTACGTAATTAGCTAGGCCAGCCTTTTCGGCCATCTTTTCAAGTTTTGGTCGTGCGGTACCATCACCAGTTACTACAAAATGCGCATCTGGCATCTTTGGATGAGCTTGAATAAATGCTTCCATCAATACGTCGATACTTTTTTCCGGATCAACACGTCCTACGTACAAAACAATCGGCTTATTGCGCGGAATACCATACTTCTCGTAGATTTCTTTATTGGCACGACCTTTCGCAAAACGCGACAAATCGATGCCGTTCGACAAAGCCTCAACTGGCACCTTGAAATGTTTGCGATTCTTCGGAATTAAATCTGCCACCGCTTGTTCGGTCGGCATTGTGGCATAGGCTGAACGTTTTAAGAAGCTAATGAAGTAAGCATTCATCGCTTTATTGATTGGCTTTTTAGCAAAATCTGGCAACATTACTTGCTGAGTCAAGTTGTCTGGATAAGCATGGTCGGTAGAAACGAGTGGAATGTTACGCTTCTTGGCGTAGCGAAATACTGATAATGCGACTGGTCCTGGTGTCTGATTATGGATGATATCCGGCTTGAAATCGTCCAAGACTTTCTTGATTTCTGAATATGGCATATAGCTCACATGTAAGCCGTTTTTATAGAGCAAACGTGGCATTTTTACGCCAAGCAACTTCTTATCTTTTGGCACTTTATTAATCTGATCTGGATACAAATGCATTTTCGATGAAGTCAGGCGTACGACGGTAAAGTTCGCTTCTTCGTCTTTTTCGACGCCAAACTCGCCTTTAATGCTTGGACAGAGCACCATTACTTGATGTCCGCGTTTTTTAAGTCCCATCGCTAAATTTCTGGAAAAAACTGCCACCCCGTTAATCATTGGATAATAGATATCCGTCGTAATCACAATCTTCATTTGGTATAATTTTATCATATGGCTATCCCCAAGAAGATGCATTATGTCTGGGTGGGGAGCGCGCCTATTCCTAAACGCGACCAAGAATACATCGCAGGTTGGCAGAAGCTCAATCCAGATTTCGAGCTTCGTCGATGGACGGAGCAGGATATAGATTTGCAAAAATATCCACTCGTAGCAAAAGCGTTACGTGAAGAACGCTGGGCGCTCGCTTCAGATATTATCCGCATGTACGCTATCTATACTGAAGGCGGCATCTATATGGATACCGACATTGAATTACTTAAGCCACTGGAGCCGCTATTGAAGTATGATGGCTTTGCTGGTTGGGAATCGAATTACTGGTTTACGACTGCGATTTTTGGCGCCAAGGCGCATTCACCATGGATCGGTAAGGTATTGAAACGATATGAGCTTGCTAATACGCGAAAGAAAATTACCACTGATACTTTTCTAAAGACCGTACATAGCCCATCAGTCTACGCCAAAGATATTTATGGTCTTGAGCTCGACGGTCAAACTCGCACTTACGCAGATGGTAAATTTGCAGTATTTGCTACGGAATATTTTAGCCCAAAGCATTACATGACTGGTAAGCTGCATTTGACGGAGAATACGATCGCTTATCATCATTACGCTTCAACCTGGCATACGCGTCGTGAAGCGATGAAGAATGAATTGAGCCGCACGGGTTATAAGGTGCTCGGCGCTAAGGGCTACGCCAAACTGGAAAAAGAGTTTAATAGAAGTCTCGAACGTAAAATTCGAAAGGAGTTGCCGTAAAACGTGAATTTTTAAGCAAAAGCGGTTTTATTCACGGTTTTTCGCTAAAATAATCTTATGATCAGTAGCCTCTACAAGAAACGTATCCAAGCCTTACAGACCGAGTATGCGCGCCTCATACATGAGCATCCGCGTGAGAATTATGAAATTACGCTCGCCGAAATTCCAGAGATGGTTTACCATTCAAATGCCATCGAAAATTCCAGTCTAACACTCGAAGACACTGAAGATATTATTGAAGAAGGACGCATTCGCCACGGTGCTAAAGTACGAGAGATTTATGAGGCAAAAAACCTCGCTGATGTAATTCATATTGTTATTGAAAATCCACGTCAGAAGCTCAGTTTGCCCTATATTTTATCGCTTCATCGCCTCTTAATGTCCGGCATCGATGATCGTGCGGCTGGACGTTTTCGCATGGGCGGGGAACAGCCAATTTTTGGACAGGGCATTGGCGCAAACCCAGACTTCACGAGTAGCCTCGTTTCGCAATTAATTGACCAGTACAAGAACGACCGTCGTCGTTATTTCCTCGAAAAAATCGCCTATTTTCATGCCGAATTTGAAGATATTCATCCTTTCGTTGACGGTAATGGTCACATTGGTCGCGTATTAATCAACCAACAATTACAAGCGCTCGGTTATCCTCCGATTATTATCCAAAGCAAAAATAAGGATGTCGACTATCACGAATTATTCGACAATTACCACCGTGATGAGTCGCTCGAAGAATTCGTCCAACTGTTTATGTATGCCATCATCGAGTCGCTTCATAAACGCATTACCTTACTCTCTAATAGTAAAACTATTACTGTTCGTGAGTGGGCGGAGCAGAATAAAGTTGCGCAAAATGCAGCGCTCAATAAAGCGCGCCGTCAGACCATTCCAGCATTCCGTCAGAATAAAGTTTGGCTAATTCGCGCCGATTTCAAAGATAACGCCGGCGTTGAGCTCTATTAGTGGTACAATATATTTAATGAAAAAAGTCAAAAAACCAACTGCCGTGGTCAACCGCCGTGCGCACTATGATTACAATCTCTCCGATAAACTCGATGTCGGTATGGTTTTGACGGGCGATCAAGTACGTCTGATTCGCGATCGCCATGCGCAGCTCAAAGGTACTTACGTTACGATTCGTAATCATGAGCTATTCTTGCTTGGTTTAACTTTGGGCACTGATACTGCCGAGAATATTAAGTTGCTCGCTACTAAAAAACAAATTGCCGCTCTAGAACGTGCCAAAGTTGACGGTTCTACTATTGTGCCAGTTGAACTCCATCCATTCAAACGCCACATTAAACTTACTATAGCCGTCGGTGAAGGTAAGAAAAAATATGATAAGCGTCAGACGATTAAAGCCCGCGATTTAGACCGCGAGCGCCAACGCTATTAATTATTCGCCATTAGTCTATAAATATGGTATAATTTACTCTAGAAAAGTATGGCTCGCTATGCGCGAGTCATTATTAATCATAAAAAATACAATGGAGCAACCTATATGAGAGCATTAGCGAAAGATCTCACTGTCAAATCTGGTAAAGTCGAGCTTGCTGGTTGGGTTAATTCCCGTCGTGATCACGGTGGTTTAATTTTCATCGATTTACGCGACCATACTGGCATCATTCAGCTCGTAGTGGATCCAAATACCGCCGATGCTTTCAAGCTTGCCGAATCCCTCCGCGACGAATTCGTTATTCGTGCCACTGGTACCGTCCGCAAACGTGGCGCTGGTCTTGAGAATCCAAACATTCCTACCGGCGATATCGAAGTCGTCGTTGATGATATGAAGTTACTCAACCGCTCCGAGCCACTTCCGGTCAATACGCATGATGAAGGTACTGAGAGTAGTGAAGAGCTCCGCCTTAAATATCGCTATCTTGATTTGCGTCGTCCTAGCATGCAACATCGCCTTGCTCGTCGTGCCCAGTTCTATAAATTCATGCGCGATTATATGGAAGAGCACGAATTTATTGAGGTCACCACACCTATTCTTGCCAACTCTTCACCAGAAGGCGCTCGCGACTTTCTCGTACCATCTCGTCTCCATCCGGGTCAATTTTATGCTTTACCGCAGGCTCCGCAGCAGTTTAAGCAGCTTTTGATGGTTGGCGGTTTGCCACGCTACTACCAGATTGCGCCATGCTTCCGTGACGAAGATCCACGTGCAGACCGTCTTTATGGCGATTTCTATCAGCTCGACCTTGAAATGTCCTTCGTCGAGAGTGGCGAAGAAGTTCGTCAAACTATGGAACCGCTCCTTGTGAAGCTTGCCACTGAATTTGCCGGTAAGAAGATTGTGACACCTGAGATTCGTCGCATTCCATACGTAGAAGCGATGGAAAAATATGGCGTTGATAAACCTGACCTTCGCTATGGTATGGAACTTATTGATCTTACTGATGATTTGAAGAATACCGAATTTAGCGTCTTTGCCAAGGCAGAATGCGTTAAAGCTATCTGCGTTAAAGGCGGTGCCGATCTTACTCGTTCGCAAATTGATAACTTCACCGAAAAAGCTCGTAAACTTGGTGCTGGCGGCCTCGCTTATCTCACTTACACTAAAGACGGCATTAAATCTCCGATTGCTAAATTCTTGAGTGAAAAAGAGCTTGACGCTATTACAGAGAAAACTGGTGCAAAAGCTGGCGATGCTGTCTTCTTTGGTGCCGACAAGCGCGAAAAGGTTAACAAGGTACTCGGTCAACTCCGTATCGCCTTCGCTGATCATTTCAACTTGAAGAATCCAGACGAAGTTGCCCTCTGTTGGATTGTTGATTTTCCATTCTATGAATGGGATGATGGCGCAAATAAGCTCGACTTCGGCCATAACCCATTCTCGATGCCAAAAGGTGGCCTCGAAGCTCTCGAAGCTGCTAAAACTACCGAAGATAAGCTCGCTATCGTTGCTGATCAGTATGATATGGTTATGAACGGTTACGAAATCTGCTCCGGCGCCGTTCGCAACTATAACCCAGAAATTATGTATAAAGTCTTTGGCATTCTTGGCTATGATCAGAAATATGTCGAATCGCGCTTCGGTGGTATGCTTAACGCCTTTAAGTTTGGTGCTCCACCACACGCTGGTTGTGCTTTCGGTATTGAGCGCATCTTTATGGTACTTGAAAACACTGAAAACATCCGTGATATCGTCGCCTTCCCGAAGAATGGCTCCGGTGTCGACTTAATGATGAATTCTCCATCTTGGGTTGATGATTACCAAATCACCGATTGTCATTTACAAATCGTTGAACCAACCGAAGACTAATCGCTAAAGCATCCGCCTATTGCGGATGCTTTTTTATGCTAGAATAATAGATATGAAACGCCTATCTCGAATTATGCTCGGCTTACTTGCAGTCTTTATGGCTTTTTCACCATCGACCGCTTTTGCGATTGAGCATATTGAGCTAGATGACGATCGTCTTGGTGCCGTTTCGCAAAACTGCGCTAGCACGAAGGTTCGCTTGCAACGTATTCAAAAAGATGACGCTCGCAATCGTATCCATCTTGGTGCACAATATGAATCAATTGCAACGAAGTTAATGTTAAACCTTAATCTTCGCCTCGTAAAAAATAATCTTGCCGATGCTGACATTGCCGAACAGCAGACAACCTTCGCCAGTGAACGTGAGCGCTTCAAAAAAGATTACATTGGCTATTCGCAAGAGTTTGAAAACCTTTTAAAAATTAATTGCAAAACTAATCCAGCCGATTTTTATTATCAGCTCGAAATCGTTCGCGCTAAACGTAATGATGTCTATTACAGCATGGGTCGTCTTCGCGAAATTATCACTAACCATCGTGAATCTGTCGTCAACTTAAGGGAGTCGCTCTAATGGCCACTGAAGAAGAGCAGAAAAAAGACGAGGAAGTGACTCAAACTCGGTCACATGGCGGTCGCAACCTTATTATTCTTGGCATCGCATCGATTTTGATTGCTCTTGCAACGACCTCGGTTAGCTTGGCGATTTATCGTGCAACTGGTGATATTTACCTTGACCGTTCGCGTCCAGGCTTTATTTCTGAAGGCGAGCAACACAATGAAGAAGATGATAGCCGTGAAGAATTCTCCAATGAAGGCGAAATGGACGATAAAGCTTTTGAGGAATATCTCAAGGAATTAGATTTACTTACCGAGCGTATTGATGGCTCAAAAGACAACTTCGCACCTGATCCTCTTTCTGACGATAGCCTAGGAATTATCGTTTATGATGACGACGAAGAAGAGGAACTCAATCCTTAAAATTTTCGCGTAACCAACTATCGGCTGGGCCGGCTGTCATTAATACAATTAGCCAACCATCCGCGTGCAAATCGCGGATTTTTTGAGCCAATTCATCGTTTAGTTCAGCACATTCAACGGCTAACTGATTATCTAATTCAGCGCTCAATTCTTCTGGAGACAAAATTTCTAAATCTGGATTTTCGCGGGTTAAGTATGTTGGCAGCCAGAAAACCTTATCCGCACCAATGAAGGCATCATGATAGAGATGGCGGACTTCATGCTGGCGGGTATTTTGATGTGGCTGATAGATAACTGCTAAGCCCTGGTAGCCGTCGCGCGCCTTTAGCTCTGCGGCCATTTTAACAGTGGCTTTGATTTCTTCTGGGTGGTGACCGTAATCGGAGTAAACGCCCTTAGTAATCATTTCAAAACGACGTCCAACACCTGGAAAATCATTCAAAACGGCGCATATATCATCCTCGGTATATGCGGAAATCTTCTTTAAGACCTCAAGTGCCAAGCTTGCATCCTGACGGCGCAGCTCACCTACAAGGGAAATCTTCGGATTTAATGTTGTGTTTTTTACAACATTCTTACTTTGTTTCTCGAATTGCTTGAAAGCGGCCTCATAGTCATCACGAGTTGGATAAATATCTGGATGGTCATAATCTACGCAAGTAATTGCGGCAATTTCCGGCTCATAGGCGAGGAAATTTCTATCATATTCGTCAGCTTCGTAAATAAAATATTCCGCTTCGTCAGAGAAGTAACCACTTTTTGCCCAACCGAGCGTGGTGCCGACTAGGTAATTTACTTTCATATTTAGCTTCAAACTTGCCCAAATGAGCATTGAAGTCGTAGTGGTTTTACCATGCGTGCCGGCAACGGCAATCATCTTCAGATTCTTCTGGCGTACTAACTCAGCGATAAATTCATCGCGTTTAGTGCATTTAATACCGAGCTCACGTGCTACCGCTAATTCTGGATGATCTGCCGGTAAAGCTGAGGTGTATACAAACCAATCAATAGGTTTATCGGAACATATTTGGCGTAAAAATTCGCCGTCCTGTGGCCCGTAATGGACTGGAATTGCACGATCATCCAATTCACTCGCAATCGCGCCACGTTTTAAATCGGAGCCGATTACTTCAAAGCCTGCATCTTGTGCGAATTCTGCTAGTGGACCAATACCAGTACCGCTAATACCTGAAAAATATACCTTCATAATCTCAATTATAGCAAAGTGTTAGAGAAGCAAGGATTTATAAGATGTGTTAAAATAAAACCAGTTATGGGTGGAGTGCGCAAAAAGAAATCTCCTCGGAAGATTCTTGCGAAAATCTTCGAAGTAAAAAACTGGAAACTTTTTCTAGTCTTAGTTTTGATTGCTTTTTTGGCCGCCACGCAATTACGTATTGATCACTTGCGCATGCTTGAGTATAAAAAAGATGTCATTACAGCCGACGAATCTAATAATGACGAAGAAATCGCAAAAGCTCTCGCTGAACTGCAGAAATTCACTACCTCGCATATTATCTTTAATGTCACTGAAGAGAATGGTAATCAGAGGATTATTTTTGGCACAGGCGCTTTTTATCTTGGCAATCAATATCAGCGCAAAGCAAACGAAGCTCTCAAAGCAGCTCAGGATAAGATGCTCGCCGAAGATCCGAGTATGTCAGCTTATGGCAATGTTTATAAAGCAGTGGCTGTAATCTGTGACGCGAAAGGCAAGCGTCTAGGTTGGCGCTATCCGAATAATGACTATTTAAACTGTTTTTGGGACGAATTAGGGAAGTATCCAACTACGGATCAGCTTTCGGTTTCCTCGGCGGCCAATCTGCCATCCACGGAACTTTTCCGTTATGATTACAGCTCGCCAGTTTGGTATCCGTGTCTATCTGGTATCTTAATTCTAATCTGCGCCATTCTCTTAGTGGTTATATTAATTCGTATTATTATTTGGATCGCCACCTCTATCGCTATCTTAGTATTAAAATAAGCATAAATATTGTAAAAATTACCCCTTAAATCCCTTGACAATACTTAACAGGGGTCATAAGATAAGAGTATCAATATAACGGAGGAAAGCTTAAAATGGCTTACGAACATACCAACTCAAAGGGTGTAAAGTACTATCTTCACAAGTCCGAAGTAACTCTTCGTGGTGGCAAACCACAGACTATCTACTTCTTCACCAAGACCGAGAAGAATGCCAAGGGTACTCCATGCGACCTCCCAGAAGATCGCGAAGTCAACGAAAACCCACGCAACGGTTTCTTGACTGTATCCCGCAAGAAATAATTAGGTAAAAGTATATTCGTAGCCACCCCTGTCACAAGGGGTGGTTTTTTGTGCTAAGATAAAGATATGAACAAGCCGACCAAGAAGCAGCAAGCTTTACTGAAATTTGTAGATGAATATACTACCGCCAATAATGTTTCACCATCGTATCGCGACATTCAACAAGCGCTTAATCTTCGCTCGGTCTCAGCCGTTGCGGAACATATTAATAATTGTGTTGTGGCTGGCTTTTTGAAGAAAGTCCCGAACGCTGCTCGTTCGCTCGAAGTAATCCCGATTGAAGACCATAAAGAAACCGTGCAATTGATTCAGCATAAAATCATCGAGCTAAATCAAAAGCTGACTCCAAAAGTTGATGAGAATGGGGAAATCGAGGAAATTCCGCAATCAAAGAAGGATTCAATCCGCGACGATATCTTAACCTTAAAGTCAGCTGCAAAAATTCTCGGCCTTGATGTCTAGTCGCTTCAAGAACAGATAAAACTATGTTAAAATACCACTAATGAGAAAAGAACCAGGTTTCGCTTACCGTGTCTTTTTACTGATCGGCGACGCAATCGCAATCGTGTTATCTTTCGGTTTTGCATACTACTTCCGAGTAAACGTCGATTCACGTCCGATTTATTTTGAGGCTTCTGAATTATCTAACTTTATTATTTCGGGTATCTTACTTTTACCGGTTTGGCTAATTGTGTTATCGAGCCTTGGCCTCTATTCTAAACGCGTCATTCGCCGTCGCTTCTTACAAGCTTGGCGTTTATTACTGGCCTCTGCAGTAAGTATTATGGTGATTATTACTTACGATTTCTTCCGCACCTCGCTCACTAACCGTCCAACATTATTCCCGGCCGTTATGATTGCAGTTTATGCGGCTTTGTTCTGCTTCGTGGCACTCGTAGTAGAACGCTCAATCATTACTTTTATAAGCCGCTCTATTCATCGTCGCAATATGGGTTTGATTCGTACCGTAGTAGTTGGCGACAGTGATAATACGACGCAACTTTTGCTCGGCATCTCACCAGAAACTGGTTTCAAAGTTGTTGGTGTCGTTGCGAGCGACAAATATATTCCAGAAGAGTGGCAGAAGCGTAAATATGAATCGCTCGAAAAAGCCTTCAAGAACCTACGTCCTGACGCAATCATCCATGCCGGTTCGGAGCATATTGAAGAATACAACAAGATGGCTATCGATCATCATGCTTTGTACTATTACTCTCCATCAGAAAGCTCAATTATTACGCTAAGTGGCAATGTTGAATTTATTGCCGCTACGCCAATCGTGCTCGTCCGCGCTACGCCATTAGTCGGCGCCGCCCGCATCTACAAACGTTTTATGGATATTGTTTTTGGCTTAATCCTTACGATTCTTGCTTCGCCGATCATGCTCATTATTTGGATTGCACAAAAAATTGCCGAGCCACATTCCCCAGCTATTTATAAAGACACGCGTCTTACGCAATTTAACGAAGAATTCCCGTTGCTAAAATTTCGCAGCATTAAGCAAGAATATAGTGGCTTGACGCCAGAAGAGGCCTTCGAAAAGATGGGCAAACCAGAACTTTCCGAGAAATACCGCAAGCAGGGTGACTATGTGAAGAACGACCCACGCTATACTAAGCTCGGCCTATTCTTGCGTAAGACTTCGCTAGATGAACTTCCGCAATTCTTCAATGTACTTAAGGGCGATATTTCGTTGATTGGGCCACGTGCTCTACAACCAATTGAGCTAAAAGATTACGGTGATCGTGGCTTGCTACTCTCCGTGAAGTCTGGTCTGACTGGCTTAGCACAAGTTTCTGGTCGTCGCAATATTTCCTTCAATGAACGTCGCGCATTGGATATTTATTACGTTCAAAACTGGACACCAGCCTTAGATGTGCAGATCTTCTTCCGCACTATCGCTAGTGTGCTCGGCCATATTGGCGCGAAATAATTATTTATCTTTCTTTAAATTGCGTGAATTTTTGCGGTCGATAATATAGAGCGGGCGACCTTGTGCTTCCGCATGGATATGCGATACGTATAATGCGGTGACGGATTGTGAAATCATCACTAGACCAATTAAGAAAGTGATGAAAATTGAAACGCAAGTTGTACCGGTCCATTTCAGACCAATTGGATCACCCATGGCGAATTCCTCAATTAGTACAAACACGCCAAGGATAAATGCCGCAATCGTAATAAATCCTCCAATCCAGGCAAAGATTACGAGCGGGGTAGTACTAAGCGAAATGAAACTATCGATAGCGAGATTAAATAATTTGGAGAAGTTGTAGCTAGGTTTACCGGCTAAACGATTGCCATAAATGTAATCAATATATACCTTTTTGAAGCCCATCCAGTCCATTAAACCGCGCGTAATGCGACCATGTTCGGTGAGCTTATTGTATTCGTCTGCTACACAACGATCGATTAAGCGAAAATCTGTACTGCCTGGCACGGTATCTTTTACGCCCATCATGCGGAGTAGGGCATAGAAAAGTTTCGAACCAGCCTTGGCAATTAAGCCATGCTTTTCATATTTACCGCGTACACCAATGACGATTTCGCCACCTTCTTCCCATTTCTGGATAAATTCATGAATTAGTTTTGGCGGTTGTTGCCCATCGGCATCCATCGTCATAATAGCATCACCTTCAGCCTCACGAATGCCGGCCGTCAACGCCACTTCTTTGCCGAAGTTACGAGAGAAGCTTAGCACCTTGATATGCTTGTCATCCTCGGCCATTTTTTGGATAATTTCAAGGCTTTTATCCTTGCTACCGTCGTCGACTAGGATTAATTCATAATCGTACTTTATCTTTTTTAATTCCGGAAAGAGCATAGAATTATAGAACTTCGTAAAGCCCTTTTCTTCGTTATAAACTGGAATCACAAAAGATATTTTCATATTGAAAGTATAGCATAAAAAATGTAAAAACACTAGCAAAACACATGGTTTTATGGTATAATATTAAAGTTGCTATCGGCAATGCATCTTATCAGAAAAGGAGAATGATCTATGGGACTTTCTACTAATTATCTCATCGGCGGACTTATAAATCCTGCCGTTCACTATGAAATCGGTGGTTCAATCTTCTTCGGCAAAAATATCACCGAAACAAACTATCATTTGAAGTCCGTTCATCTGCACGGTAACGCTCTGGAGTTAAACTTTACTCCGGACTCGGCCTTGCCCGCAGTCCTGCGCGCGGCGGCCCCAAACTACCTGCGTCTCTATCCTCATGAGTCTATTGATGTTCGAGTCAAGACTACGCTCTTTGAGGGTGACCGCACGATTGAGTTCGTGTATCTCTATGACTGCGTCATGAAAGACGGCGCCTTGTGCTTCCGTCAGCGGAAACTTTCGCGTATCTTACCGCAGCTTTCCAACAGCCATATTTCTAGATTCGACGAGTATGATAAGCTCATCAAAGATGGCTATGGCCTCGTCGCAGAGAAGACGCAACCTTTCGTCGAACTTGACCTGTAAAGACCTACCTTTTCTTTTCGTCGGCCACGAATGCCTGTCATTCGTGGCTCTTTTTCTATCAAAATGTTGTAAAATATAAACATATGCAATATACGGCAAAGGTAAATCTTGCCATTCGTACCGCTGCAAAGGCGCACGAAGGGCAGTATCGAAAGGGCTCTGATACGCCGTTTATCACTCACCCATATTCGGTAGCTTTGATTACACAAAAATACCTTCAGGATGAGAATGTTTTTATTGCCGCTATGCTACACGACGTACTAGAAGATGTGCCAGAACGTATTTATTCGCGTACGGATTTGCGTCGTGATTTTGGCGATACGATTCTTGGCATCGTTGAGGATATTACTGAGCCAGATATTACCGAGCCGACCGCGGAAGCCTGGATGGCGCGCAAGCAGGGGTATATTAATCATCTTTCAGAAGTTGCCGACATTCGTCCGTTGATTGTTTCATTGGCAGATAAAATCCACAACATGACTGAGATTATTCGCGAATATGATAATCGTGGCAATAAAGTATGGGAATTCTTCCATGCTGAGCGCAAAAAGGAAATCTGGTTCTATGATTCCGTATTTGCCGTACTCCAGTCTAAAGTCCTCCCAGAAGAGGCAATTACAGACTATGCAGAATTGCTAAAGAAACTCAAAACTTTGCGCTAATATATAGGTATATATGTCAGTTGACCATCAAGCGGATATCGCTAAACGCGCTAAGCTCATCGTTAAAACAAGTATCATTGGCATTATAGCCAATCTTTTTCTGGCAGGCTTTAAGGCTGTGGTAGGCTTATTGTCGAATTCTATCGCAATTGTCCTCGACGCAATAAACAACTTGAGTGACATGATGTCATCCATCGTGACTTTGATTGGCGTGCGCATTGGTAATAAAGCGCCAGATAAAAAGCATCCGATGGGCCATGGTCGTTATGAATATCTGTCAACTGCAATTATTGCGGTCATTATTATGTATATTGGCGTGACGGCTTTAATCGAGTCGATAAAGAAAATTATCACGCCAGAAGAGGCGAACTATTCGATAATTTCGTTAGTTATCGTTGGCGTAGCCGTTATAGTAAAAATATTTCTCGGCATTTATTTCCGTCGCATGGCCAAGAAGGCCGATTCCGATTCGTTACGCGCCTCAGGCACGGATGCTCTGTTTGATTCCGTCGTCTCTGCGGCCACATTAGTTGCGGCCGTGGTGTTCCTAACTACTGGCATTGCAATTGAAGCATATCTTGCTGCGGGCATTTCATTATTAATTCTACGCTCTGGCTACAAGATGCTTCGTGAAATTTTCAGTATTATCGCCGGCGAGCGTGCTGATTCAGAATTGTCTAAACAGATTAAAGCTGAAGTTAAGTCAATAAAAGGCGTCGAAGGTGCATTTGATTTAATCTTGCATGATTATGGTCCAAACATGACTTTTATGTCAGTAAATATTGAAGTCGAAGAAACTGTTTCGGCGCGCGAAATTGATGATATCTCGCGCGAAATCCGTCGCATTATCTTTTATAAACATCATATTTACGTTAACTCGGTTGGTATCTATTCTATCAATACGCAAGATGAGGAAGTAAATGCAATTTATCGTCGTACAAAAGATGTGCTATCGCATTATGAACATGTGCAACAAATGCATGGTTTCCATGTTGATCGTAAAAAGAAAGAGATTAGCTTCGATATTGTAATCGGTTTTGGCGTGAAGAATCGTCGCGACTATTATTTGCGCATTAAGCGTCATTTGCATGATGTATTTCCAAAATACAAAATCAATATCGCAATGGATATTGACTACGCCGATTAATCAAGAATTTGCCAAGCCAGCTCAGCACATTTGACTCTGGCTGGCATTTTTGATATATCCACTAAAGCATTTACTTCGTCAAGTTCGGGCGCAGTTTCGCCGGTCTGAATCATTTGCAAGAATTTTTCTTTTAGGGCGCGCGCTTCGTCCAAAGTTTTTCCGCGTAATAAATCTAGCATCATGTCAGCAGAGGCTTGCGAAATTGCGCAACCTACACCATCGAACCCAACATCTTTAATAATGTTATTTTCGACGCGTAATTTGACAGTTAATTTATCGCCGCAACTTGCATTATGTAATTGTTTTTCGTGCGTAGCTTTAAAATCTATACCTTTATTATATGGATGCGTATTGTGGTCTAAAATTTCTTCGTTATACATACATATCCTTCCGGATATTCTTTAGAACCTCAACAGTTTTATCGATTTCTTCGAATGTATTATATGGCGCTAAACTGATCCGCGTCACGGGGCCAATTCCGAGATAATCTAAACCGACCTGAGCGCAGTGATATCCAGCCCGTACGCAGATATTATGCACGGCTAAATATTGCGCCACATCGTGCGGATGAACGCTGTCAATCGTGAATGAAATAATCGGATCATAAGTGACTGAAATAATTTTTAAGCCTTCAATCTCACTCAATATTCTGTGCGCATAAGCGGCTAATTTCTTTTCATGCGTAAAGAATTCATTTTGATGAGCAGAGAAGTACCTAATCGCCTCTGCGAGACCAATTGCGCCGGCAATATTTGGTGTGCCTGCTTCGAAACGCTGCGGAATCGGTGCGAGATCAAAATCTTGCTCACGAACATCTTCGACCATTTCGCCACCAAACTGTGCTGGAGATAATTGGTCATGAATTTTTTTGCTAATATAAAGAACGCCAATTCCAGTCGGCCCAAAGATTTTGTGCCCAGAAAAGGCGAGCGCAAGAGGGTTATCTCGAAATGTTTTTACATCAATCTTTTTATGCGCGATAGCCTGCGCGGCGTCCGCAAAGAAGATTACTCTAGGTTCCGGTCGACCATACGCATCGTCAAATGACTTCGTGTTGCCAAACACATTCGAATACATCGACATGGCTGCAATATCAATAAAATCGTTCACGACAAAGGAATTATCTGGCCCCATACTAGATCCGTCTTTGCGACTAGGGATATATTTAAATTCTTTTGCATTTTTACGCCATGGTAGTAGATTACTATGATGACCGGTAATATCAGAAGCTACGATTTTATCTTTCGCATTTATCATTTGCGTAAATTTATTAATGCCGTCCGTGGTTCCGCTAGTAAAGATAATTTCTTCTGGTTCCGCGTTAATAAATTTCGCAACTGTTTGGCGCGCTTCATCGTATTGTGCCGTCGCTTTGACGCTCAAATCATAAAGTCCGCGGTAAATGTTTGCATTTTCGTGCACATAAAAATCATTAATACGCTCAATTACGCATTTCGGTTTAAAGGTAGTGGCGGCATTGTCTAGATAAATTACGCCATCTTGTAGTTGCGGAAAATCATTTCTATTCATTTAAGGCCTCGTAAACATATTGTAGCTTATCGTCATCATCGATGAGGTTTAATATGTCCAGAATTCGTGCGCGTGTGATAATATTTCGCGCTTGCTCTTCCGAGAAACCGCGTATGCGCAAGTATTCCAATTGTGATTCGTCGATATGACCAGAACTTAAGCTATGATTGCCGACTACATTTTCTTCGTCGCAATCGATAATTGGGTACGAAATATTTTTTGCGCGATCAGCCAAAATCACCATTTCTTTTTCATTGCCGTGCGCTCCAATCGCGCCTTTGCAAAAATGTATCGTCATATTTGTTTCTTTATGTGACTGGCCAGAAAGGGAACTAACTAAGTTGAAATTGCTGACCGAATTCACGCCACAGTGCTCGACGTTGTAATTATATTTAATATTACTCTTATTGCGCGCTAAAATCGCCGTATGCACGTCTAATTTTGCATTATCGGCCAGGGTGGCATTAATTTGAAAATCCTGCGTTATATCGCCAATTATGACTTGCACTAGCGTCATCTTTTCGTTGGCGCCAAGTTCTATCTCGTTCAAATTGCTGATGTTAGAAAAGTTTGGCGTGAGAATTTGTACAACTTTCATTACATATTCTCCTGCATTTCGAGTCGGATTAAATTATTCATCTCGGCGGCATATTCGAATGGTAGTTCTTTCGAAACATCATTTGTAAAACCGCGGACGATTAATGCGCGCGCTTCATCTTCCGAAAGACCACGTGTGCGTAAATAATTGATTTCGCGCTCAGAAATTTTACCAACGTTCGCCTCGTGTGCTATATCTGCCGAACTGCAAGAAATGTCAAATTTCGGCACTGTATTTGAAGTGGATTTTGAATCTAGCATTAATGATTGGCAATCAGTAAAAGACTTAGCATTTTTTGCACGCCCAGTAACTTTTACTAAGCTACGAAAAGTATTTTTGCCACCGTCTTTTGCTAGTGATTTTGCGTTAATATACGATGTTGTGCGCGGAGCAAGGTGTACTACTTTTACGCCAGTGTCGAGGTCTTTTCCTTCGCCGGCAAAAGTGACACCCGTGTATTCCATCGAAGCGCCAACTCCATTTAGAATCGCCATCGGGTAGAGCATGGAAACGTGCGAACCAAACGAGCCAGTTACCCATTCCATTTTGCCACCAGCCTCAACTATCGCGCGTTTAGTATTTAAGTTGTACATATTTTTCGACCAGTTTTCGACGGTAGAATATTTAACGCTGGCGTTCTTTTTGACGAAGATTTCTACGCATCCGGCATGTAGATTTGCGATGTTATATTTTGGTGCCGAGCAGCCTTCGATAAAATGCAAATCCGCACCTTCGTCCACGATAATTAAGGTATGTTCGAATTGGCCGGCACCTGGTGCATTAAAACGAAAATATGACTGTAGGGGGAATTGCACGCTCGTATTCGGTGGCACGTAAACGAATGAACCGCCCGACCAAACGGCGCCATGGAGCGCGGCAAATTTATGGTCTTCCGGTGGCACTAACTGCATGAAATATCTGTGTACCATACCACGATATTTACTATGCATGGCATTTTCGATTGAATCATAATAGACACCCTGATTTGCGACGGCCGATTTTACATTGTGGTAGACTAACTCCGAATCAAACTGCGCACCCACGCCAGCTAACCCTGCGCGCTCAGCTTCCGGGATACCAAGATCTTCGAAAGTTTGACGAATATCGTCTGGCACATCTTTCCAATTTCGCACCATTTCCTTGCGCGGTTTCACATAACTTTGAATATTATCAATGTCGAGTTCGCTCAAATCTGGCCCCCAGCTCGGCATCGGCATGGCGAGATACTTGCGTAAACTTCGCAAACGAAATTCGAGCATCCATTTAGGCTCGTTTTTGCGCGCGGATATTTCGCGCACGATTTCCGGCGTTAAGCCTTTAGGCGTTTTTGAAGCCATGTTTTCGAATATCCTCCAACATTCCAACATCGCCCACGCAGGAAATTAATCCATCTCGAATCACATATACGCGATCAACATTTAACGACTGCAAAATGCGCATATTATGAGTCACGATCGCTAAGCTGCAATTTGTTTCGTCCTGGTATTCACGAATAACGCGTGACACTAAACGCGCCGCATCGACATCTAAGCCGGAATCGATTTCGTCTAAAATCGCTAACTGTGGGCGGAGCATTAACATTTGTAGTATCTCAAGTTTCTTTTTCTCGCCACCGGAAAAATCTACGTTCAACTCACGTTCGCCACTGAATGGATTTAAATCTAATTTTTCTAAATATTTCGCTAGAGTAAGCTTAAATTCGCGCAGACGAACTTTTTTGCCGTGCGCTTCAATTGTGGAACGTAACATTTCGCCGACGGGTAATCCTGGAATTGCGACCGGGTCTTGGTAGCTCAAAAACATGCCTAGCTTCGCGCGCTCTTCGCAAGGGAGTTTAGCAACATCCTTTCCTGCAAAAGATATGCTACCGGAATAATCAAAATCCGACACGCCCATTAAGCTACGCGCCAAAGTAGATTTGCCGGCACCGTTTGGGCCAACTACTACGACGGTCTCACCTTTATCGATACGTAAATCAATGCCATGTAGTAATTCTTTATCGGCTGTGGAAGCGTGCAAATTTTTCGCAATTAATAATTTCGACATAGTCCTCCAAGATCCCCACCACTAATACCATTTTAACACCTATATATTTTTAACTAAAATAGGCTCAAGACTAGATATGCATAAAAAATAGGACTTTTTGTCCCTAAAAAAATGGCTCCCCCGGTCAGACTCGAACTGACAACCTCGAAGTTAACAGCTTCTTGCTCCACCATTGAGCTACAGGGGAATGTAAATTAAGTGTACTAATAAAATCTTTTTCTGTCAAGATTGTTTTAAGCATAACAGGGAAAGAGTCGATATGATATACTATATCTAAGTTTTAAACAGGAGGTACTATGTGTGGGATTGTAGGATATATTGGTAATAAAACTGCGCAGAACGTCCTGCTCAGCGGATTGAAGCGTTTGGAATATCGCGGTTATGACTCCGCCGGTATTGCCACTTTGGACGATAATGACGAGGCGCATATTGCGCGCTCTGTGGGCAAAATCTCTGAGCTGGAGCAAGTATTGAGTGCGAAGCCTCATGAAGGCCATGTTGGTATCGGCCATACGCGTTGGGCTACGCACGGTGGTGTCACGGTTACGAATGCACACCCACATCATGTTGGCAACATTTACCTCGTGCATAACGGTATTATTGAAAATTACAAAGAACTCAAAGCGAAGCTCAGCAAATACGAATTCAAATCCGATACTGATACGGAAGTACTAGCCGCTTTGATCGATAGCTACTATACCGATAAGGTTTCGTTGAAGGATGCTGTCGCGAAAGCTCTCAAGGCGATTCGTGGTACTTACGGTATTGCCGTCTTTTCTCCAAAAGAGCCAGATAATATTGTTGTGGCCCGCCTTGGTTCGCCATTAATTATTGGTCTTGGTAAAGATGAGACCATTATTGCTTCCGACGCCTCTGCTTTGCTCGGCTATACGCGTGAGGCCATCTATCTTAACGATGGCGAGCTTGCCGTTTGTAGTCGTGATGGCGCGGAAGTCTTTAATCTCGCTATGAAGCATCTCGATACTGAGCCGGAAGAAATCGAAGGCGATGTTGAGCAGATTCAGAAGGGTGGCTATGATCATTTCTTACTCAAAGAAATCATGGAGCAGGCCACAACTCTGCCAAACACGCTTTCTGGTCGTATTGATCCAAAAGCTGGCAAGATGCACCTTGGCGGCCCGAATCTGACTGCTAAAGAAATGCGCGATGTGAAGCATATCGTGATTGTTGGTTGTGGTACAGCATATTACGCCGGTCTTCTCGCGTCGTATTACATGGAGCAATTAATCCCAGACATTACTACTGAAGTTGTGATTGCGTCCGAGTATCGCTACCGTTCTTTCCATTTACCAAAAGATTCGATTGCTTTAATCGTTTCGCAGTCTGGCGAAACGGCCGATACGCTCGCATGTCTCCGTGAAATTAAGAAGCGTGGCGTGAAGACGCTCGGTGTCGTGAACGTTGTTGGCTCGACTATCGCACGCGAAGTCGATGGTGGTACTTATGTCCATGCTGGTCCAGAAATTTCCGTTGCTTCTACTAAGGCCTTTACAGCGCAGGTAGTTACGATGCTGATGTTTGCTGGTATGCTCGCAGAATATCATGGTGGCAATTCTGAATTAATCCACAGATTTACGAATGAGCTTGCTATCTTGCCGGAGGAAATTGAGAAGAACCTCAATACTCATCGCGAAACGATGGAAGCTCTCGCAAAGAAGTACGCAAAGTATAACGACGCGCTTTATCTTGGTCGCGATACAGCTTATCCTATTGCTCTTGAAGGCGCACTTAAACTCAAGGAAATCTCCTACATCCACGCAGAAGGCTATGCCTCCGGTGAGCTTAAGCACGGTCCAATTGCGCTTGTTGATGATACTTTCTTTGAAGTCTTCGACATTCTAGACAACTGGCTCTTTGAAAAGTCTATTGGTGGCTTGCATGAAGTTCGCGCCCGTGGTGGCAAGACAATCGTACTCACGAATAGTAAGAAGGATATCGATGCCGATGATATTGTCCGTGTCGATAGTAAAGTTGAATTACTCGCGCCAATCCTTTTGAATACTTTGCAACAGTTGTTTGCTTACTATATGGCCGTTGAGCGTGGTAATGACGTTGATCAGCCACGCAATCTCGCTAAATCCGTCACGGTGGAGTAATGGGCGAGCGCAAAGGAAATAAATTGCTTGAATCACGCACGCGGCTAAAAGAGTCGCGTGCGCGCAAGCGTTCCGAACGCGCAAAAAAACGCGCCCAAAAAGAAGCTGAGCGCAAAAGGCCAGAATACCCACGCATTTCATTGAAGTCGATTTTGTACTGCATGAATATTTACGCTAAGGCCGTCGGTCCGAAGCGCTACTTCTTCTGGTTTTATCGTGTTGTTAGCTCTGCGATTCCGGCTTGGACTGCAGTCTTAGCTGGTAACGTCGTGACGGAGATTACCCGAGTAATCGAGACGGGCGACTTTACGCCGTTCATTGTCGCGGTAATTTTCTTAATCAGCGTGCAATTAGTTAACGTTATATTGAGTGCTGTTTATCATTTACTTTCAATTTCCGTAAATCAGGAAGTCTTCATTTATGTAAGTGAAATGGTAGCGACGAAATATATTCAAATTCCACTAGCGCAACGCGAAAGTAGGGAATTTGCCGACAAATTTGAACGCGTACGCGACTTTGGCGGCTCTATTGACTTTGTTGCCTCAAGTGCAATTACGGTTATTTCGTCCGTAGTTGGATTGATGTCAGTCGTAATAGCGACCTTAACCGCCTCGCCGCTCATTACAATCGCAGTGGTCTTAGCAGCGATTCCGTCTTCAATTCTGAGTTTGCGTTTGGCCGCACGAGAGCGTCGCAACTGGCGTGAATTTACAAAAGATCGTCGTATCGCCTGGCAGATTGAGCGCAAAATTACTAACTCCGATTCTGCCCTCGAAATTGAGCTTAATGGTCTCAGTAAGACACTTGTTGAGCAGATGATTAAGGCGCGTCGCCGTAGCCAGGAGCAAGATATCGCAGACAATAAAGCCTTCTTCTGGCCACGTTTCGGCGGTAGTGTTTTGCAAGACGCCGTGAGCTATGTCGTGCTGATTTTCGTTGCGATTCAAATTATCCTTGGCAAACTCGAAATCGGGCAATTCTTAACTATTCGTACGCTCTTAATTCAATTGAATGATAGTATTTCGAACTTATTTAGTAGCATTACAAATATTAACTCTAGCCTCGTAAATGCAACGGACTTCATGGAGTTTATGGAGACGCCAGCGCAACACAGTGGCGATATTATAATTGATCATATTCCAACTATCGAATTTCAAAATGTCGGCTTTACGTATCCACGTTCTGATGTGCGCGCCGTAAAAGATGTTAGCTTTACGCTGAATCCTGGCGACAGCTTAGCTATCGTCGGCGAGAATGGCGCTGGCAAGACGACCTTGATTAAACTAATGATTGGCGCTTATCAACCAACCAAGGGCACAATCTTGATTGACGGTCAGCCGTTAGAGCGCATTAATCGCGAATCTTACCTCGCGCAAATCGGCGCGCTCTTCCAGGATTTCTCGCGTTATGAATTCGCCACACTCGGCGAAAACGTTTGGTTTGGCGACGTGGAACGCCCATACAGTCGTCGCGATATTGAAGCTGCGCTCAAAGACGCCGGCCTCGAAAGCCTCGTCAATGAATATAAAGAAGGTCTTAATACGATTCTTTCCAAGGATATCGATTCCAAGAATGCAGTCAATCTTTCTGGTGGCCAATGGCAACGCCTTGGTATTGCACGCGCTTTCTTCCGCTCGCCGAATGTTTTGATTTTAGATGAGCCAACAGCCTCCGTTGATGCGGTTTCGGAATATGAAATCTTTAAGAATATCATCAAGAAACAAGAGAACAAAACGACCGTTATTATTTCGCATCGCTTTTCGACTGTGCGCAAAGCAGAGAGGATTATCGTGCTCGATCATGGCAAAATCGTCGAGTCTGGCACTCATGATGAACTCATCGCTAAAAATGGTATATATAAAGAGATGTTCGAATTGCAGGCCGAGGGGTATAATTAAGGGTAGGGAAAATACTTATGCATAAAAGAGAAAAAGCTACATTAACCATTACTATTGTTTTAGCGGTCATAACTTTATTCGGTTTTGGCTTGCTCGTATTTTCGACGAAAGATTTTAACGATATTGCCGTTGATACAATTCTATTGATAACTGCTACGATTTCACTCGGTATCGCTGTCTTTTCGCAGATGTCGGCCGATAAAGAAGCGCGTCGCGTCGAGAAGCTGATTCACGAGCTTAACATGGTCGATAAAAACATCGAAAACGACATGAATATCGACAAATCTTTGCGCTATCGTCTCGATAAAATGCTCGCCCTCGAAGAAGAAATCTATCGCAAAGTCGGCGGTCGTAAAACATCCAAACAACTCGTTAAAGAATATCGCATCGAGCACCCAGAAAAGCCAGATAAAAAGGAGAAATAATGCACATCGAGCTCACGGATTTTTATTCGCGCCTCGGCACTATCGCCATTATTTTAGTGCTTGGATTCCTGCTTGGTAAGCTAAAACTTATTTCGCCAAAAACTAACAAGGATCTCGTCAATTTATTACTGACCGTCTTTATGCCGGCCTCACTTTTTGCGGCTTTTCCAACCACTTATAGCGACGAGACTTCAGATCTCTTTAAGGCTGGCTTACTTGCTGGCGTACTCGTCATGACGGCACTGATTATTGTGTCGAAAATTCTGTTTAATAAAAAGTTTTATAACGACAAGCTCCGCTACGAATCGCAGTTTGCGCTGATTTTTAATAACGCGACTTTTCTCGGTTATCCAATCATTGCTAGCACCTTTGGCGAACAGGGCGTTATTCCATATTGTGGCTTCATTATTGCGTTTAATATTGCACTCTTCTCTTATGGCGTTTATCTTTTCAAGCATAAAATCGACAGCAAACTTGTATTGAACGTAATTACAAATCCGAATATTATCGCGGTTGTATTAGGTGTGATTGTATTTGTGACTGGTTTTCAGCTTCCGGGTTTCGTGACCGATGCGGTGAAATATACCGGCAATGCCACAACGGCGCTTTCGATTATTTGTGTTGGTTATATGCTGAGCAACGCGAAATTCTTCAAGCTGATTAAGAAATGGAAACTCATTTTGACAGCGGCAGCGCAATTAGTGCTCGGGCCGCTCATTGCATTTGGCTTATTGACCTTATTGCAATTCCCGAGCGAAGTCATCGCAGTTTGTACTTTGATCCAGGCTTTACCGACTGCAACCTCGCTTGGTCTTTTCGCCTCAAAATATGGCGGCGATCAGACGGAGGCTTCCGAACTTGTGACCGTTTCGACGTTATTATCCATCGTCTTAATGCCTCTCATGGTATCATTATTATTAATTCACTAAGGAGTTTACGATGAGGAAATTTACCTGGTGGGAAAAAGCGCTATTTGTTCTTTTAGTGCCATGTTTTATTGTTAGCTTTTTCTTAATTTCCGTCGCTTCAATTACGCAAACGCAGAATAATACGGTTTTTCTAATTGTCGGTAGCGTAATCGCGGCGGTTAATATTGGCATCTTTTTCTTCTTTCTTAAGACGCTCAAAAAATATTTCGATTTCCGCAATAAACGTGGCATCAAACAATTTTTCTATACAATTATCCTGATGCCGTTGGTGGTTGGCATCTATTTTATGGGCTACTATCAGGCTTGGCTCTACATGATTATTTACGCCGTTATTACTGGCATTTATGTTTATTTAATTAATAAAGAATTCGGGAACTTTTCATTTAAACTCGATCAACGAGCGAGTAAAATTTACGTGCAAGATTTAAGGAGCTACAACACTGATTTACGCATCGTAGGGAAGGATAAAAAAGTTAAAAGCAGTACTGACGAATTGCGCGTTGGCGATGTAATTACGATTAGTAAAGACGGGGAAACCATTTTAACGCTAAACGTAGCCAAAAATAAAAAATGAAATACCCACGGCGCTTGGCCGTGGGCTTCATAATTACTGTGTCTGGCGAGAAAGCGAGAGAGCATTGCGCATGTCGCGCAAATCGCGTTCGAACAGGGAAATGCGGCCATACAGCTCTTCGCGCGTATAGCGCAACATCCTGACTTTACCAACGCGGGTAATGTTCCTCATTCTCTCCAGGAAGTTTTGTTCGCTCCGGTGAATTAACTCCACCGGCATTTCGGTTACCTTGTGAACCTCGCGGACGCTCATGGGGCGATCGCCAAACAGTCCATAGCGCATCGGAATAATCTGCATCACTTCTTTGTCGAAGTACGCACACTTTATGATGTCGATTAGGGCTGGCAGGTTTTCGGCCGGAAACGGATGCTTCATCAGCCATCCACGCAAGTGCGGCTCATTGGCGAAAATCGCGCAATACATCTCCTCATAGCCGGTAAGACGGCACTTAACGCCGATATTCTCCAGCGCGTTGTAGATTTCGTCCTGCGTCTTCTCACTAAAGAATCGTACATGGTCCAAGATCGGGTTACGGCAATCTTCAACCAGGTCTTCTACGCTTCTTATGCCAAAGATTGCCAGGGTACTAATTGTGCTATCACTCAAACCAATTTCCTTTAGTCTCAAGCTATTCACCTCTTCCTCTCTACAGTAATGGCAACGTGCAAATTACGCCGTTCTGTGACAGCGTATCGTCATTATAGCATAAACATCGTAAAAAGTCAAGAATAAGGGGCTTCCTATATAGAGTGAATGGTATAATATGGCCAATGACCATTGAAGTTACTATTCGCGATGATTTTCCGCTCGGCACTTGGCGGGGTATGGGTGGCGCCGTGACGGAAGCGGCCGCGCATAATTTTTCCAAACTTAGTCCTACTAAGCAACGCGCATTGATTGACGCGTACTATGGAAAAGGTAGTCTAGATTATCGTTGGTGTCGCATTAGCATTGGTAGTAACGATTTTTGTTTAGCGCCATATGAATATGCTAAGCATGCAGATATGCGAGATTTTTCAATCGAGCACGACCGGGGTGAAATTATTCCAATGCTTCGGCAGATTCAATCTAAGCAGCCGAAATTGCAAATTGTAGCTAGTCCATGGTCGCCACCAAAATGTCTGAAAATTCCGCGCATCCAACGTCGGGGCGGCTTCTTGGCTCCGTGGCATTATGGTAATTATGCGAAATACATTCATCGTTGGCTTAATGCTTATGCCGACGAGGGATTTAACATTAAATACATTACGCCTCAAAATGAACCGCGCGCACTTCAATTCTGGGAATCATGTTTATATTCCTATCGTACTCAACGTAAATTGGCATATAAATATCTCGCCCATGAATTAGCTCATGAAGATGTGCAGATTTTAATGTGGGATCACAACAAAAAACACCTTACGCAGGTAGCGGAGGCTTTATTGAAAGGCCAGAAATATGGCGAAGCAGAAAAGGTGGCCGGCCTTTGCTATCACTGGTATAACGGCACGCATCCGGATGAAATGTGGCAAGTGCGTCAGGAATATCCTAACGCGGTATTATTGAGCTCAGAGATGTGTTGCGGCTGTCCATATCCGTACGACGAGCAGGACTGGCGCGGGGCTGCCGGATTGTATTTATATGAATTATTATCGGACATTAATACTGGCGCTACGGCTTGGATCGATTGGAATATGTTATTAGACGAGCATGGCGGACCGAGCTATTGCCGAAATTTCGTAAAGAGCCCGATCATTTTAAATGGTGCCGAAGACGACATTGTGTTAACGCCGATTTATCGTGCGTTGCAAAAATTTGCGCAGGCATTCCCAGCGGGTAGCAAAGTGATTCGTTGCGACATTAACTCGGACGACGTAGCCGTCGTGGCGCGCAAAACTAGTGCTGGTTATGAAGTGATTGCAGCAAATAAATCTCACGATCAGCGAGAGCTTGAAATTACACTCGGTAAAACAAAAAAGAGCCTCAAACTTGAAGGGCTCGATATGCAAAAAATAGAATTGTAATTTTTGGTGGGGCTTAATTGGCCAGGCTTTAACAACATATAAAGAAGATATTAAGGGCTGGTCGAAAATGATATAATGTATTTATGGCAGAAGTTTTATCTAATCGTAATGAACAAGAACCTGAGCCCCAAAAGCTAACAAAATGGGATGAGTTGAAGGATGTTCCATTTAACGACGGGAAACAACCCGAAAATCACGAGAACAACCAGCAACAGTTTGAGACAGAGTTGGTCTCTCCTTCTGACATTTTGAGTGATGTTCAAAGTTTTGCTGTCAAAAACGGAAAGGTATATTCTAGAGAGACTGGGCAAGAAGAAACTGATGAGGATACTATTTTGAGAGTAAAAACATCAAAATTTTTGCTCAATAAGGCTAAAGCACTACGAGATGAAGATTCATATATGCGCGGTGCTAGTTTTACTGATAAAGGGCCAGATTATTATATTGACAAAGCGATGGATAGGTATGGATTTAAAGGCGAAGATACTGTATATGCCGAAGGTAAACTTTTGAGAGAGTTGGTTGATAAAGGTTCTCACTACCAAAAAATGTCGGGAGATGACTTAGTTAATTCAAAATATGGTATGTTTTTTGGAGAAAATGGAGACTTAGGAAAAGCGCTCTTAGAACGCAGACTAAAACAACATGGGTTAAAAATGACCGATCTAAATGTAGGGGTTGACTCCTCCGCCCTCAAGAAGGATGGTTATTCGACTGTAGACATCAAGGTTAGCACTACTCCGATTATAAAACTTGAAAACGCACCTAATAAACCAGATGTATTTCATCATCCGGCTGCAGAACAATTGAGTACACTTGAGACAGAACTCATCAAGGCACAAAATAATGGTGACGACGAGGCCGTAAAAGGTTACCGCGCTGCGCAAAAAATGGTCGTTGAAAGAAATCGCCTCGAAGTATCTCCAGAAGATTGGAACAATATGAGCATAGATCAGAAAGAAAGATTTTATAGACTGAAGATGAAAGAAGAAAAAATACTAGGAGATAGTGATGCTTTCAATTATTGGAATGCCAATCTCCAACGTTTAAAGAATACTTCGTAGGGGATTTAACAGACAAAATTATAGAGGCAAATTACAGTTTTTGGCATGTTTTTTGTCGCAAAAATGGCATAAAAATAGTCCTCAATTTTTATGAGGGATTTAACAGGCATTTATAGATTACGGAATAGTTAAAAATACTTTTATAAACCGTTTGGTGGGGGCAGCTGGGCTTGAACCAGCGACCAATCGGTTATGAGCCGACTGCTCTAACCACTGAGCTATGCCCCCCATGCATTCAAGTATATCATATCTTAAAAGAGGCCTCGCATTATTCACGCGGGGCCTTCAGGAGTCCAAGGTCCGAAGGATCGATGTCGGAGCGAATAAGGCCGTAATGAAGATTCATACAGTCGGCTGCCGTAATTGATTCGCAAGCAAAGATATCTTTTGTAAATAAATCAGCAATCGTTACGAAACCCTCGCGGGCAAAAGCACGTTTCGTCTCCTCGGACATTTTCAACTCACTAAGGTACACACATTCTTTCTTCATAAACACACCCCCCCTTACAAAGACGACTGTTACTAAAAAACACTATACCATAAACAGAGCATTTGTCAATCTGCTATAATAATCATATGCGGGATAAAATTGTCGCGACTTTTCGCCGTCTACGTTATATCAGTAAGAAAGATATTTTTACTGTACATAACATTGTTTTTGCGATCACGGTGCTAATGTGCGGCTATTTTGTGGTCGGTACAGTTAATGCTACAGCGCGCAACTGGTCGCTCGAGCAGAAGTTAAACAGTCGCAAACTCGAGCTTGCTAAGATGAAGATCGAAGTCGACACGTTAAAGTTGGAGCAAGAATATTACCAGACGGATGAGTATCAAGAATTGACTGCACGCGCCAAAGCCGGGCTTATGTTACCGGGTGAAACGATGGTTATCTTACCGAAAAATTCCGAAGAAGCTCTGAACAAATATCACGATTCGACTGAAGAAATCCCGAGTTATCGTAGTAACTTCTCCGAATGGCTTGACTTTTTGTTCGGTTAAGCGTACAATATAGATTATCGTCGCGGGGTAGAGCAGCCTGGTAGCTCGTCTGGCCCATAACCAGAAGGTCGTTGGTTCAAATCCAACCCCCGCCACCAAGTTTTCATCTAGGCCTAGCGGCCTTATTTTTTATATCAAAAAATCCCCTCTTTTACGGAGGGGACTTATAGTTAGATTCTTTCGCAAGCTGTACGAATCAGTTCGCTCCAGTCATTTGCTAGATGCGGCATTCGTGCGATATCGTACACAGTTAAATCTAGCATGATAGCCATGGCGAGTTCTTGCATCAAGATGCCAGCATTTGGCGCCATAATAGTTGCACCAAGAAGTTTACCACCCTTCTTGCTGCAGATGAGTTTGATGAAACCGCGGTCTTCATCGGAAATATTAGATTTCTGCACTACGTCGAGCGGCAATAGCATCTTTGTAATTTTGCGGTCAGCACGGATGCAATCATCTTCGGTTTCGCCAATGCGAGCAACTTCTGGCACGATATTCGTGCAGTGAATTACGCCACGATAATCAACAGTTGCTTTACTGCGGCCAAGGATGTGCGAAATAGCTACGCGTGCATCAATCAGAGCTTTCTCGGTCGAACTGTGACCGCCCACAACGTCACCGGCAGCATAAATATTCTTCGCCGATGTTCTCATCGTATCGTCAACCTGGATGCCGTTGCGAGTAAACTTCACGCCAGCATTTTCGAGGCCGATGTCGATATTTGGTGCGCTACCAGTGCATAGCAAAACTTGATCGACGCGCACGGACTTTTCTTGACCGCCACGAAGGAAAACAACTTTCTTTGAAACGCCATCTTTTTCAAGAGCGATGACGCGTGACTGCGTAAGGACTTTGATACCTTGCTTATTGAAGATCTCGTCCAAAGTTTGTCCAACTTCTTCATCTTCGCGTGGTAATAGACGACCAGCGATTTCAGCTACGATAACCTCCGTTCCGAGTGTAGCGAAGAACTGTGCTAATTCGCAACCCGTCGGACCCGCGCCTACGATGAAAATCGTTTTTGGCGGACGAATCATTTCAAGCACATTTTCCGGGAGCCAGAAATCGTAATCTTCTGGGATCGTGATACCTGTATCAAGCATACCCGCCCCGGTGGCTAGTAAGATATTCTTAGCCTTGATAGTCTTTTGCTCGCCGACGCTGATTTCGTGCGCCGAGAGTAGATGACCAAGACCATGCAGGCAGTCGATGCCAGCTTCTTCGAAGTCTTTCTTGCTATTAGCATGCGCCCGCTTCATTGCGGTATTCTTCCAGTTATTGAGGGTAGGGTAGTTATAACGCAAGCTTCCGCTCGATAAGCCAAAACGTGCGCCTTCCGTCGCAGAACGGAATAATTGGGTGGCATGGAATAACGCACCAAGCGGCACGTTTGTATAGTTCAGGCTCGAGCCGCCCCACTTCTGCGATTCGATTAAGGCGACTTTGAGTCCTGATTTCGCGGCAATTAAAGCCGCTTCGCCTCCGGCATCTCCACTGCCAAGGATAGCCAGATCATAATCAAAACGTTTCTTCATCTTATATTATTTTATCATGATTTCGGTAAGCAAAAGCGACATCCTCGTTTAATCGCTCTAGCTCCTTGATGATGACTTTACGTAAATCATCCTCGGTCACGATGTCTTTGTCGGCAATCCATTTATCGGTCACGCAAGCTACGCGCTCTGCCATTTGTTCCGCCCAACCTTCCGGCTGACGGACGCCTTTTGCGTAGCGCATAACGCTCTGCTTAACACCATCGTGCGAATATTCGTAAGTAATCTTTTTGTGTCGTGCCATTATAGACCCCAGTAAGTTAGAATGAAGGCGGCCAAAATTGCAAAGCCACTACCAGAGATTATGCGAACGAAAGCCTTGTTGCGGATGCGCCAACGTTGCACTTCAGCTACGTTGCGACCAGTTTTGATGCGAATCTTTAACGCTACCATCGGTACGGCAATAATCACTAAATATACACCGAGCGCGATAAATGGCTGCGTTGTGCTAACTAGGCAGTTTGCTACAACGGCATAAATTGCAAGTGTGAGTGGCAACTCGACGAATGAACTTAACATACCCAGCGAGAATGCTTCGATATTATCGCCGGTAGCACGGGCGCGACGTGTAATATAACGCGTCAAGCTCTTTGGCAACCAAGTCTGCGTGGACTGTTTACCGCGACGGAAGTAGAATAACCACATCACGATTGCAGAGGCGAGTAACATACCAGAAATTACAAATACTGCTTCTTGAGCAATTACACCCTGGAAAGTATGCTCAATCAAGAAGGCGCCTGCACAGACGGCCAAGAAGCTAATCACTAATGCGCCCCAGATATAACTTTTTGCTAAGTAGCGTGTTTTGCGACGACGATGATGCCCCATGCTCGAATGGTATAGCAAAACAAGGCCACCCAGACTCAACTGCAGGGAAGCTTGAACTATACCGGCTAAGGCGATTGTCGCAATACTTAGCAAATCGCTCATGTTTTCAGTTTATCACGCTTAAGCAATTATTGCACTTACGCTTGTCAATTTTTTGATTGACTGTAGGCTGGTTCGCATGAAGAAAATATTTTTCATTATTGTGGTTTTATGGTGCGCCTGCTTGGGTATGCCAGTTTTTGCGGAAGCTGATGTTTCGCCATTATATATTTCAGCGTTTAATGCTGGATATAAGGACGATTCCGCAGCACAGAATTACGATTTTATTGAGTTAGCACGTGCCGGTGCGGATGATGTTTCGCTTGCTGGGGTAGAGTTGCGCTATTTTAACAGCTCGGGTAATTTTGCCGGTGCAATTTCATTTCAGGATGATTGACTGCTTCGGGCGGATCGGGTGGTCTTTGGTTTTAAGAATAGTCCCCAGTTTGCCGAGGCGGATAGTATATATCAGTATTATTTTTCGAGCAGTGGTCTAGCTTCCACGGCTGGTATATTACAGCTCTGGCTGGGCGATGATCTGCTCGACGAAGTCTGCTGGGGTAAGCTCAGTTGTGTGCAAAATGTAGCTAAGTTTTCCACTTCAGCGACGGATAATTTTAGCTACCTGCGTGGCGAAGATAATCTTTTTACTCCAGCGATATACCACCCAGAGATTAATCTTGACGCTATTATCAGTCTCGCGCCGCCAGCAGAGCCCTCGCTCTGTGGCATGCTGACCGTGTCGGAGATATATACTTATTATGTCGATTCTGCTACGGAGCAGTTTATTGAACTATATAATCCCGGCGATACAGAAATTCCACTCGACCCCTGTAATATTCGATATAAAAATACCGTCATCCCACTATCGGGCAGCTTATCTCCTGGAGCATATTTAGCCGTTCAGGATTCAGCGCTAATCTTTACGAAGGACCCGTCAACTTTTAATACAGTCTCTATTTCTGATACTTCCGGTGATATATTGCTCGATTTTGTCTATCCGCACGGTCAAAAGAAGGGTACGGCGTATGCGATTTTTAACCCCGGTACTACGGAGGAGAAATGGCTCCAAACTTATGCACCTACGCCCGGAGCAGAGAACGTCTATCAGCAGTTTCAGGCTTGTCCTGATGGCAAGGAGATTAATCCGGAGACGGGGAGTTGTATCAAGAGCAAAGAGGCCGCCGTGGCTACAATTTGCCCAGAGGGGAAGTATCTTAATTTACTAACTGGACGTTGTAAGAAAATCGAAACGACCACGGCTAAAATTTGCAAAGAGGGTTACCATCTGAATTTATTAACTGGTCGTTGTAATAAAGATAAAACAACAACAGTCACTGAATGCGCTGAGGGCTACGAGCGCAATCCAGAGACAAATCGCTGCCGTAAGATTCAGACCGCCACTGCACAGGAGTACCCCGTCGAGCCACCAACGGAGGAGACTTATGCAAGTCCGCAGATCTTTATTGCTGGCGGAGCCGTGGTGGCACTACTGTTGGGCGGGGCTGGCTTTGCGGTCTTTCAGTTTCGCAAAGAGATAAAAACCGCTATACTTAAGATATGTCGACGAAACGCGTCTTAGGAATTGACCCTGGTACCGGTATTTGCGGATTCGGCGTAGTTCAATACGTCACACATAAGCAACCGCGCATGATTACTGCCGGTGTAATTACGACTCCTGCGCATACGCCTTTAGCAGACCGTCTGCTAGATATCTACGACTCACTTAATCAAATCATTGACGAGACGAATCCAGACGAGATGTCGATCGAGAAGCTCTATTTTAATCAAAACATTACTACTGGTATTACTGTAGCCGAAGCACGTGGTATCTGTATTCTAGTAGCGCGACAGCATAATATTCCAATCTACGAATATACACCACTACAGATTAAGCAAACGATGACCGGCTACGGTCGCGCCAAGAAAAAGGCGATGCAAGAGGCGGTCCGTGAATATCTTAAGATGCAAGAAGTCGTGAAGCCGGATGACGCCGCCGATGCTTTGGCGGCTGCGATTACGCACGCCCTCATGACTCGCATCGCTTATCAATAATGCTTAACCTTGACAAAATAGCAAATCTGTGATACAATTAAAGATACGGAATGTTATTATAACATCTCCGTGCATCTTAAGACTTACGCATAAGAATTCCAAAAGTTCTAGGAGGGGATTTAATTTTATGGAAAGTTATGTCAGAAAATGTACACTGTTCGCTATTATCTTCGTCATCGCTGGACTGCTTGTAGGATTCAGAAGCTATACTCGTAGCAAGGTCGAGCCTGTACCGGCTCTTGAAGTGATCGAGCTAGATTACACGCAGCCAAGCGCTGTAGTGGAAGCTGAGCTTACGAAACTCACAACTCGCGTCTACAAGGCAGACGACGTCAACTTGCCGGATGATTCAATTCCGGAACACAAGAACGCCGTTGAGCCGCCGACAACCGAAGAGACTGTTACAGAATCGGTCGAAATGACTGAATATGCAACGGAGCCAGAAACGGCTGAGGTTCAAACCATTACGCAGGCACCGGAAATTGGTCGCTATGCATCCTTGGTAAATCTCATCTCGGACGACGACAAAGAGCTGCTTGCGCGCCTTATCTATCACGAAAGCCGTGGAGTTGGCGGCGAAGCGGTCTGCGAAACGGTATTTAACCGCATGCTTAGCGACGAGTTCCCGGATTCGGTCTATGATGTTATTAATCAGAAAAACCAATTCGAGCCGGCCGGCATTCTATGGTCAGCTGAAATCAAAGAGCCCGAAGCTATGGCCCGCAGTCGTGAGATTGTGGACGAGGTGCTTTACGCAACATGGGATTATTTCATCCCAGAAGATTACTGCTATTTTCACAGTAGAAGTATTCGTGAGCCGCAAAGTACCGATTACGAATACGGCGGAAACGTTTTCTTTAAAAACTATGCGTAACTCACCCCAGCCGCGCTCGTCGCGGCTGTTTTTCTTGCGTCAGATGATATAATAACGATATGATTGCACACGTCCGTGGCCAAGTGGCCGAAAAATTCGCCAATTCAGTAATTATTGATGTTCAGGGAGTCGGCTACGAAGTTACGCTATCGAGCATCGATTTCGATAATCTCAATCTCGAAGACGAAGTGAAACTTTATACTTATCATCATATCCGCGAGCAAGCTGAGGAACTTTTCGGCTTCACGAGTCTCGCCGCCAAGAAGTTATTTGAGTTATTAATCTCCGTGCAGGGCATTGGCCCAAAAGCAGCCATGGCAATCTTGAGTCTCGCGCCAGTCGAAGAAGTGCGCAACGCGATTGCGAATGCTGATTCTGGCTATGTATCAAAAGCTTCTGGTGTAGGGAAGAAATCTGCCGAGCGCGTTATTGTAGACTTGCGGGATAAAGTTGGCCTGCCGACCTATTACGGTCGCAAGACTGAACCAGATCAGCCAACCTTAATGCAAAATGACGAAGCTTTGGACGCCCTAATGGCCCTCGGATTTACGCTTGTAGACGCAACTAAGGCCTTGGAAGGTATAGATCCTCAACTCCCAGTTGAAGAACGCATTAGAGAAGCTCTCAAGCGCCGCTAGGGGTAGAAAAAGTTTATGCTTGTCTTGCGGGGCTATTTTTGCTAAAATTTTAATCACTGCGCTCGGATCCGCATATCGGATTTTGGGGAAAATGTCGTAAGAGCGTAGGTCATTACTAAGCAGGAGAACACCATGAAAAAGCGTACTCGCAAGGGGACGCTCCGAGTGGATACACTTCGGTGGAATGAATACATCGAAATGTAAGCAAAAATCCCGGTTTCCCGGGATTTTTTGATATCTAATCGATGACTACTCTTCTTCAGTTTCGTTAGGGCCAGTGCGCTCGCCGTTCTTTTCAAGCTCGGAGTTAATCTTATCCTCAACGCGCTTAACGACGTCGTCAAAAGTGCCTTCATCCATGTTCATTTTTTCGCCATTAACGTAGACAGATGGCGTACCGTCAACCTTATCAACGTTGCGTCCGAGGCCGTAGTCGAAATTAATCTTCTTTTCGATGTTCGCATCATTCAAATCGGCGCGGAATTTCTCAACGTCGCCATCTGGAGCGATTTCCTTGAAGAGATTAGTAAAGATGTCAGTACGTTTGCTACCAGTGGCGTCTACCCAGTCGGCACGGTTGCTATATAGCGTTTCGAGCATGTCCCAGAAATAGCCCTGAAAACCAGCACTTTCGCAAGCTGCAGAAGCGGCACGGGCGTTTTGATGGCCGTTAATTGGGAAGTTGCGGAAGACGAAAGCTACGCGATCGCCGTATTGTCTGTGCAGAATAGTCATGCGAGGCATCATTGTAGCGCAGCCAGGGCATTGCACGTCAGCATATTCGAGCACGATTACTTTTGAATCGGCTTTACCACGTACATGGTCGGCAATGTTGCCATTATCATCAGTACCCTCAATGATGGACTGCGAATTGTACTTACTGTAATCTATAGCTTTGCCTTCGTCTCTTAAGGTGGACCAAGCTACTAATCCACCAAAACAGGCTACGATGATAACGATAGCCGCTACGGTAAACTTATTCATGCTAAAATTATAGCATGATGAAGAACTTCTTTCAGAAGCTCATGACCAAGATGGTGGTGGCTCTTGATCCGAAGCTTGATAAATATCGTCCACCCAAAAAGATTAAACCTTTCCGCCCTGAAACTGAGAAAGAATTGGTTGCCGTCTTGAAGCGCACGCCAAAAGAAATCCTCTCGGACGAGAAGCGCAATTTAATTGCCGGAGCCATGTCTTTTGACCAAATCTCAGTTGCTAGTATCATGGTGCCAAAAAAGGAAATGACTTTCTTGCACGAGGGGGATTTCCTGGGGCCATTATTGCTTGATAAGCTTTATAAAACCGGCGCCAATTGTTTTCCAGTATTAGATAAAGACAATGGCGTATGCGGTCTCGTATATACGGATGAGATTGACCCGCTCAAGATTGAGGAAGATCAGCCGATTGATAAGTTTGTACAACCGCAAGTTACTTTTGTGCGGGGTGATTATTCACTCGAAATGGCATTGGCGGCATTTTTGCGCTCGCATAGCGATTATTGCATCGTGCTGGATAAAGAAATGGAAATACTCGGATGCTTAACGTTGGCCGACGTAATCACCTTATTATTTAACCGCGAAATTAACGACAGCTTTGATTCGGATTCGAGTCCGTATTCCGTCGCGCATCGCACTCAAAAATAGAAACGCTTGTGCTAAAATAAAGATATGATGTGGGTCATCTTTCCGATTTTTGCGCAAATTTTCTATTGCGTAAATGGATATATTCAAAACTTCCTCACTGATACGGCATTACCAAAGAAGCGTGCCGGCTCGCTGACCGTCATGCATATTATTAGCTTTGCTGCCTCTCTAATTTTATTGTTTGCAGTTTTCGGTCGCGCCGTTATGATGATCCCGCTCGATCATGCGCTAGGCCTGATTTTAGCCGGTGCAATTAATATCATTGGCGCCGTATATTATTACAAAGCTATTCAGAAGGGCGACAACATTGACATCACGGTTTTTGGCCAGGTAGCGCCGTTAATCTCGCTCGGGCTTGGCGTACTATTGCTTAGTGAGACTATTTCCGCCAATCAAGCCCTTGGCTTTCTATTTATGATTGGCGCTTCAGCTTTAGTAGTTTTCGGCAACCAGACCAAAAACGAAAAGCAAAAACCGAATTTCGGCGTCGCAATTCTAACAATCATCTATTGTTTCTTCTCGGTCTTGTCGGACATTGTATATGCAATGTTTATTTCGGAAGGTCCGGCCACAATCATCTCGTTTGCCCAGGGTTTCTTCTATTTTCAATTAGGCTCTTTGCTGTGCTCGTTGCTTGGTCTTATTTTCTTCCCAACTTGGCGCAAAGCTCTCAAAACCACTTTCTTTACCGGTAAAAAGCACAAACTTAACTTCGCCGCCGAGCTTGCGGATAACTTTACGCTCATCGCGGGTGAATTACTTTATAAATTTGGTCTCGTTATAGCACCGGTTGTTTCGCTCGTTTCGCCGATTGGTCGCGTCGCGAGTCTCTTTTCGAATTTCATCATGACGCTCTGTTTTGGGCGGGTATTTCCAAAATTCATTCATGCTAAACGCTTCACGAAGCGTATGATCTTAAACTATGTCATTGCGGCTGTCTTGATCCTGGTTGGCATCGTGATGATGAATTAGCACTCTTGACCACGCGAGTGCTAAACGCTATACTATAAGGCATGAGTAAAAGAGACTATTACGAAGTTCTCGGCGTCAAAAAAGACGCATCTGACGATGAGATTAAGAAGGCTTTTCGCAAGCTTGCAATTAAATATCACCCAGACAAAAATCCGGGTAACAAGGAAGCTGAAGAGAAGTTTAAGGAAGCGAACGAGGCTTATTCTGTCTTAAGCGACAAGACTAAACGTCAACGTTACGATCAGTTTGGCCATGCCGGTGTTGGTAGTAGCGCAGCCGGTGGCGCTGGCGGTAATCCATTTGCTGGTGGCTTCGACTTTAATGGCCAGAGCTTCAATTTCGATTTTGGTGGCGGCAGCTTCGGTGGTCTCGACGATATTCTTGGCGCTATGTTCGGCGGCGGTTTCCGCGGCGTGCGTCGCGGACGCGACATGCGCACTTCGGTTACGATTGATTTTAAAGAAGCTATCTTTGGCACGTCCAAAAACATCACCGTCGATGGCGAGAGTATTAAGCTCAAAATTCCAGCCGGCATTTGGGATGGTCAGCAGATTCGCTTAAGTGGCAAAGGTGGCCCAGCTCCAGAAGGTGGTCAGCGTGGCGATCTCTACGTAGAGGTACGCGTACGTGCGCACAAGACCCTTACGCGTGAAGGTGACCTTATTCTATCTGAAGTTACAATTTCTATGGTTGATGCTGTACTTGGCACGGAAGTTGATGTTGAGACTGTTGATGGCATGGTCACGATGAAAATTCCAGCCGGCACGCAGCCTGGCACAAACTTCAAACTTTCTGGTCATGGTGCGCCAACGCTCCGCAATTCTGAACGTGGTCCACATATCGTGACGGTAAATGTCGAGATTCCAAGAAATCTCAACCGCAGGCAGAAGGAACTTATCGAACAGTTCCGCGATGCAAAACGTGGCCTCTTCCACTAAAGAATACCGCCCGCATAGAGGGCGGTTTTGTGTAATTGCTTACCTTTTGCAAAAAACTGACTTATGTTATTATAAGCATAAGCAAAACAAGGAAAACAAAAATGGACAATAAAACTGATTTTGCTCAAGACCAACAACAAGGTCAAGCTGGTCGTGAGCAACAAAGCTTCCAGCAACAAGGTCAACAGCAAGGACGCGGTCGCGGTGCGCTCGTTGCGCTCGCCGTCGTTGGTCTCTTGGCTGGCGTTGGTGGCGCTGGTTTTGGTGTTTATAGTATGACGCAAAACAAAACTGCCACTCAACCAGCAGACCTTAAAGTAAAAATTGAAAAAGCCGATGGTAGCATCGTCGAACTCAACACAGACCAAATCAAGAAAACCGATGATGGTACTGCGATTACGATTACTGATTCTTCTACTGCGGGCGAAAAATATATCTTACTAGGCAATTATGGCCTCGGATTAAAAGTTCCTACCGACGACAGCAATATACATTATTTCCAGTATGAATACCGCCAGTTTAATGGTGGTGGACCAAACTATTCATCCCTTGGCATTGGTGGTGTGACGAAAAAAGAAGGCGCCCAAGCTTTGCCTGAATTTGTTGCTCAAGGTGAGTACTTAGGTGTCAACGCGCTAGGGTACATTGATATTTGTTCTAATGATATTGAGTACGACGAAGATACGGCTAACCTTGCATGCGGTGGCGATCCAGTCTATAAGAATGACAGCGTCTCTATCCACTATGTAGGTCCGCAAGCAGTTATTTCGCGGGATTCTGATACTGCGCAGTGGGAATTAGAGACCGTAAAAGCAATCAAAGATTGGGTCTCTAATAAAGACAACTATATAAAGCTGTAAAATCCAATAAAAATACCCCACTTAGTTGGGGTATTTTTTTATTCCAAACCTAAATGCTTTTTCGCCAGGTCCGTCACGATGCGTCCACGCGGTGTGCGTTGCAGCATACCAAGCTGAATCAAAAACGGCTCCAAATAATCTTCAATTGTAGAGGCTTCGTCGCCAGTTAGCGCTGCAATTGTATTTAGGCCAACTGGCTTATCGCCGTATTTCTCAATCATCAAAGTCAGCATATTACGGTCGGCCGGATCGAGACCTAAATCGTCAATTTCGAGCATTTTGAGCGCACCTTTTGCGGTCGGCACGTCGATAATGCCATCGCCATTCACATCGGCGTAATCGCGTACGCGTTTCAGTAAGCGGTTTGCAATGCGTGGCGTGAGGCGTGAACGCTGCGCAAGTAAAGTGGCAGCCGCAGGCTCGATTTTCGTATCAAGCAGACCGGCCGAGCGCTCAATAATCTGCTGAATATCATTATCGGCATAATATTCCAAACGATATGAATGGCCAAAACGATCGCGCAACGGCCCAGCCAAATTGCCAGCCTGCGTGGTAGCACCAATCAAAGTAAAGCGTGGCAAATCGAGTTTCACACTGCGTGCGGCTGGCCCTTTGCCAATCACGATATCAAGCTTGTAATCCTCCATCGCAGAGTAAAGAATCTCCTCCACGGCGCGACGCAAACGATGAATCTCGTCAATAAATAAAATGTCGCCATCGGTCAAGTTTGTCAGGATACTAGCGAGGTCGCCAGCTTTTTCAATCGACGGGGCAGAAGTAGCACGAAAATTTGCATTCATCTCGTGCGCAATCACGCCTGCCATGGTAGTCTTGCCAAGGCCTGGCGGGCCGTACAAAAGTACATGGTCTAACACGTCACCACGTTTCTTTGCGGCATCAATCGCGAGCTTCAAATTTGTCTTCAAACGACGCTGGCCAATATATTCGTCAAAATTAGTCGGGCGCAGAGAAAACTCAACGGCGCGTTCCTCGCTGTCGTCTTCGTGCAAGCTAGTATCAATCACCCTCTCGATAGCCATATCTGTATTATAGCACCTATGGTATAATTCTCTTATAGATGCAGCTCTAGAAACTACATCTATGGTTTTGGTTGGTAGCTAGTTTTCACTAGCTACTTTTTCTAAACCAATCTAATTCGGATTCGTAACTCCACTACTCACACTCGAATAGTAATCGTCACGTTTATCCTTCCTCAGAGCGTCTAGTTATCTAGAATCCTGTTCATTGAAGCTCTGCGAGCTCAACAACAACTTCAATGCCAGCCCAAAACCATTAAGACACCATGCGGTGCGTTTCTGACTATATAGTCAATGACAAAACTAACAAGCATAAGTGTAATGGTTTTGGTATAATAGCATTAATGAGCGCAACTCTAGAAATTACGCTCGATGGTTTGGTTCGTCGCTATTTAATTAGTGACGAATTTTTTTGAATTTCGGAAATCGAATTCCGAACTCCACACTGACGCCTAGGATAATTATCCGTACGCTCATGTAAAGCACTTCCTCCGAGACCTCTAGCTATCTAGAATTGCCGTTCAATGAAGCCTCAGCGAGCCGGGTTTCATTTGTGAATCGCAGGAACATTCAAACGGAGCAAACCTCAACCCCGAGCGAAAAACTACCGTTAATCAATCGACAACACAAGCATAAATACGATATAATAGCATTATTGAGGATAGCTCTAGAAACTATCCTGTATGGGTTTTAGGAGTTAGCTTACGCTAACTCTTTTTCGGCTTACGTACGAATCGAATTTCGGATTTCAACTCCACAATCCATATTCTGAAGGTGAGTACCATCCAAATTCTTTCTCAGGAGTGACTAGCTATCTAGAATTGCCGTTTAATGAGGCTCCTGCGAGAATTAACTCGAGCCTCATGACTAGCCGAACCAACCCGCATTCATCCTAGCGTCAATAAAAATCGATTAAAAGCATAAGTTCAAGATTTGGTATAATGACATTATGGGCGCGTAACTAGGATTACGCCCAAAGTTTTGGTTTAAGTGACTCTCCTAACGGCGAGCCACTTTTTTACGCTTCGTCACATCGATACTTAGCGTAACTCTCACGATCCACAACTTAATACAGACGCTCAAATCACTCCTTTCTCATGGACTCTAGCGAGGCCTAGTATGCTGTTTATTGAGTCCATGCGAGATGAACTTAATATTTGCGTAAGGGATAAACCAAGATTCCCGACTCAAAATAGCGTCAATAAAAACTAATTAAAAGCATAAGTTCAAGATTTTTCGCACAAACCCCATAAAAACAGATATAATAAAGGTGGAACTTACAATTTAACAATATATCGCGTTTTAGCTGACGCATTTTCGCGTTGCAAAAACTTTGATTGCAGCTCCCATAGGAGTCGGTCTTATAGTTTTTGCCTAAAACGCGAAATTGTAGGTTCCAGCCGGCAACTCGGGGGCTGCAATTTTTATTAAATTGCAGTGCTGAAAAATTATCAAACATAAGAGTAATTGGAACCTACGATTATGAGCAGCCTCATTGAACTGCTACCAAAGGTAGTCAGTGAGGGGCGCAGAGAAGCGAATAGAATTTTGGACGGACTTTCTGCTGCGTCCCGTATTACTTTACAAACTAATGAACTTATTCAGCCGCACAAGGACCGCAGTCAGGCAGAAATCCTCAACGACGATATTGAATATGTTGACGATTGGAAGAATCGCCTAATCTATGGCGATAATTTATTAGTCATGCAAGCGCTTTTGGCTGGCGATCCAGCCTCCGGTCTACCTAGTATGCGCGGCAAAATTGATTTGATTTATATTGATCCGCCATATGATAGCAAGGCGGATTATCGTACAAAAATAGAACTTCCAGGTGCGAATATAGATAGCAAACCAACCGTGCTTGAGCAGTTTGCTTATGCTGACACTTGGAGCGCAAATATTGACGGTGAAGACGTGAAGGGTACGGCTGCTTATTTGAAGTATATGTATCCGCGCTTGGTTCTGATGCGGGAATTACTGAGTGAACAAGGATCTTTATATTTTCACGTTGACTGGCATATTGGACATTACGTAAAAGTACTCTTGGACGATATTTTTAGCAAAGACAATTTCATGAACGAAGTTGTGTGGCATTATGTCAGTGGAAATTCTCCCAGAACCAATTATGCCAAAAAGCATGACACGATTTTTCTATATTCGAAAAATAATAACAGTAAGATCTTCAATATCCAGTACAGACCTAAGAAGGAAGGATGGGAGAAGAAGTACGACCAAGTAGACGAAAATGGGAATAGGTACAAATGGGTGAATGGCAGAATGATATATCCAAATTCTGCGGAGACTCCGATTGACGATGTATGGGATATACCAATCGTTAATCCTATGGCTCAGGAGAAAGTCGACTACGGAACCCAAAAACCAGAAGCTCTTCTAGAACGTATCATAAAGGCAAGTTCGAATCCAAACTCTATTGTCGCCGACTTCTTCGGCGGCTCCGGCACCACTGCGGCCGTCGCGGAAAAACTCGGTCGCAAATGGATTACTTCCGATATTGGTAAACCTGCCACTATGATTATGCGCAAACGCTTCATCGATAATGATGCTGGCGAATTTCTATATCAATCCGTTGGCGATTACCAACGCGAGCAAATGAGCACCAACTTTGGTGCGCGTTTCCGTATTGGTGATTTAAATCAAATCGTCATTAACTTGTATGGCGCTGTACCATTCCGCGAAGAAGATAATCCGCGCCGCAATTTAGGCAAAATTCCTCGCACAAAACGTCTTGTCTATGTCGCTTCGCCATCAGAATTAGTTTCAGCAAATACCATCAAACGAGCGCTTGATGAAATGAATACATTTCAGGGTGGCTGGGATAAAGTTGCATTACTTGGTTGGAATTTCCGTAGTGACCTTGGTGCATACTTGGAAACACTCGAAGAATACAAGAATGGTACGTTGACGATTGAGATTATCCCGCCAGATCTTCTCGACCAATTGAAGAGTAAAACTACATTTAAGAAACTCAGCGACCAAGTTGCGGTCGACCCAGACGGCACGATTCATACGCCAGTTCGCTTCTCATCACTCCAGTATCTCACCATTAAAGACCCAATCGTGAACGGCAACGAAATTACCGTAGAGCTAGATAACTATGTAATTTTATCTTCGGATTCTTTACCACTCGATTCCAAAAATAAAGATAAGATGAATGAAGTTATCGCTCGCGATCCACTTGCGCTAATTGAATATTGGTCTATTGATACCGACTTCGATGGCAACGTATTCCGCAGTACTTGGCAGGATTATCGTCAAAATACTAATAACGATAGTGACGCACTGCATGTTGTAAACAAAGTTACGCTTCCGCTCAATAATACAACTGGCCTTATTGCTATCAGGGCAGTAGACGTCTTTGGCTTTGAAAGTGAAGTGGTTGAGGAGATTAACAAGTATGGAAATTGACGAACAAAAACGCTACAAATACCCTCCACTAGCCTTTGCGAAGGCCGTAACGGAACGCGCCAAGGCGGCTTGGGAAGACGGCAGTTATATGGAGTCAGTTACGCCAACTACGCGCGCATTGCTAACTTATTGGTTTGACGATGCCTATGTAGACATGCGCGACCTGAACTTTCACATTGGTCAGCGTAACGCTATTATGAATATTATTTATATTCATGAGGTACTCAAAAAAGATAAAGTTGTTGATGTTTATAACGAAATCGCTCCGCAACTTCTATTAGAGCGTGGTGGTACAAAGTTGAGTGAACTCGGCGACGATATTTATTCATTCCCAAAGTATTGCGTCAAAATGGCAACCGGTACCGGCAAAACTTGGGTGCTTGAAGCCTTAATGATTTGGCAATACTTAAATGCCAAACATAACGAAGATGGTAACTATACTAAGAATTTCCTCGTTGTGGCGCCGGGCCTAATCGTCTATGAACGCTTGCTTGATGCATTCCTAGGTAAAATGAATGACGATGGCCAAACTCGTAATTTTGAAACTTGTGATATTAAGAAATTCGAGAACCTATTTTTGCCAGAAGAATACCGTAATGAATTTTACGGTTTTTTGCAAAGTAGCGTAGCCGCCAAAACCGAAATCGGTAGTAAAGTTACTGGTGATGGATTGATCGCGATTACGAACTTTCATTTGCTTATGGGCGCAGATGAGCAAGAAGACGAACCGGGCATTGACGACGGTTGGCGCTTGCCGGTCGCTCCGGGCGTTACAGCTGGAAATAGCCTAGATTCGTTAGATAATTCGCTCCGCGGCAAGAAGGAGCTCGAATTCCTGCATAATCTCCCGGACCTTATGATGATTAACGACGAGGCTCATCACATTCACGACAATATAAAGGGTGGTGAAAAGGAAGAAGTCGAATGGCAAAAATCTTTGCGCTATATCGCCGAAGGCAAAGCTAACCGTGCCATGCAATTAGATTTTTCCGCCACGCCATACAACCAAAAGGGCAAAGAAAAAGTTTATTTCCCGCACATTGTCGTAGATTTTGATTTAACTGACGCGATCCGTCGTGGTTTAGTGAAAACTTTGATGCTTTCCGAGCGTAAAGAATTAGCAACCGAAGCGTTAGATTTTAAAGCTGTGCGCAATGATCGCGGCGAAGTTGTTGACCTTTCTGATGGCCAACGCCAAATGCTTCGCGCAGGTCTTTCAAAACTAGCAAAACTCGAAGAAGAGTTTAAAGATGTAGATTCGACCAAAAGACCAAAGATGATGGTAGTTTGCGAAGATACAAACGTAGTTCCGCTAGTTGCAAATTTTCTAAAGCTTGAAGGTTTAAGCCAAGAAGAATTCATTGAAATTCATAGTAATAAGAAAGGCGAAGTTGGCGAAGAAGAATGGAATAATCTTCGAAATAAGCTATTTGCACTCGACCGTCATGAGAACCCGCGCGTAGTTATTTCCGTCTTAATGCTCCGGGAAGGTTTTGACGTTAATAATATCTGCGTTATCGTTCCGCTACGCAGTACAACTTCCGGAATTCTTCTAGAACAAACAATCGGTCGCGGCCTGCGTTTGATGTGGCGTGGAAATAAAGAAATCGACGAGCTCAAAAATGAGAACCGTCGCGCGATTATGGTTGAGCATAAGGCGGCAACTAATTATTTCGATGTTTTATCAATTGTAGAGCATCCGGCATTTCGCGATTTTTACGACGAGTTAGTAAATGGCGGCTTAATGGGCGTTGAAGACGGCGATGATGAACTTGGCGACGATGGCAAAAACATTAAGGGTGACTTAATTCCAGTCGGCCTAAAAGACGACTATATGGATTATGACTTCCGTCTTCCGTTAATTATTAATGAGGCGGAATCTGTCATGAAAACTCCATCGTTGGACGTAACAAAATTGAAACCATTCGGGATGAGCTATGATGCGCTTATAAAGATGATTCCAGAACGCGAGCAGTGGATTGATCAGGAAGTACTCAGCGGTGTTAATGCTGGCTATTTTGAGGTGACATCCGGAGTATTTCGTTCTACTAGCTATAACGATTATCTAAGCCGTATCACGAATCATATCGTCGAAAAACTAAATACCGCCGACAGTCTTGGCCGTAGCCGTAAGGCGTTAGATTTTCCTATTCTGTCTATTAATAATGTTCAAATTGCCGCATTAATAGATAAATATATTCGCAAACAATTATTCGGGCGCGAAATTAATCCAGCCGAAGGAAAGAACTGGAAGGCGTTACTAATTACGGAAGTAATGAATCATATTATTGGGCAAATAGCTTCCGCTATCATCGCCTCGCAAGAAGAGGCAGAGAATGTGGGCGAGACGAATGTAGTCTTTACGCCATTCTCAAGCGTAAATAAAATCACTGTTCGCGAAAACTATAGTCTAGACTTAGCGAAATGTATCTATGAGAAATGTCCATTCCCGAGTAATAAGGGCCAATATGAGCGCGATTTTATGGAATTTTGCGACAAGGATGGCGAGGTGGATGCTCTATGCAAGGTGATTGAAAACCGCCATACTTTTGCCCGTTTCCGCTATGTACGCGACGATGGCATGCCGGCAGAATATATCCCTGATTTTGTTGTGCGTATAGGCAGCGATAATTATCTAGTAGAGACCAAATCTCAAGATCAAATATCGCACCAAAACGTCATCCGCAAAAAACGCGCAGCGCTTCGTTGGGTTGAAAGAATTAATGACTTACCGCTCGGTAAGCGTGAAGATATTACCTGGCATTACGTATTGCTGGGTGATGCGACATTCTACGAATGGAAGCGCAAAAACATGACAATTCGCGAATTGCTAGAGTTTGCTGAAATTCGCAATAATGATGAGTTAAACTATACGGGTAAATTATTCTAAGGATAATAAAAATGCACATGCCGAAAGAAATAATGGATGAAGCAGATAAACAGTCGTCACGGTCTACTATTTCTAAGTACGAATCTTTAGATTATTCAAGGCAAGAAAACTACGAAAAACTTTGCGCTGAATACAGAGAGGCTATTGCTAATAAGCAACAGGATTTAGCGAATCGTCTATATGAGCTTATGAGGTATATTCAGAAGAAAAGAGTCTCAAAGCTTACTTTTAAATCAATACCAACCAGGCGTTCTTTTTGGAAATACGTAAAACGAATAGGTTATAAAGGCATTTTCTCGGCTGAAGGAGCATCTAGACATTTATCGATTAGTTTGGATGAATCGAACAAGCTAATAAATGACGCCGTGGAAGCTAGGCTTATTTATAAGGATGGTCCGACTACATATAGAATACGCAATCCAAAGAAAATAAATGGAAACGACGTCCGCGCTTTTCTTGGCTGCGAAAAGATAAAAGAGCAAATACCGGCGTCAGTCACGAACCAGCCAAAAAGCTTCCGAAAGAAATATGAAGAAAATTATTATAAATTACTTGCCGCTTCCGGTAAGAGCAGTGATGAAATTCAAAAAGGAATCGATAAAGCGAATAGCGCTCGCGAGTTATTAGTCGCTAAAAATAAAGCCGCAAAAATAGCTAGTAAGAGAAGTGGTAAAAAGACTAACTGGAAGAATGATGCTAGAAAAATGCAAAACCAAAAACCGACAAGTCATTACTCATCAAGGCACGGCTCTACATCATTTAAAAAAGAAAGTATTGATCCAGACGATAAAGATAAGAACAAAAAAAGAAAGCTTCAACTTGGGGCCACAAAAAAATTTCTAGAGTTTTATGGTCTTGACGGATAGCCGTTGCTTGACAAACTCACATTCTTAGTTGTACCATTGTATTATGCAAGTAATACAATTTAAATTCGATAATGAACGGCCAATCTATTTGCAGTTGGTCGAACAGCTTCGAGTGGCCATTGTATCTGGGGCGTACGCGGCGGGCAGTCGACTCCCGTCCGTACGCGAACTTGCCGTGATGGCAAAAGTGAACCCCAATACCATGCAAAAGGCCCTAACCGAGCTCGAATCGGACCGGCTGATTTTTACCGAACGCACAAACGGTAAATTCGTTACGAACGACCAACGCTTACTCGACAAAATTAAAACCGAGCTAGCAAGCGACCTGGTGCAAAAATACACCAGCGACATGGCCAAAATTGGCATTACTTACGCGGATTCTATCAAATATCTAAAACAACTAGGAGGGCAGTAGATGGCATTGCTTGAATGTAAACATCTATGCAAAAGCTTCGACCGGCGGGTCGTGCTAAACGATGTCAATCTCAAAATTGACAAAGGCAAAATCATTGGCCTATTGGGCAAAAATGGTGCAGGAAAGTCGACATTAATCAAACTTGTGAATGATTTATTGACGATAGATTCCGGCCAAATCCTCTTTAAGGGCAAACCGATTGGCGTAAAATCCAAGGCGCACATTTCGTATTTGCCAGAGCGCACTTATCTCGACAAAACGATGACCATTAAACAAGCGTTCAAAATGTTTAGTGAGTTTTATGCAGATTTCGACCTTGAACGTGCGCACACTTTGCTCGCGGATCTCGACCTGACCGAAGATATGAAAATCGCCAAAATGAGCAAAGGCATGCAAGAAAAATTACAGCTTATTCTCGTGATGTCGCGCGACGCAGATTTGTATATTTTAGACGAGCCGCTCGGCGGTGTCGACCCAGCCACGCGCGATCATATCCTCGACACGATTTTGTCCAACTTCAAAGAAGGTTCGAGCGTAATTATTTCCACGCATCTCATTTCCGACGTGGAACGCATTTTGGACGACGTGATTTTTATCGACAAAGGCCAAATCGTTTTAACTGGTTCGGCCGATAAGCTCCGCGCCAAACACAAAGCATCCATTAACGATATTTTTAGGAGTATGTTCTATGCTAAGAAAACTCATTAAGTACGACCTACTATGGATGAATCGTACACTTATTATCTTTTATATCATTACGTTTGTCTTTGCAATCCTCATGCGTCTCGGCGAGAATCTTACCGATTCCGTCATCGGTAGTCTTCTGCGTCACATCTTGCCAGGTTTCGTAATTGGTGCCATGATTAACGTTATTATAAATGCCGCCATTCGTATTTGGGTGCGTTTTCGCCAAAATTGCTACAAAGATGAAGCATACCTCACTCATACGCTGCCAATTACTCGCGCTCAACTTTATGATAGCAAGGTTATTGCTGCGCTCATTTCAACTGTCATTGCGGTTGCTGTTGTTATTATGTGTTTCTTTGTTGCCTTCTGGAATAATGACATGTATGAATATTTTTGCTCTCTCGTTGAAAATGCTGATATGGGCTTCATCATTGGCGGCATTCTCATTACGGCTTTTCTCGAAATAATTTACGTTATTGCGGTTGGTCTTTTCAGTCTAATTGTCGGCCATCGTCGTAATAATAATCGAGTATTATGTTCCGTCATCATTGGCATGGTTCTTTACTTCGCCTTACAAGCGATTCTGCTTGCCGTCATTTATTGCATCGGTTTCTTTGATGATGGCATCAAAGCTATGTTTGAGAGTAGTCCAGAAAATGCCATCAGCCTCAATAACTATCGCACGCTCATTATTTCGGCTGATACCGTCTATCTTGTTCTTAATATTTGCCTCTATGCGCTCGGTAAACATTACTTCGAAAAAGGCGTCAACGTCGATTAACGATTTGCCACCCACTCCACTTAGCTGTTAAAATATATCTAACAATTAAGTGGAGTATTTAATGTCTAAGAATTTATCCGGCACCAAAACCGAAGCCAATTTGAACGCCGCTTTTTCTGGCGAATCTCAGGCTCGCGTCAAATATCAGTTCTTTGCCAGCAAGGCTAAAAAAGAGGGCTACGAACAGATCGCAGAAATCTTCCAAGAGACCAGCGACAACGAAAAAGAGCATGCCAAAATATGGTACAAAGCTCTCCACGAAGATAACTCCGTGCCTGATACTATTTCCAATTTGAAAGAGGCTATTGCCGGCGAGGAATACGAAGAGACTGAAATGTATGTCAAATTCGCCGCTGAAGCGCGCGAAGAAGGCTTCGAAGAAATCGCCAGACTCTTTGAAGAAGTTGGCAAAATCGAGGCCGAGCATGAAAAGCGCTATCGCAAGCTCCTCGAAAATATCGAGAAGGGCATGGTCTTCAAGTCTGACGGTGTCACGGTCTGGAAATGCCGCAACTGTGGCTATATCCACATCGGCGAAAAGGCACCAGAGAAGTGCCCAGTCTGCTTCCATCCACAGAGCTATTTTGAAATTCGCGCCGAGAATTATTAATTATCATGGCCGGTTTGTCTCAGTACAAGCGGCGCCAGGTTACGGCCGTCATCGTGGCGGCCGGCCTTTTTGTGCTTTTTCTAATTTTTAATCCGGCCGCATATCAATACATTACTTCGGAAGGCGGGTCCTTCATCGAAGATGTCACTAGTGTTCAAGCCAAAGATGAAACTAAGCCAGACTCCACGACTAAAGCCATCGACGTCTTGAATGCGCTCGCCGTACACGAGAAAAATACATCCGAGAAATACTATCGCAAACTCTTTTACGACGATTGGGGCCTCACTGCCTCTGGTTGCAATACGCGCGAAGCCATCCTTACGCGCGACCTAGAAGATAAACAAATGAACGGCTGTAAAGTACAATCGGGCACTCTGAATGATCCATATACGGGGCAGACCATCAACTTTCAGCGCGGTCAGGATACTTCTGCCGCTGTGCAAATCGATCATGTCGTAGCGCTCAGCAACGCATGGGCTACCGGCGCTTACCAACTCGATGAAAAAACGCGCTATCAAATCAGCCAAGACCCGCTTAATTTGGTCGCAGTCGACGGCTTGGCTAATCAAGAAAAATCCGACCAGGACGCTTCTGACTGGCTACCTAGCAATCAAGCTTTTCGGTGCCAATACGTCGCGCGCCAAATTTCCGTCAAATATAAATATCATCTCTGGGTGACGGCCGCCGAAAAAGTCGCCATGCAAAAAGTGCTCGCCACTTGTCCAAATGAACCTACTGTCGGCCTTGAGCAGTAATGTATAATTAAACCATAAACATTATAGGAGTAAAAAATAAAAGCAGTACGCATTGATGGCTTAAAAGTCGAACTCGCTGACGTCGACTATGACTTAATCAGAAAAGAATACGAAAGCTATACTCAAAAGGGTAAGACTAACAAAGCTTCCGCGCATAAAAAGTTGCTAGACAAGCTCGACGAAGCCAGAGCTAACGGCGCCACTATCGATGAGAATACTATCAAAGCTGCAGCCGAAGAATTGATCAAGCAAACCAAGACCGAAATCGATGAGCATAAAGCTCAGATTAAAGCCCTAAAAGAGGAATGCTCAATCTTTGGCCGTTACACTACTTCCGACGAAGATGATTCTGCCTTCATCGTAGCGATGATGGGTTCATTGTAATCAATTATTGTAATACTAGAAAATCTGTCACCTGGTAATTATCGCCAGCTACTTCGGCGGCCGCCAAAATTGCCGCGCCGCCACCATTTTCATTCAGGTATAATTCCGCCGCGAAGCGCATTTGCTCCAACTTTTTCTTATCAATCGCATCTAGGCCACCGCCAGCGCGACGGTATTTGACTTCCGTAAAACACAGTACGCCATTAAAGCGCGAAATCACATCAATCTCGCAAAACTTGTTCTTCCAGTTGCGCGCCACAATCTCGTGGCCCGATTCGACTAAGTAATCACAAACCGCATCTTCGCCACGGTCGCCTTTTTCGCGTGTACTACCGACATATTGCGCAATCGGCTTAAAGCTCTTGCGATGCTCTGGGCAAGGGCCGAGTTTTTCGAGCGCCGCTTTGTGCGCGGCTGTGCCGTAACCGACGTGTTTTTCGAAGCCATAGCCAGGATATTTCTTAGCCAACTGATACATATATTCATCACGCGCCACCTTTGCTACGATGGAGGCCGCTGACACTTCCGGCACGAGTAAGTCCGCCTTTTTGAGCACCTGCACGTGGCTGGCTAGCGGCGTGTCGCGCAAAAAATTCACCGTGCCATCGATAATAATTTCATGAAAGGGCACCTTAATCTGTTTTACTGCAGCGCGCGCCGCCTTGCAGAGCGCCTGAGATAATCCAATTCGATCTAATTCCTCGGCTGATATCCAACCCAATCCTACCGCGGCTTGCTCGCGGATTATCGGCGCCAAAGCTTCGCGCTTTTTTGGAGTCAATTTCTTCGAGTCAGTCAGCCCCTCAATCTGTGCGTCGCCCAAAACGCACGCGCCAACAACAAGAGGCCCCGCCCAGGGACCTCTTCCTACTTCATCTATTCCTAAGATTGCCAAATTAGGCTTCTGCCTTTTCTTCTTCAGCTTCTGCAGCTGGAGCTTCTTCAACTTCTTCCTCTGGAAGAGCGTTGACTGCATGGCGATCGAAATCTTTCTGGGTAAGACGTGCAGACTTACCAGAGCGTTCGCGGAGGTAGCGCAAGTTGTTGCGGCGAACCTTACCACGGCGGACGATTTCAACCTTTTCTACGAGTGGGCTGTGCATCAAGAAGCTCTTCTCAACGCCAACACCGGAAGTAACCTTGCGGACTACGATGCGCTCAGTATGGGAATCTTTGCGGTCTACACGAATAACGGTACCTTCAAAGACCTGAATACGGAACTTATCACCTTCCTTAATCTTTTGCGAAACACGCACGGTGTCGCCCGAACGCACGTCGATGACGGCTTTCTTCTTTTGGGCATCTCCCACCTTCTTCAATAACTCAAACGACATATTTTTACCTTTTATATTTAAAACTTGACTCATTTTAGCATATTTTTGCCCCTTTGAAAAGGGGTATAAGGTTAAAAAGCACGGATTAACTCAAAAACCATCCGCGATTCCACCCGGTCATACTCAAAATATAGCATAAGCGTGTCAAAAAGTCAAGGGCAGGGCAGATTAGATGACGCGACCGATCTCTTCGATTGCAGTCTCGCCACGTAGAGCGGCCAGAATGCCTTTTTGTTCGAGGGTAATCAAACCTTCTGCCTTCGCAGTCTTCTCAATTTCATTAGTGTTAGCATCGGCTACATCGCCGCGAATAAACTTCTGAATTGGCTCGGTAACGGTGAGCTGCTCCATGATGCCCATACGTCCAGAGAAGCCGAACGGGTATTCCTCGGATGGTACTGGCTTGTAGAGTGTAATGTCATCTAAGTTGAAATCGTGCTTGACGCCTTCGAGCGTTTTCTTGATGTAACGCACGGTAGCTTCGTCTGGCTTGTAAGCCTCTTTATTCTCAGCTAAGCGACGCACCAAGCGCTGCGCAATCAATAGGCGAATTGACGACGAGAAGATTGGGTTTACGCCAATCAAGTCAATCATACGCGAGAAAGCAGCTGAAGTGGAGTTGGCGTGGAAGGATGAAAGCACCAAGTGGCCCGTAATCGAGGCCTGAATCGCCGTACGCGCGGTATCTTGGTCGCGAATCTCACCAACCATCACTACGTCAGGGTCCAAGCGGAGTACTGAGCGGAGACCTTCTGCGAATGAACCGCCATCGCCGGTTGCAATTGGAATCTGCGAAATACCAGTCAAACCGTACTCAATTGGATCCTCAAGTGTAATAATCTTACGGTCGGTCGTGTTTAGAGCGTTAATAATCGAGTACAAAGTCGTAGATTTACCAGAACCCGTAGGACCAACCATCAGGAGCAGGCCACGTGGGTGCGAAATCATCTCGTCAATCGTATTACGCTCTTCTTTTGTAATACCGAGTAAGTCGAGGTTCAATAAGCTTTCGTCGAAGTTAAACAAACGCAATACAGCATCCTGGCCATACATGGTTGGCACCATCTCAACACGAATGTTCAATAAGTGCGTGGCACCATCGCGGGTAATATCTTTCTGCATGTGGCCGGACTGTGGCTTCGTGCTCGCGATTGAGACGCTAGCGCGGGAGCTTAGCTCGCCCATGAAGATACGGTAACGATCGCGGCTAATCTCGGCTACTGGGTGCAAAATGCCATCGACGCGCATACGAATACGAATCGCATTACGCAAGTTCTCGATATGGATATCCGATGCGCCGAGCTTATCGGCCTGGTCGAGCAAGTAATCAAATACCTTTTCGGTCGAAACAGAATCCAAAGTTTGCGACACGGAGGCAAGCGTCTCGCTATCGCCTTCTTTCGCAATTTCAATATCGTCGTAATGGACCTGTTGCGGTGGGTCGTGGCGAAGCATGAAAACCTGATAAGCAGAGTTGGAAATCAAATAAAACTCAATACGCAAACCAGCATCGTTGTATTCGTGCGCCATCTTCTCGATAGTGCTACGTGGCGTCTGGCTAGTGACCATAAACTGGTATGGCAAACCTTCTTGGCCTTTCTGAAGCGGGATAATACATTCCTTGTGCATCTGTTCTTTTTCGAGTACGTTCGTCACGAGTGGAATATCGTTCTCGAAATCTCGCGTATCAAGATAAACTAAGCCCAAAATCCGGGCGCGGCGAGCGGTCGCTTCCTCTTCATTCTGCCTACGCTTGTTTTGGACATCATTCTCATTCATAATTGTATTATATCATGAAAACGCTCGTGGTTATTCTAGATAATATTCGTTCTACCTATAATGTAGGTGCGATTTTTCGTACTTGTGAAGGTCTCGGCGTGGACGAGGTGATCATTACTGGATACACTCCCTTTTACGACAAGGGCCTTCCGCACGAGCAGACTAAACTTCGCAAGCAGATTCATAAAACCGCTCTCGGCGCTGAGGATATTGTGCCGTGGCGTCGTATTGGCAGTTTAACGGACGCCATCGCGGAATGTCGCGCCAAAGGTCTTACTATTACAGCGCTGGAGCAGGGGGACAATTCGCTTAATCTTGCCGAGCCGCAGACTCTGACCGATGATACAGCTTTAATCTTGGGCGAGGAAGTGCACGGTATTCAGCCACAGATTTTAGAGCAGTGCGATCGCCTCTTGGAAATTCCAATGTGCGGCCAAAAAGAATCGTTCAATGTCTCCGTTGCTGGCGCTATTGCTATCTGGGAACTTAGGAAAGGTGACCTGAACGGAAAAACATCACATCTACGTAGGCAAATATCACACCCACAACCATAAGCACGCCACGAATACCTTCAATCCAGTTTGCGACGTCGCGTGCGGTATTATCAAAGCTAAAGAGTGAAGCTAACGGATCCGCAATTAATACCGTTAAGAGCAGGGCAAAAATCACCGCCTCGATAATGCGCATTACGCCAAACAGACCACTTTTGCCTGAGCGGATGTAGAGAATTAATGGCATCAAAAATACAAAGAAGCAGTATAAACCTAGCTGTGCCCACCAAGTATCAATAGCTGGAATCCATTGATTAATTACCTCGGCGAACTGCGCACCGAAAGCTTCATAAACTGAAACGCCAGCAATCATCGCCAAAAATGGTACGCCCACATGATGACGTACAAGCAGAAAAAGTAATAACAGTGCCACTAGTACAACTGCTAAAATCATGATTTTATTTTAACACAAAAAAGGTAGTGCTTTTACGGCACTACCTTGATTTTTCTAATTAAGCACCGACGCGGTCTTTGCGGATGGTGCGGTTGGCGTTACGTTCGACGTATTCGATAATCTTACCGGCTACGTTGCGACCAGTTACGCGTTCAATACCGAAGCCCGGGGAAGCGTTCACTTCGAGTACGAGTGGACCGCGGCTCGAGCGCATAATATCGACGCCGGCTACCGAGAGACCCATCATCTTGGCGGCCTTGATGGCAACCTTTTCTTCCTCTGGGGTAAGCTTGATTGGCGTACCGTTGCCGCCCTTGTGGAGGTTGGAGCGGAAATCGTCATCCAAGCTTTGACGCTGCATGCTGGCAACTACCTTGCTACCGACTACGAAGGCGCGAATATCGGTACCAGCGGACTCTTTGATAAATTCCTGTAAGAGGATATTTGTGCCGCTATCATCGTTCAAATAGAAGGCCTGCATGACGGACTTTGCAGCTTTCTTAGTTTCGGCCAAGACAACGCCGTTGCCGTGCGTGCCACTTGCAAGCTTGATGATTACTGGCATTTCGCCGAGCTGATTCAAAAGTTCATCAATATCGGCAGTGTTGCGCGAAATCATCGTTTTTGGCACATCTATATCATTCTTAGCCAAAAGCTGCATAGCGCGAAGTTTGTCGCGAGCGCGTACAATGGCGAGCGATTTCGACAAGCAGTATTCGCCCTGCATCTCGAGCTGACGTACGATAGCGGTACCATACTTTGTCATATTTGAAGAGATGCGTGGAATAATTGCATCGAACTTCTCGAGTGGTTTGCCTTTATAGAAAACCTGGTTGCTGTGACGTTCGATGGAAATGTAACAGTTCTTGTATTTAATAACTTTTACTTCGTGACCACGAGCCTCTGCCTCTTCTTTCAAGCGGCGAGTTGAGTAGTTCGCGTTTCCGTTAGACAGAATTGCAATTTTCATTCTGTGGCTCCTTTTAGAAAATACTTTTGATAAAATTCTTGTGGATCTTTGGCAAGCTTTTTGTTGTAGTTTGCCGTTTTGGTCTTTACGAGTGTTGGGTAAATCCCCTCATGTTGCGTGACGTCTACGATGAATTTACCACTTAAGGTTCGACGGCCGATTAGGATTGGGTATGTATGCGTTGACCGATCGCAGAGCCCGAATAGAACCCTAATGCGTCTTCCTTTTATTTTTACGTTAATGTGAGTTCGGAATTTTAGAACGACGTCCCCAGAGGCGCTTTTTACGTGGGCAACCGAATAGTTCGTCCGCGTGAGAGTGCGACCGGTATAATATGGCGAGCCTTCTCCAAAGAGTTTGAAACAAAGACGATTTTTGTTATCGATATGAATATCACTAGCCCAGATAGCAGAACTATCTGCACCCGTATCGATCTTTGCTGGAACTCCCTGAATACTGCGGCCAAAATCAATTCTAGTTTCGCGTCCAATAATATCTTTTTGTGACATAACCGAACTTCCTTGCCTGGTTATTATACAATATCAAAGCGGATATGTCAAAAATAAATCTGTAAAATAGCTGAAATTATGTTATAATTACAGCATGAAGAGAGAGCTAAAACAGCTGAAGCATGCTCGTAGCGCAATGTCGCACCCGGATATCGATCTCGAACCGGATGAGTATGTTGTACTCCATATCAAACGTGCCCACATCGGCATCGTTGGAATTTGGGCTACTATCGGCGTATTAATATTTGCACTTTGCATCGTATTAATTGTCTTTTCCCAGAATAATAACCTTGACAGCACATTATTTGTCATCAATGAGGAATCCATGGGCTTTTTGCGTCTTGCTGTCTTGGCCGTGTTTGCCTTGATCGTCTTTAGTGGCTTCGTGGCGGCTAGTATTTATAAGGCCAATCAGCTCTATATTACAAACCATCGTGCTATTCAAAAATCTCGCACATCGTTGTTCGCAAACTCTACAAATATTATTAAGCTCAGCCGTATTGAGGATGTATCCTTCCGTCAAAACAGCTTATTCGATCATCTCTTTAGTATTGGCACGCTTCGTATGTCTACCGTTGGTGATGAAACCACCTATACATTTAACTGGCTCGCTACACCACAAGATGAAGTAAATACGATTTCGCATTTAGTCTACGAAAACAAACACGGTCATCCAAAAGAGGAAGCCGAATAAAAAATATCCCCCGCGGGGGATATTTTTAATGTCTTGAAGTCTTGATATAATCGGCTTCTTTTTCCATCTTTGCCCGAAGGGTGTAAGATTTACATTTGCCGTCTTCGCAATCGGAGGATTCGTAAGTGTAATTACTGTCCTCTTGCCAAAGGGCGAGGCCGGTCGGGTCAGTGAATAAATCTGGCTCAATCCAACGCAAGGTCTCAGCATTCTCGATATTCTCTGGATAACCTTCGTTCTCGACGTAATAACCTTCCTCGAGAGCATAATACATAGCATTGATGGCAGATTTGCGCTGCTCGTCGCGGGCCATCGCCTCAGTATTAACCTTTTGCAAGAAGAAAAGCACCACAAAAATAGCTACAAATGCGATACACAAGATAATTTCAATGACGGTAAAACCATTTTTCTTATTCATGTTTCAATTTTACCACAAAAAATAATTGCTCTTACAATGGTAGCACCAACTGGGATCGAACCAGTGACCTTAGGCTTATGAGTCCTACGCTCTAACCAGCTGAGCTATGGTGCCACTATTGCAAAAGCAATTACTCTTCAAAATATAGCATAAATTACACCGACGGGCAAGGCTACTTCTGCTTCTTAAACACAATCGCCGTGCGGCAAGGGATGTAAATCTCGAAACCTAGACCGCGTTTTTGGTTGTTTTGGGTGTAATATTCGTAATCTTCACTAATGCGGCCTTGACCACCGTAATTTACTTCGTCCGTAGAGAAGATGGCCTTATACTTGCCTTCGCCAGTTGTATGCGCCGGCAACCAGAAATTCGTCTGCGATTCGCTCGGGTGGAAGTTAAATACATATAATAAATCGCCACGCGAGAAAGCAATGATCTTCTTTTTCTCGTCAATCCATAGATTCTCTGGAGCGCCCTGCGTCATAATCTTGTTTTTCTTCGCCAGCTCCACCATGCCGTTATCGAAATTGTTCAGCCATTCGTACTTCAGGAAGCCATTATCAACTAGCGACCACTGGCGACGAGCGTAGTGAAAATTCCAGCCATTACCTTCGCGCGGGAAGTCAATCCATTCCGGATGGCCAAATTCGTTGCCCATAAAGTTTAGATAGCCATCGCAAGACATCGTAAGTGTCGCGAGGCGAATCATCTTATGGAGCGCAATCGCGCGGTCAATTACAGGGGAATGGTAAGCCTTGTCCATGCCAGTATACATTTCAGCATCAGCCATGCGGAACATAATCGTCTTATCGCCCACTAAGGCCTGATCGTGCGACTCACTGTAGCCGATATTCTTTTCGCATGGGCGATGCGTGGTGAGCTCGTACCACATCTTGTGCATGTCCCAGTTTTCGTCTTTGGTCTTGAGGGTCTTAATCCAGAAATCTGGAATACCCATCGCCAAGCGGTAATCGAAGCCAATGCCGCCCCAACTGGTTGGCAGACACATACCAGGCATGCCGCTCATCTCTTCGGCAATCGTGATCGCATTTGGATTAACTTCATGAATCAACTTATTTGCAAGCATTAAATATGCCACCGCATCGGTGTTGACGGTCGTATCAAAATACTGTTTGTAGTTGGTGAAATCTACGCCCAATCCGTGATGATGATATATCATACTCGTGACGCCATCAAAACGGAAACCGTCAAAGTGGTATTCTTCCATCCAGAACTTCAAATTTGAGAGCAGAAAGTGAATTACTTCATGTTTACCATAGTTAAACAGCTTCGTACCCCAGGCTGGATGATTACCTGCTTCGCCTGGCATAAAGAACTGCGTGCGCGTACCGTCAAACATATTGATACCTTCGGAAGTATTTGGTACGGCGTGCGAATGAACCACATCGAGCAAGACGCGGATGCCGGCCTTGTGTGCTTTATTGATTAGATACTTTAAATCGTCTGGCGTGCCATACCAGCTTGAGGCGGCGAAGAAGTTTGATACTTGGTAGCCGAAAGAGGCGTAATATGGATGTTCCTGAATTGCCATCAACTGAATTGCCGTGTAGCCATCTTTTACAATGCGCGGGATAATATTGTCTGCAAATTCTCGGTAGGTACCAATCCGACCTTCTTCTTGCGCCATGCCAACGTGTGCTTCGTAAATTAGCAACTGCTCAGATTTCTTTGGTTTGAAATCTTTATCCGTCCAACGGAAAGCTTTCTCTGGCGCCCAAATCTCGCCAGCGAAACCATTAGTGGCCTTATCTTGCACAACACGCGTCATGTAGAGCGGAATGCGATCAAAACTACGCCCATTGCGAGTGACTTGGACTTTGATTTTTTGACCATGCTGCAAGGCGTCGTGGCCTTCGAGCTTAATTTCCCACGCGCCATTTTCGATGCGCGTCATCGGATGCGACTCGCGATTCCATTTATTGAAATCACCAATCAAATGCATTTCATCGGCACCTGGTGCCCATTCACGGTAAACCCAACCAGTTTTGGTGCGAGAAAAACCGAAGTACATGTAGCCGTTCGCAAAGGTTGGTAAATCTGTTTTGTAATCAAGTAGGGCAAAGCGCGTTTCGTTAAAACGCCACATGCGCAGCATAATATCGTCAGAATATTTTTCTAGCCAAGGATCAATCTCGGTTATTTTGTAACGCATAAACACCCTATTTAAATCATCGTAGGACAGTGACAGAAATTCAGTAAATGGCGGAAGGAGTGAGATTCGAACTCACGGTGGCTATTAACCACGCCGGTTTTCAAGACCGGTGCCTTAAACCGCTCGGCCATCCTTCCACTAGGGAAAATTATACCATACAATGCTACAATATCCTTAGATATGAAGATGAAAATTATTAAATATTACGACGACGCAATTATCCCGCAATATCAGACGAAGGGCGCAGCTGGTTTTGACTTTTGTGCGCACATTTCTGAGCCTGTCACTCTGAAGCCAGGCGAGATTCGTTCATTTGGCACAGGTGTTGGCGTAGAGATTCCGGCTGGCTATGAGTTGCAAATTCGCAGTCGTAGTGGCTTGGCTTATAAGCATCACGTTTCACTTCTGAATGGCATTGGTACAATCGACTCGGATTATCGGGGCGAAATGTCGGTTTTGCTCAAGAACCATGGCGACCAGGATTTTGTCGTGGAGCCCGGCATGCGCATCGCGCAAGGCGTAGTCGCTAAATATACTCACGTCGAGTGGGAAGAGGTCGACGAGCTGTCGGAGACAGAGCGCACGGGCGGCTTCGGCTCTACTGGCCTCAAATAACAAGAAAAGTCCTCCTTCGAGGACTATTCTATTATTATAGCACACTTTGGCTAAAATGTCAATGCTTATTCAGCGTTCGTATGAACCGCTACTACATCATCGAGGTCATCGATTGCATCGAGAATCTTTTCGACTTTTGGTGCAGTCTCTTCGTCAATTGGCACGGTATTGTTTGGCACGTACTGTAATTCTGCCGAGTCGATCTCGATACCGTTATCGATTAGAGCGCTACGTACTTTCATTAAGTCGCCCGCAGCGGTATAGATAGTGGTGCCATCTTCCTCGTCGACGACATCTTCTGCGCCGGCATCGAGGGCGGCCATCATGAGGTCGTCGCCTTTGGCCTTAGTAAAGATTACGCCTTTGCGAGTAAATTGGAACATCACCGAGCCCGGATCGGCCATGCGGCCACCGTTCTTTTCGAGCGTATGACGTACTTCTGGCATCGTGCGGTTCTTATTGTCGGTTGCGACCTCGATAATAATACCTACGCCACCAGGACCATAAGCCTCGTAGGTTTCTTCAATCAAAGCCGCCGCGCTTTTATCGGCTACGCGAGCAATTGCGCGCTCGATGTTAGCTTTTGGCATATTAGCAAGGCGAGCTTTTTCTAGAACCATCGCGAGGGATGGGTTCATAGCGGGGTCGGTACCACTACGTGCCGCAATGGCAATCTGGTTTCCGATCTTTGTAAACAACGCACCGCGCTTGGCGTCTACGACGGCTTTTTGGCGCTTGGTGGTTGCCCATTTGCTGTGTCCGCTCATGTTTGCTTCCTTGTAATTTAGTTAATTTATTATATTCTATCAGTTTTCGCCTCTTTTTTCCACTCCCTGTACGCAAAAAGATTGAAATTATGCTTTAAAGATGGTCACGTTGATAGTATTTTAAATTTTATTAAAAAATTAACATCTGTAAACAGGAGAAGAGATTGGCACATGTTGTGTATCAAAAAACTAAAATTTACCAAAAAAGAACTACAGAAATTAGTCGAAGATTTCGATGGTTATCTTTGGCTCGCTGTCGATATCAACCGTAGCATTATCTCTGCCGGCGATGAATTTATGGCCGACTTGCGGGGCGTATTATTAGCACAACGTAGCCGCACCGAAGATATTGTGACAGCCGGTATCGATTTAAAGACGGGTGAAATCTACATTCCTTACACAATTAATCGTCTTAATCCCGAGGTTCGCCGCACTGGTCTTACCGATGAGATTCGTGACCGTGTTGAAGATCTTATTTCATACTTTTTCGCCGAAATGCCAATTAGTAATGAAGCTACACCCATCTCGGCAAACAGCTTGGCATATAACTAGATTTTCAGCGGTCAATCAGATAAAATAAAACCATAACAAGGAGGTTCTAGTGGCTAAGAAAAGTCAGGAAGTGGTGGATCCAGCAGATAAATCAAAAAAGACCAAAGATACCGCGCAAGATGATGGCAGAAAACAGGCCCTAAACTTAGCGCTTTCTCAAATTACGAAGCAATTTGGTGATGGTTCGATTATGAAACTTGGCGATCAGTCCAAGATTGACGTTGAGCTCTTTTCGTCCGGTTCGCTCGCGCTCGATTTAGCTCTCGGTGGCGGTTATCCAAAAGGCCGCATTATTGAGATTTACGGCCCAGAGTCGTCTGGTAAGACCACTTTGGCTCTGCATGCTATTTCTGAGATTCAAAAGCAGGGTGGCCAAGCGGCCTTCATTGATGCCGAGCACGCACTTGACCCAGCTTATGCTCGTAAAATTGGCGTCGATACGGCAAATTTGCTTATCTCGCAGCCAGATAATGGCGAGCAGGCACTCGAAATATGCGAAACGCTTGTTCGTTCCGGCGCAGTTGATCTTATCGTAGTTGACTCCGTTGCTGCGCTTGTTCCGCAGGCGGAAATTGATGGCGATATGGGTGATGCTCAGATGGGCCTTCAAGCTCGTTTGATGTCGCAGGCTATGCGCAAACTTACCGGCGTAATCAGTAAGACTAAGGCTACCGTTATCTTTATTAACCAGATTCGCATGAAGATTGGTGTACTCTTTGGCAACCCAGAGACTACTACTGGCGGTAACGCATTGAAGTTCTATGCTTCCGTTCGTATCGATATTCGTCGCATCGGTCAAATTAAAGATGGTGATAATATTGCCGGCAACCGCACAAAGATTAAAGTCGTCAAGAATAAGATTGCTGCGCCATTCCGCACTGCTGAGTTTGACATCATGTACAACGAAGGTATTTCTAAGACTGGTGACGTACTCGATTTGGGCGTTCAATATGGCATCGTAGAGAAGGCGGGCGCATTCTTTAAATACAACGGCGAGACTATTGGTCAGGGCCGTGAAGCCGTAAAACGCCTCTTCAAAGAGAAGCCAGAATTAATGAGCGAAATTGAAGCTAAAGTCCGCGAAGCCGCCAAAGCTAGCGAAGAATAATGCTCGAAACTATTACGATATTTGATGACGATCAGACTGCGCCAAAAAGAGCGCAGTCGCATCGCATCACCGATATCAAGCAGGCCGTTCGTGATCAAAATCGCGTCAATATTTATCTTGACGATAAGTTTTTCTGTTCGCTGGATATTTCTCAAGTCGTAGACCTCCATCTTAAAATCGGCAAAGAATTATCTGATGATGAACGCGCCGAGTTGAAACGCGCTTCGGAATTTGGCAAGTTTTATCAGCGGGCGCTTGAATATGCCTTAATGCGTCCGCGCTCTATGAAAGAGATTCGTGATTATCTCAATCGAAAGACGCTTAGCCGCAAAGTACGAGTTAAAAATCGCAAAACTGGCGAATATCAAACTAAAGAAAAGCAGGGCTATGATAAGTCTCTCGTACCACTCGTGTTAGCGCGTCTTGATGAGCGTGGCTATGTAAACGACCGTCGTTTTGCCGAGCTTTGGGTTGAAAATCGCAACGTCGCCAAGGGTACGAGCGTTAAGAAACTCCGCAATGAATTAATGCAGAAGGGAATTAGTAATCAGATTATCGATGAAGTTCTCGAACATGGTGCGCGTAGTGATGAAGATGAGCTACAAAAAATCATCGCTCGTAAAGCTAATCGCTATCCGGACCAACAAAAATTTATCCAATATTTAGTGCGTCAGGGTTTTAACTATTCAGACGTAGTCGATGCGCTCTCGTCGTCGGATTGCTCGTAAGCTGGTTTGCGGAATGGGTTAACGAAATCTGGCTTAAATTCTTCTGGCTCAGTTTTTTCGTTTTTCTTTTTTACCTTAACTTCTTCTTTGTCGTGCTTTATCGTCACCTTGAAGTCGTCGATCTCGATGATTTGTGAACGATTAATTGTAAGCTGCGGATCATTAATCGACGCAAATACTGGGCGCTGAACAATTAATTGGTAAATCGAGAAACTCTGTGAGTCGAAAGTGTAATCAACAATCTTGCCTAATTTTTTGCCACCTTGCGTAACAACCTTTAAACCAATTAGGTTAAAATTCAAACTCATCACTTCATCGAGGTGAATAATATCTTCGCGGTTAACTAGGCGGTCGATAGAATCAATGATCATGCCACCTTGGCTAATCTCGCGTACGTCGTCGGAAATCAAAATGTTGCCCACTTCGGGATCACGCAATAATGGTCCGTCCAAGGTATAAGCGATAATTCGCAAATCTTCTGGGTCTATGATGGCTTGTCGCGTGACTGCGATTTGATCGCCCACATGTAGGCTCAAGATTGGTGTATTAATCATTTTTGAGCCAATCACTAGCATTTTTCTTTCCACTCCTTTTACTAGTATAATTGTATCACATGAAAAAAATCCTAGCGGTATCCGGCGGAATCGATTCCGTCGTCATGCTGCATATGCTACACGAAGATTCAAATGTAGTGGTGGCGCATTTTGATCATGGCATTCGGCCCAATTCCGCCGAGGATTGTCTTTTTGTGGAGCGCCTAGCAAAAGAGTACGACCTGCCGTTCTACTCTAGTCGCGCCAATCTTGGCGTGAACTGTTCGGAAGAGCATGCTCGCACGATGCGCTACGCTTTTTTGAGGAATCTAGCTAACCAACTGAATGGAGACATCTATACCGCCCACCATCGAGACGACCTAGTCGAAACGATGGCGATTAATGTCTTACGTGGCACGGGTTGGCGGGGAATTGCACCGTTCTGGAATGACGATATTAAACACCCGCTTTTAAAATACACAAAAGCGGATATATATCGTTATGCCACGGAAAATAATCTTACTTTTCGTCAGGACCAAACAAATACCGAAGATGCTTATCTACGCAATCGTGTGCGCGAAGCTCTCACTTCTGCGCAGCGCGCTGGGCTCTATGAAATCTACCAAAAACAGCTACCAATTCGGCGCGAAATTGAAGCTATCTTATCTCAAATCGAGGTTAGTAATCAGTATTCTAAAGATCTAACCGAGCTAGAGATACTGCGCCAGATTTTGAAGAACCATAACATTAATCTTACGCGTCCCCAACTTGAACGCGCGATGTCTGCAATTCAAACTTATGCGCCAGGGAAACGCTTTTCGCTTGATAAAACGCATTTTCTCAACATTAAGCGCTACTATTTTTCAATCGAGGACTCCACCTCTGTTAAAATTGTCTAATACTATCTATTATGTTAAAATTTAAGGGCATGAAATTTCGTCATACGAAAGATAATCTGCCTATTATTGTGCTAGCTGTGACTATTGTCTGTCTGCTTTTTGGTATCGTTACTAAACAGACTGGTATTTTCGCCAGTGCTGTTTCTAGTGATAGTAATGGTAATCCTATATCGGTCTCTGAGCATTACATCACGATTTATGACGGTGACCAAAAGACTACCTTTCGCAGTAATGCAACCACTGTAGGTGATGCGCTTGATCGCGCCAAGATTTCTATTAATGATGGCGATATTGTTGAACCAGAGCTCGAAGAAGTTATTAGTGAAGAGAATTACAACATTAATATTTATCGCGCTCGTCAGGCTATGGTTTTAGACGGTCAGACGTTGAAATATGTAAAAACTGCTTCAACCGATCCAATTAAGGTTGCTGAAGCGGCCGGCGTAAAGATTCTTGAGGCCGATATTGTGAATGTCGAGCCGTATAATAACTTGCTTGAGAGTGGTATGACGTCGGTATTTAAAGTCTACCGTGCCAAAACAATTAAATTTAATTTCTATGGCAAGAATGTCGAGGTTCGCACGCAGGCTAAAACCGTCGGCGATTTCCTAACCGAGCATAATATCGATTGTAATCCGGACGTAAACTGGATATCCGCTTCGGCGAATACTGCCATTACGGACGGCATCACTCTGAGTGTTTTCCGCCAAGGCAAACAGACCGTTGTAGTGGACGAAACGATTAATTTCTCCGAAAAGACTACCTACGATTATGCGCTCGACTATGGTAAGCGTGAGATTACGAAGCCAGGCCAAAATGGCTCTCGCACAGTCACTTACGAGATTGACATGAAGGATGGAAAAGAGCTCTCGCGCAAGGTTGTCTCAAGCATTGTAACGAAAGAACCAGTTACTCAAGAAGTAAAAATTGGTATGAATGTTGTCTTGCCGGCTGGTACGCATGAGGATTGGATGGCCGCCGCGGGCATCTCTCCAAGCGACTATGGTTATGTAAACTTCATTATTGAACGCGAATCGCATTGGAATCCACTTTCGCGCAACGTTAGCAGCGGTGCTTATGGCCTTTGTCAGGCATTGCCAGGTAAGAAGATGGCTAGTGCTGGCGCCGATTGGGAAACGAATCCAATCACGCAGCTAAAATGGTGTAATGGTTACGTCTATAGTCATGGTTACGGTAGTTGGCAAGGCGCTTGGGCATTCTGGCAGGAACATCATTGGTGGTAAAATATGGCATTACAAAATAAGAAATCACTTGGCCAGAACTGGCTCAAAGATCGCGATATTTTAATTGATATTGCCGATATGGCGAGCGTTGATGGAGTTTCTGAAGTACTCGAAATTGGCCCAGGCCTTGGCACGCTCACGTCGGCGTTATTCAAGTTTTTCGACAAGGTTACAGCTGTTGAGATTGATGATAAGCTTGCCGCTAACTTGCCGAAATCTTTCCCAGGCAAAAATCTTGAAGTTATCCATGGCGATATTTTGGATTTGGATTTAAATACATTAAACCTTCCAGAGAGATACGTCGTCGCGGGCAACATTCCATACTACATTACGTCATTAATTATTCAGAAATTCATTCAAGCTGAGCACCGCCCAGAGAAAATCGTCCTTTTAATGCAGAAAGAAGTTGCTGAACGTCTCGCGGCTGAACCTGGCGATTATTCTATTCTTGGTCTCTCGGCGCAAATCTACGCAAAGGTAACGCTCGGCCAAGTCGTGAAGCGCGAATTCTTTACGCCGTCACCAAAAGTTGACAGTCAGGTTGTGATGCTCGAGCCACTCGCTACGCCGCGCGCCACCGAGTCGACCATTGCTTTGATTAAACTTGGCTTTATTGCCCCGCGCAAAAAATTACTCACCAATCTTACAATTGGTTTGAAATTGCCAAGAGAAGACTTGCAATCTTATTTTGCGGAATTGAACTTATCTGAGAATACTCGCCCTGCTGACTTATCTATCGAGCAGTGGTGCGCCCTTGAAAAACTCGTGCATAAGCATTAAAATAAACATAAGCTTATATCGATATAAAACAAGGGAGAATTTTTTAAATGGATGCAGCATCGCAACCGACCGGTTCGGGAAAACCAGAATTAGATATGGACGCAATTAATGCGGCTGTTAACGCTACTGCAGGCGTTGATGCTAGCGTTCAGGGTACTTTTGATGTTAACGATATTAGTCTAGATAACACCCCAACCACCGCCGCCGAGCTTGAGCAACAAATGAAGCAAAATCCGGAAATGTCCTTGGCTGGCACCGTGATTGATAAAACCGTCTCTACTGAAGACGCCGTGAAGGCTCCAACGGTTAAATTGTCAGCTGATGTAGCTACAACTACGCCACAAGATCCATCTATTATCGCCGACAGCGCAGAGGCTGCGCCAGCAGAGGCAACTACTGAAGCTCCAACTGAAACTCCAGCCGAAGCAGCTCCGTCCGCTCCAGAAATAGCCGCTCGGCCAGAGGCAGTAAAGGCTGAAGCCTCCTTCGTGGGTGGCGATCTTCAAAATGATGAAGAATCCGCTGAAGCTCCTGCCGAAGGCGCTCCAGATGATACGACTATTAATTATTCTGATCCAGTAGATAATTTTGAAAAAGACGATGGCGGCGAAGCAATTCCTGACACTCCTACTGTTGAAGAGCTCAAAGCTGAATCTGAAGCCGAAAAAGCAGAGGAGACTAAAGTCGATGAAGCTCCAGCTGCTACTCCAGAAGCAAAGAAAGACGAAAAAGAAGACAAGAAAAAAGGCAAGAAGGGCAAAGAAGACAAAAATGCCCCACAGATGCCTTCTAATGGCATGTTGCCAAAAGAGAAAATTAGTCCATTCGCCGAAGGCGGCCTCTTCCGCAGTAATGGTTTTATCGGCGTTGCTGTAGTATTGGGTGTCCTAGTTATTCTCGGCATCGTTATCGCAGTTGCATTGTTCAGTTAGTTCGCCATTATCTGTAAAAGATGTTAAAATATGATTCATGAAAGAATCATATATCACTACAGCTATCCCATATGTCAACGGTAATCCGCACCTTGGACATGTGATGGACTATCTTCTTGCGGACACGCTGCGTCGCTATATGATGTCTAAGGGCGTTACGGTTCGCCTTCAAGCGGGCACCGATGAGCATGGCAACAAAATTTACAAGAAGGCCGCCGAGGCTGGCATCGCTACGCAAGATTTTGTCGACCAAAATGCCACTCGTTTTCAAGAATTCATCCATTCACTCGGTGTAGAATACACAGATTTTATTCGCACTACCAATCCCGACCATGAGCGTCGTTGTCAGGAGATTTGGAAGAAGCTTAGCGATCATATCTACAAAGATAAATATGAAGGCTGGTACTGTGAAGGCTGCGAAAACTTCGTTACCGATACCGAACATGACGACAATGATGGTATTTGTCCGGATCATAAGAAACCATACATCAAACTTAGTGAAGAGAACTATTATCTTCGCATTTCCGACTTCAAAGATGAGATTCGCTCCAGAATTGAGTCTGACGAACTAAAAATTACTCCAGCTTTCCGTAAAAAGGAATTCCTTAACTTGCTCAAGAATATGCCAGATGTCTCCATCTCGCGCCCAAAGAGCCAGGTTGCTTGGGGTATTCCTGTTCCGGGCGACGAAGATCAGGTCATGTATGTCTGGATCGATGCCTTAGCGAACTATATTACCGTACTTGGTTATCCAGATAACGACATTTCTGATTTCTGGCCGGCTCATACGCAAATTGTAGGTAAAGATATTTTGCGTTTTCATGCCGGTATTTGGCCAGCCATTTTGCTCGGCCTTGGGCTTCCGCTGCCAAAGAACTTACTTGCGCATGGCTTTATTACCGTAAATGGCGAGAAGATGTCGAAATCTATTGGCAACGTAGTCGACCCAATCGAGATTCTCGACAAGCATGGCCTTGTGCCGCTTCGCTATTACTTCTTGCGTCACGCCTCCACGACTGATGATTCCGACTTTACTTGGGATAAGTATGAAGCTTCTTATAACGAGCTCGCTAATGATCTCGGTAACCTCGTCCAGCGCCTTGCTACGCTTTGTAAGAAAAATGAAATTGCCGGCCGCAAGGTTATTCATCGCGATGAGCCTGACTTTGATGCGAAGATGGATGTTTACGAATTCAATTTCGCCTTCGATTTGCTCTGGAAGCAGATTGGCGATCTAAACAAACGCATTGATGCCGAAAAGCCATGGGCGCTTGCTAAAACCGAGCCAGAGAAGGCTAAGGAAGTGCTTGCTAGCTTAGTTGACGAATTGCTTACAATTAATGAGCGTCTTGCAATCTTTATTCCAAGCACCGCTAAGCAAATTGAAGAAATCTTCACGAGTGAGGCAATCCAACCTCCAGCCACGCCACTCTTCCCGAAGAATTAAAAAAGTAGGCCCGCAGGCCTACTTTTTGTGCGTCATGTTTTATTTAAGCCAGTACTGCTTGCCGCTCAGAATGTCGTAAGTGAGCAATTCGTAGTCGCGCATTGTTTCGATATCGTTCAGTTCGCGGCCTTGTAGATAGTTTGGCGTAAGAATTGGCTCAGCGGCGCAAACTTTATCGACAAGATAGTAGAGGGAAGACTTCTGCCAGTTCAAGATATTTTGCATCGTATTAGCCATGCAGTTTGGTGTAGTGGTTGGCAGATTTTTCGTTGTAAAACCGGCATCGTAGTTGGCGTAAACGAAGTAAGGCGTGACGCGCGTTAAATCTCGTTCTTCTTTGTTGCCTTTATCGTTAAGGTTGTCAAATAGACCGGCGGAATGATCGCCAAACCATAATACGACGACCTTTTTATCGAGTTTATCGAGTTCGTCAATAAACTCGCCGAGATATTCATCGGAAGTATGCAAACTTTGGAAATAAGTTGGAATTTCCCATTCGCGTTGAGCTTTTTCTGAATCCAAATCAAAATCGACTTCAAACTCAGTCTCTTCATAAGTGTCACCATTATATGGCGTATGGTTTTGCATAGTAATTAAGCCGATTACTTGGTTATCTTTGCTATCTTTTAGTACATCGAGCGTTTGCTGATATGCGGATTTGTCGTTAATATATTCCGAATTACCTTCATGTTCCTTGTGGTCCATTTCAAGCTCAGTGATAAATGTGTCGAAACCCTCATTTGCGAGTGCAATGTTGCGCTTATACATGCCACCATTAAATGGATGAATCGCGGTCGTTGAGTAGCCTTTCGCCTTGAGACTCTGAACAATTGACGGGACCGCGCCAGTCTTTGGCAATAGGGCGGTGTAAGGCACTGAATCAATCCAGTAATTCGTAAGACTTGTAAGCGTTTCAAATTCGATGTTAGCTGTGCCGCCGCCGTAGTCCAAAGAATACATTAAGCCGCTCGGATAATCTTGCATAATGCGATGTAGGTTTGGCGTCACATCTCCCTCATATTTGTAGTAATCTTTGAAATTCAAACCCTGAAAACTTGTGGCTGGATCGTAAAATGATTCATTAAGAATTACTACTACGCTCACATCTTCGTCGGCTGGGTTAATACGATTAGCATTCTCAGCCTCCGCAATCGCGTCATATTCAGCCTTCAGCTCCTCCATTTTACTTTCGCTGTATTTATCTGGCTCAACTAAACGAAGCTTCTGTAAGTTATATAAGAAACCTAAAATAAAACCGTTATCGTCGTAATTGCGATTCTGATTCCAGGCCGTAAAATGCGTGCCGAGGAAAGTGTCTTCGTAACGGCTACCGTCATTATGACGCACGAAATCGGTGCCAAAGAAAAATGCCAATCCTGCCATGGCGACGATCATCATGCGTGTACCAATCATATTGCGCTTCGTCCAACTCGGACTCTTTGTTTGATAGTGTAAGTGTAGCTTTTTTGCGAGAGCAATTTCGAAAGCGACGGTTAGCGCGGCGATTAGAATTATAGCAATCACCATGCGCACAATCGACCATACGTCGACGAATTTTGTGAGCGTGGCCGCCTGCGAGGCGAGCTGAAAATCTTCTGGCAATAATGGGAAGCCACGTGAATTGTATTTATTGATGTGGATGTAAGTCAGGATAATTATTAAAGACCACATCGTACTAAATGCGACGCCTGGACGACCAATTAAACCCCATAGGAAAACCAGTAACAAAAACATTAATAATGCATTGAAGTAAAATGGCGTCGGACTGCCAAAGAAAAAGCTCCAAACGCGCGTAAAGTCATTCAAGAAATAACGGTATTCTAAAAACCAGGTCAAAAAAATCGCACCAAGTGCCAAAAAAATAATTGAACTAGCCCAGTATTTCTGACGCTCGGATAGCTTCGGTAATTTGCTCGTAAGTTTTTTCCAGGATTTTTGTAACTTTATCATTAACTAATTGTAGCATAAATAACAGGGGAACGAGCTTATGCTTTCATGATTTCAGGATGACTGTTATGTTCGATGCATGATTAGGTATCGTCACATTCAATCACGCAAAATTCACATTTCTTTTTTGCCGCTCGGGGCCTGTATTGGTTTTATCGTGGGCGCTTTGTTAAGCATTGTCCTTGCCTGGATTTTGTCCTGACGTTGGTTAATCTTAGCTGGATTGAGCCTTGTGCTAGCAATTGTTTTAAAAAGTTATGGACGTATTCTTTTTGCCATACTGGCCAGCTTACTTTTTGGCGCCGTGCGAGTATCGTGGCAAAATAGCGACTTACGTATCGTTCAAGCATATTATAATCGCTCAATTATTATCTCCGGCATCGTAACGAATTCACCAGAAAATAAAGAAAAAGACCTCCGTTTTGCAATCGAGACCATATCCTTTAATTATAGCACAAACACTGTAAAAAGTCAAGTATATGTCATGCTTCCGACAGGGGCAGATTATAATTTCACCCGTTCCGACCGTGTAGTTTTAAAGGGTATCCTAAAGGAAGGTTTTGGCGCCTATGCAGGATTTTTATATAGGCCGCAATTATTATCGATTCATAAACCGGATCCGCCAGATTTTGCTTGAAGTGTAAGAGAATGGCTTAGTGCTCGAGTAGCAAATTCAATAAATACCGACGAGGCTGGTTTAGGCCTGGGTTATTTATTTGGCGACAAAGCTCTGTTTTCGAACGATTTAGATGCGCAAATCAAAACTGTTGGTCTTTCGCATCTCGTCGTCACGTCTGGTTTTCATCTAGGCATTATCGTTGCCGGCGCGCGCAAAATATTTGGTAAAATCTCTCGCTTTATGTCACTCGCTGGCTCAATCGCTTTTATGCTAGTTTTCATTGCTATTACGGGGTTTAGTGCTAGTATGGCGCGCGCCGGGCTGGTATCGATGATGTCATTGCTAGCTTGGTATGTTGGGCGCAAGTTTCATCCGGCTCGACTTATCATCTATGCCGCCACAATTACAATTGCTATTCGTCCAGACTACTTAACGAATATTGGATTCCTACTATCCTTTGCGGCTTATGCGGGGATTTTGTTTGTAATTCCACTGTTGGATGATTATTTTTATGGTCCATATCCAGTCGCGCGCTTTGCTGCCGCAATTTTTCCATCGCTCGCCGCGCAATTATTTTGCCTTCCGCTGAATGCATTTTTCTTTGGTCATATTTCATTAATTGGTGTCTTAGCGGGCATCATTTTGTCGCCTACAATTCCACTTGCGATGCTTGCCACAATTTTTGCACCAGTCGTACCGACTTTTGCCCACTTAATTTTGAGCGCTCATCTATACGTCATTAATTACTTCGCTAGCATCCCGTGGGGCGCAATTGAAATTGACGCTAATAATCCGCAAATCTTCTGGCTATATATACCAATTGCGCTAACCGTAGGATACTTATATATCCATACGAGACACCGTTATCGTCCATGCCTCTCCCTGGATAAATCTCCAGATTATGGTAAAATATATACATGTTAATTCACTCCGAGCAGGAGATGCTCGACTTCGGTCAGAAATATGGCAGGACGCATCAGGCGCCTCTTGTTTTGGAGCTAATCGGGGATGTTGGCGCTGGTAAAACTACCTTTGTGCGCGGATTAGCGCAAGGCATCGGCGTCAAAGAAGCCGTCACCTCGCCATCATTTACCATTTCAAAAGTCTACCAAGGTCAGGATGCCACTTTAGTGCATTATGATTTTTACCGCCTGGCCGATCCGGGCATTATGGAAGAAGATTTGGCTGAGTCTATTAACGATCCGCAAACCATTACGGTCGTCGAATGGGGGCAGAGCATTCAAAATGTTTTACCGCAAGACCGCAAAGTTATAGAAATCAAATATATCGATGAAAATACTCGGGAGCTAATCGAGAAATGAAACTATATTTAGACACATCTACACCAAAGACGATTTTGAAACTCGATGAGCAGACTTATGAATGGGATTCTGGCCGCAATCTGGCGCGCGATTTGCTCAAGTATATTCACGATCGCTTGCAAGAGCAGGGCGCAGATTGGCGAGATTTAACCGAAATCACATTTATGGCCGGCCCTGGTAGCTTTACTGGTTTGCGTATTGGAGCAACCGTCGTAAATACGCTTGCGAGCGAGCTAAACATTCCTCTCTATAACCACCGTGGCGAAAAAGTTGCGCTCATTATGCCAGAATATGGTCGTGAGGCAAATATTTCTGCGCCAAAGAAATAATCTCTGTGCTAGAATAAAAGTAGGGGGATTTCAGTTTATTATTAACTTTTGATAATCACTTTATATTCGCGCGTACGGTAGTTGTGCGTGCAGCATAAATGAGAGAGGGAGAGTCATGGATTTTATTCCAGTTATTATTGCGCTGATTGCAGGCGCAGGCGCTGGCGTTGGTGGTTTTTATGCCTACAATAAGCGCAACGAAAACGGTGGCAAAAACAAGGCTGACGAGCTTATTCGCAAGGCGAAGCACGAGGCATCCGAGATCGTCTTGAATGCCAAAAAAGAAGCATCCGATATTAATGATAAGATTCAGCGCGAAGAGGCTGAACGTCGCAAGGAATGGAAAAAGACCGAGAACCGTCTCGCCGATCGTGAGACATTGCTCGATACTAAGCTTGACCAGATCGACAAAAAGTCTGAAAACTTGCGCAAGCAAGAAGGCGAAATTGAAGAGCTTAAAGATGAAGTTCGCGCTATTCGTACGAAAGCTCAGGAAAAGCTCGAAAAGATTGCTGGCCTCAGCAAGGCTGACGCTAAAGACAAGCTCATGGCAATGACTGAGCGCGACATTAAAGAGGACCTTAAGAACCTCATTATTAAAGAGCAAAAAGCCTACAACGATCATATCGACGATACGGCGGAAGCGATGCTCTTAACTGCTATGGAGCGCATGTCTTCTGAGGTTACTGCTGATCGCACTATTACCGCTCTTAAGCTTCCTGACGATGACATGAAAGGCCGTATTATTGGTAAGGAAGGCCGCAATATTCAGGCTCTCCAGCACGCTACTGGTGTTGATGTACTCGTTGATGATACTCCAGGTATGGTTGTCTTGAGCAGCTTCGATCCAATTCGTCGCCAAGTTGCCCGTTATGCACTTGAGCGTTTGATGAAGGATGGCCGCATCAATCCATCCAGTATTGAGGATGCTGTTGCTAAGGCTGAACGCGAAATCGAAAAAGAAGTTGTTCGCGCTGGCGAAGATGCCGCTCGCGAAGTTGGCGTGATTGGTATTCCATCCGAGATTTTGCACTTGCTCGGCGAACTTAAATTCCGTACTAGTTATGGTCAGAATGTGCTTTTACATTCAATTGAGATGGCTCATATCGCCGGCATGATTGCCGAAGAAATCGGAGCCGATGTTAATGTTGCTAAGACTGCTACGCTCTTGCACGATATGGGTAAAGCTGTCACGCATAAGATTGAAGGTAAACACGCCGAGATTGGCGCAGAGCTTGCTAAGAAGTTTGGTATGAAAGATGAAATTGTTCACGCTATCGCTGCGCATCACGATGACGTTGAGCCAACAACTCCAGAAGCTATCATTGTTAAAATCGTTGATGCTATTTCGGCTGCTCGCCCAGGCGCTCGCAATATCTCCGCTGAAAACTTCGCCGAGCGCATGAAGGCTCTCGAGAACGTTGCCACTAGCTTCCCAGGTATCGACAAGGCTTACGCTATCTCTGCCGGTCGCGAGATTCGTGTTATTGTTGAACCAAAGCAAATCGATGATCTATCCGCTCTAAAACTTGCCCGCGATATTGCTGACAAGATTGAGGCTACTATGCAATATCCTGGCGTCATTAAGGTTAACGTGATCCGTGAGACTCGCGCTATCGAATACGCTAAATAATGAAAATATTCAAAAAGAAATTTAGTAAGAAAGCAAAAATCCAAATCGCGGTCGGTTCGGCCGTGATTTTGGCGCTTATTGTAGCGTTAGTTATTGACATTAATTTGCATGGTCCAATTTATAACTTTGGCATTTTTCTAGCGGATCGTGAACGAGTTAGCGAAGCAATCACTTCCGCTGGTATTTGGGCGCCAATTATCTATATTTTGCTGCAGATTGCGCAAACTGTGCTCGCGCCAATCCCGGGCGGAGTAGTTGGGCTAGTTGGTGGATTCCTTTTCGGCTGGTGGGGTATCATTTGGACAATCATTGGTAGCACGATCGGCTACTGGATTGTATTGTGGCTTTCGCGCAAGCTCGGCCGTCCATTTGTCGAGAAGGTTGTTTCAAAAGAGCTCATGAACAAGTTTGACTATCTCGCCAATGACCGTGGTCCATTAGTATTTTTCTTAATCTTTTTAATTCCTGGTCTGCCGGATGATATCGTGATGTATATTGCTGGTCTTTCGCAAATTTCATTACGCAAGCTACTTGTCATGGCGACCGTCGGCCGTATTCCGTCGATGATTGGCACGAATATGATTGGCCATTCGGTGGGGAATTCGGATATTACGGCCACAATTGTTATTACTACTGTTTGCGTTCTAATTCTCGTAATCGTTGCTATGAAGCGCGACGCTATCATGACATGGCTTGATCCAAAAAACCCTAAGGCTGACGAGGATATTGATCTTCCGCACGAAAAACTCGAAAAACAACACAAGACTGACTCAAATAAAAAATAAATAAAAACCTTTACCTTAAATATGGTAAAATTTAACCATGAGCGCTAAAGACGCAAATCCTGCAGGTGAGGTGGGAAAAGCAAATAATAAAGACGGAGATCTTATCGAATCTCCGAATATCACCCATGCATCAGCCGATGAATCGGAACCATATATTGATGCAAAAGAGGAAGCCCGCAAGGCCGCTCGCAAGAAAGCTGAGACGGTCGAGATTGATGGCATTCCAATTCCAGAATCTGAACAAAAGTTTAAGTCAGAAAAAATCAAAACCCATAACGATGGTGAGCTATTCGTAAACGTCGACCGTCGCGAAATTGAAAAGAAAGAGCGCCGTCAGGCTAAGGTTGAGGAGTCGGCTCGCAAAAAAGAAGCTAGTCGTTCTCGCGCGCAGAAAATTCAGCAGCAGGTAAAAGATTTCTTCTTCAAAGGTTGGCACAAAACTGTCTTTATCGGAATTATTATTGCAATCATCCTTGGTGGTGCAGGCTATGCAATTTGGTATAAAGCCACCGAAAATGAACGTCTTGAAGCCGAGCGTACCGCCGCCGAGGCAGCGAAAATTAGCGAAGCGAATCAAGTCGAACGTACATTGCTTGAAAAAATTACTAATGAAGCGAAAAAAGCAGAGGAAGATTTGCCGGAAGCGATTGCTGGTTTTGATGAGTTGATATCTGAAACCGAAAGCGATGCGGATAAATCCAAAATTTACTTGTATAAGTCGCAGACTATCTTCAAGAAGTTTAATAATAAAGTAAATAACTCCTACGAAGATGAAATCTATGATTCTGCAGTTAAGGCTTATGAGCTTGATAAAGATAACGAGGCTGCGCTTGATTGGGTTATCGCTATGGCTACACACTTTGGAAGAAATGATGACTTGGCTAAATATAAGCCTTTGAAAGAACAGAAAGAAAGCGACGCGAAAAAAGATACTAGGACTACGGAGGGTAGGGGCTAATATGAAGAAAATTTATACACTTTTAGCTATAGCTTGCGCATCGTTTTTAATGGTATTCGCGATGCCATCAGAGTCATACGCGGCGAACGACTGTTATGATGGCGGTGGTCACTTTTATACGTACGGCTCTGGTCCATATACTAGTTTCGCTAGCCTAGGTGGCAGTACGTATGGTGTTAACTGGGCCTGCGAGGGCGGCAATGGTTATGCAGTTCTATTTATGCTCGGTTCGTCACCGTGGTCGGACGGCACTAATTATTACTTTCCCGCCGACTCCTACGTGGATTTAGGTAATTCTACCTATCCGATGGTATTGTTTGGCCTCGTGCATGGTTATTGGGGCGGCGGCGACCATTACGCTGCAAGTATTGGACTTTGTCTGACTAGCTCATGTTCTGAAGGGGATAATGGAAACGGCGTATTTTCTTACTCTGGTACTAGAGTCTTAAGGGCGACGTCTAATGCGGATTCTAACTTGTCAAACTGGTCAGCTCCAATTACGGGTGGTGGTTTAAGCGTAACTATTAATGGTCCACTCCTAGCACAATGGATTAGAGATAATCCTGGCGCTACATCTCAATACGCAGGTAATATTTGGCAAGTAACAATTTACAACCACCGCTGTTGGTATGATACGGCTGGCGGTTGGGGCTCTTGTGGCACCAGCCCAATGACATTGTTGTACGATAAAGATTCGGGTGGATCAACGACATTTGATGGATCTATTACGGCAAAAATCGGTGGTGTCACCTATGCGAATGGTTCTACTTACACTTCGACGACCAAAAGCGTAACTATTAACTATGAAGATAAAGTTTGGCGCCAAGATGGTGAAAGCTACAATGTGTATGTCTGCATGAACGGTTCGGAAAGATTCAGATATAGTAATGATTGCCATAACTTTACTTATGGATACGAAGAGCATTCTAGGAGTGGTGCAATCCGGATTGGTACTCCACCAGGAACAAATATTACAGTTTGTCACAGTTTATCTGCCAGTCCTTCAAAATGGGAGAATGGCAGTACGAGCGGTTCTATTTCTAAGCGCCACTGCATGACTATTACTCGTGATAGGGAAGAGGACAAAGACGATTGTTCAATTATGGGTAGCAGCTACCATATGGGTTCATATAGTGCTCGTTCTGGCGCACAGATGATCTTCAAGAAAAACAGCTCTAGTCAGACTCTTGAAGGCACAACATCCCATACCTACTGGGCTAAGCCTGGTGACGATATTCAATATGAATACAGAATGTGTGGCGGTTCGGAATACTCTCGAAACTATACGCATGACGAGCCTGCAATAGACTTCACAGTGTCGCCAAGCTGGACAATCTCCGGCAAGAAGAATTCTACGAATAATAACAACTATGTATTCGGTTTAAGCCCTACCTCTTACACATCTGCGAATGTAAATTATTACCTGAGCAAAACTTCGCCAAGTAACGACAACTACGCCTGTGGATATAATAATGGCTGGACGCACAGTTCTAATTTCTATCAGATTCCAGCGGAAGCCGGCCGTTCAACGACATGTAAGTCCTCTAGTCCGACTGGCCCATCTGACGTCGGTAGCAGTTTTAGTCAAAGTATTACATATCGCTCAATTACAACAGATAGTTACTCAGTTTATCATCCATGTTGGGATGAAGATGGTGACTGTTCATGGTATACCTATGGCACTAAACAAGTCTCAAATTCCGAAGAGACGCTAACGGGTACAGTAAATGTTCCATATAATTATGGCCTGATTGGCATGACCACTCATGGCCTTACCAAGGGTGTAATCTATGCGGGATCCGATTTCCTCACGACCAATAAAATTAAAGTCCTAAAGCGCGAAAATAAGCAGGTGAATGGATCTACGCCTTATGCTACTCGCACAAAAAACACTACAATCAAAGTCGTATCATTTACTACTAGTAGTAGCCCATCACAGAATGCAGCCGTAGTTGATGCCGCGTCGGCAAGCACTAAGGAGGATATTTGCGCAAAAACCGCAAATGGAGCGCATAATTATGACAACTGTACTGAACGCGTATCTAGCACAGAAGTTCTTAACGATGGTAATGGTCAGTTAAATGGCGACGCCATTAAAACAATTACTGCTAGCTATACCGTTCCAACGAATGTGACTCCTGGCACTAGAGTTTGTACGGCGGTAGCTTATTGGCCAGTAGATAGTCACGATACGGCCTCAAGCGGAAGTCCTAATAATTACAACACGAGAATTGATAGTAATAATCAATCCGCAGCATTAAGTAGTACTGGTAGTCACTGGGCTGTTTCCGCCCCAGCTTGTGTCACGGTAGCTAAGAAGCCAACCTTCAGCGTTG
>CAMZHH010000002.1 GCA_947306745.1 uncultured Candidatus Saccharibacteria bacterium
CTCTCATCCTGCCGCCCATTTTTTGTTGCACAAAAAATGGCTGGACCGGCAGGATATAAACAATGCGCCGTTGTCGCAAGCGACCGGGCATTGGACGAACCTGGGCTCTCATCCTGCCGCCCATTTTTTGTTGCACAAAAAATGGCTGGACCGGCAGGATATAAACAATGCGCCGTTGTCGCAAGCGACCGGGCATTGGACGAACCTGGGCTCTCATCCTGCCGCCCATTTTTTGTTGCACAAAAAATGGCTGGACCGGCAGGATATAAACAATGCGCCGTTGTCGCAAGCGACCGGGCATTGGACGAACCTGGGCTCTCATCCTGCCGCCCATTTTTTGTTGCACAAAAAATGGCTGGACCGGCAGGATTCGAACCTGCGAATGCTGGGACCAAAACCCAGTGCCTTACCGCTTGGCGACGGTCCAATCTGCAATATATTTTACCACAAGAAAACGCCCCGGCGCAAGTCCGGGGCAGTTCTCAGCAGGGATAACCATAACATACGAACAACGTGGTAGGAGAGAAGTGGAAAGTCTTTCCATCGTACCATAAACGCGCAGAGCCACTTAAATCCTCCGTATAGACAGACACTCCCAGATTACTCGGGTTGAAGGTGACTAGCAGTACGGCGCCAATATCATCGGACGTCATGGTCGAAAACCAGGCGCGACCATAATGATCAATGCGGATAGAGCCGTTGCAAAAACGTCGCCGTTCAACATCTTGCGCCCCAAGGATTCGATGAATAAATCCGGCGGTTCGAAATTGACCGATTCGCCAGTCGTGTCATCATAATACAATGTCTCCACTAGCTCAAACTTTGCTTCATCACTATTCATGCCACCCAGAACATACTGGTATAGCCCCTCTTCGGCGCCAGGAAGTTGCAAATCGAAATAGCTCAACTCATTATCGGCCAATCCGACCCTATCATGATATTCCTTTAGACCATCAATGGGTAAATTAATTTGACCAAGTTCCGTCGTGACAACTTTGCTCTGAACCAACTGCGCAAAAAGTGCTTGTCTTTCATTTTGATTCATAATAGCACCCCCTTTGTAAGGTACAAATTTTAGTATTATTCTATTTTCTCTCTTGGCTTTTCGCAAACATAAGCACCTCGTGATAAAATATACCTTATGAGTAAACGTCCACTTTTATGCGTACGCGACCTGCACAAATCTTACGGCAAGCGTGACGCCAAATTCGAGGCCCTGCGTGGCATCGATTTAGATATCTTCGAGGGCGAATCAGTTGCTATTATTGGTAAATCCGGTTCCGGAAAATCTACTTTAATGCACCTTCTTGCACTCCTCGACAAGCCTACTTCCGGAAGCATCAAACTATCCGGCAAGGATACAAGTAAATTGCACAATCGTAAATTAAATGAATTGCGTAATAAGGAGTTTGGTTTCGTTTTTCAGAGCTTCTTTATGAACTCTAACGACACTGTACTAAACAACGTTATCCTGCCACTTAAGATTTCCGGCGTTGGTTTCCGCGAACGCCGCCGTCGCGCCATGGAGGCACTTAAAATTGTCGAGCTCGACGATAAGGCTAAAAACAAAGCCAACGATCTTTCTGGCGGTCAAAAGCAACGCGTCTGCATCGCTCGTGCTATTATTAATAATCCAAAGGTTATTTTTGCCGACGAGCCAACTGGTAACCTCGACTCCGCTACTGGCGAACGCATCGAGAAATTACTTTTCGGACTCAATGAAAAGAAGGGCATTACACTCATCATCGTGACGCATGACCAAGATTTAGCCGATAAATGCCAGCGCCAAATTCATATCGCTGATGGCCAGATTTTCAAAGAAAGCTACAGAGAAGATTTCGACGGCGACGGCGACAACGACGGTATGCGCGATAATAACAACATTCATCATATCGATATCGAGGAGGAATAGTTATGAAAATTCTAGATATCATCAAAGATGCCAATGCAAATCTACTCCGCAATAAGCTTCGCAGCTTTTTGACGATTTTAGCTATTTTCATCGGCTCATTCTCCATTATTTCTACGTCCGCTATTCAGGCTGGCGTTAACGACTTTATCGACAGTCAAGTCGATAGTTATGGTGGCGACGGCTATCTCGCTATTGTTTCGAAAGATTCTTTTGATGCACTAGAAGGCCTGCAGGGCTCTATGGGCGACGGAAATAAAACGCCGATTGAATATAACCCAGACAAAATTCAAACCGGCATGTCCCCAATTACGGACGAGCAAATGGAAAAGCTAAAAAAGATTGAAGGTATTGACGCCGACAGTATTGTCGAACAAAAAACCCTCGACATTACTTATATTACTAGCAAAGAAACCGACAAGAAATATCTCGTCGCCGCCGAGGCTTTACCACCAGGAAACGTCAAAGTCGACGTCGTAACCGGCAAACAACTCGATTTAAGAGCTGACGAATATCAAATCCAACTTGAACAAAAATACGTCAGCGCACTTGGCTACACGAATGAAGATATTATCGACAAAGAAGTCCAGCTCGTAGTTGTAGATGAATATACGCGCGCCGAAAAAACCTTTGATGCTAAAGTTGTAGGCGTAATTGCGCCAGGCGTAGTTTCAATGGGGCAACAATACACCAACAATAAACTTGCTGACGATATCTACGAAGAAAACACTAAATATTATCCAGACGAAATCAAGACTCAAACCTTCGCCGTAGCGGCAAACTTTGATTATGAAAAATACTCTGTTGATGACATTAAAGATAAACTAGAAGAAATCGGCCTGTCCGGCATGACGATCGAAGATATTATTGGCACAATCAAAACTTTCTTCGACGTTATTCTAACCGTCTTTAAGATTTTTGGCCTGATTGCTTTGATCGCAGCCGCCATCGGTATCATCAATACGCTCTTCATGTCCGTGCAGGAACGCACCCGCGAAATCGGTCTCGACAAGGCTCTCGGTATGTCTTCGAGCAAAGTTTTCTTAAGCTTTAGCCTTGAAGCAATCGCGCTTGGTTTCTGGGGTTCCGTATTTGGTATTACCGTTTCAATGATTCTCGGCAATCTCGTAAACACCGCTTTTCATGCCGAAGGTGGTTTTCTTGAAGCATTTCCAACTTTCAACTTAGCAACCTACACGATCCCAGACATCATTTCAGTCACTGTATTGATTATGGTTATCGCGTTCCTGTCTGGCACTTTACCGGCACGCAGGGCAGCGCACAAAAACCCAATCGACGCATTACGCTACGAATAAAAAAAACACCCCGCCGGCAACGGCGGGGTTTTGGGTTAGTAGCGAAACCAACTCCACAAAACAAAAACTATGAAGACCAACCAGGCATATTCTTGCAGACCGACCAAGCTTAGCACCCAAGAAATTGCGCAGAACAATAGCCACGCTAAAAAGATGCGAAAAGTCAGCTCAACCAGAAAGAAGACGACCGCCAGGCAGAACAACGCGAATATAAAATTCACTATCACCTCACATCACCTCCTCAGCTAAATACTGGCAACGGCACGATATATCCCACTCCAAAGAGTAGCATCACGCAGATTGCCAATAATGATAGGAACAAAATAGCAGCCAGTCGCGACGTGAAGACCTCTTGCACATTATCCGATGCGACACGGAACGCCAATAGCGCCAGTCCCAGCCAGATTAAGATCGCTATGGTTTCATAGATTAGTAAGTTGAGTATGTATACGCCAACATATGCAAGGCCATGCAGTAAATATGTGAGAATATCCATTGTCACACCCCCTTCCCACAATGCTAGCCTATCTTTATATTTTAAAACTATATTCGCCGTCTGTCAAATATGCTAAAATCTAAACTATGCAAGCGACCATCGAAAAACTCGTACCGGGCGGGCAGGGACTCGCCACACTAGAAAACGGCAAGAAAGCCTTTATTTGGAATGCCTTACCATCTGAAACTGTTGAATTCGAAATCACTAAAGATAAGCACAGCTATTGCGAAGGTATCGCAACCAAGATTCTACAAAGCGTCGATGAACGCATTGAACCACGCGATGAGTGTTATCTTGCTACTAGTCCATGGCAGATCATCGACTGGGAGACTGAGCTTGCCGCCAAGAGCCAGCTCGTCGAAGAATGCTTCTCGCAAAATCATTTATACCCGCTCGTCGAAGCAACTAAGACCGACGAAAAAGAGTTTTTCTATCGCAACAAGATGGAGTATTCGCTCTATTGGAGCCATGAAGACAATCAAATTCATCTCGCTTTTCATACGCGTGGCACCCATCGCAAGCAACCAATCACGCAAAGCTCGCTCGAGCGCCCAGAAATTTTCACTGCCGCACAGGCTATTGTCGATAAACTGAACGCCGAACATGCCGAGGCGCGCACCTATCAATCACTTTTAATGCGTTGCGATCAACAGGGTAAAACCTCTGGTGACTTATTCGCGAACGGCAAATCACATCCAGAAATGCCAATCCTCACTGATAAACTCTGCGGCTATCAATATAATTATTCGCCAAACGGATTCTTTCAGATTAATCTACCAGTCTACGAGATGGTTTTAAATGAGATTAAACCCCTCATCACAACCGACAAAGTTCTCGACCTTTACGCCGGGGTCGGCAGTATCGGATTGTCAGTCGCGCGCGATAAAGACCTTACACTCGTTGAGGTAAATGGCGCCGCCTTTGCCGAAATGCAAAACAACGCCGCCGGCACCGACGCTAAATGCGTACTCGCAAAATCCGAAGACGTAACAGAATATATCACACCAGATTGCACAGTCATCCTCGACCCGCCACGCGCCGGCTGTGACGCTAAATTAATTGAACGCCTGCTTGAAGTACAGCCGACCACCGTCATCTACCTCAGCTGTAATCCGATTACCCAAGCTCGCGATATTGCCATGTTGAAAGAGAAATACAACATCGAAAGACTCCAACCATACAATTTCTTCCCACGTACTCCGCACATCGAGAATCTTGCAATTTTGCGCAAAGTGTGATATAATATATAGATATGGCCTTGGCCTTCATCGGCCGTCACAAGTTCCTTTTTAAAGGAGGGATTCTATGCAGACGATTTCCTACCTCATACCAGTTACAAGTGGAATCTTTGACTACGCAATGCAAGAAGCGAGCGAAGAAGACTTTCGATTCTTTGGTGATTTTCTAGTCGGCAAGAAACTGAGCGAATATTCCGCAATCCTTACCACCACCGACAACAAGCACTATCAACTAACCGAAGTAGGCAGAAATTTCGACATCTTGTCCGACCTCGCTATCGAAGTTGCCACGCACGCCATAGATGAAGTCGTGATCAATTGCACTGGCAAGGATGCCGACGAGCTCAAGCAAATCATCAGCCGAGAACGTCGCTTCAATAACGCCATGCAGGGCATTGGTCGCTTCTGCGACTTGATGTTTCAGATCGAGCCGTCAGACGAACTCACGCAAGTCAAATACGAATCCACCTAACACACCCCCGCCACCTCCACAGGTGGCATTTTTCTTGCATTTTCATCAAATCTGTGTTGTAATATAAATATTGATGTAGACATATCCTAGTTTTTGGGACATACACATGCACTTTAGAAGGAGGAAAGCAACATGAAGTATGCGATTTTTACCGATACGACCTGCGATTTAACCGTCAATGAACGTAAGGCCTATGGCATCTGGCCAAAAATGTACGAGCAGCACATCACCTACGACGGCGTCGACATTGACGTCCATGACCCGGCCGCATTTTACAAGAAACTCGAGGAAGGAGAATATGAACCCGGCCGCCTGAAGACTTCATCTGCCGGAGGCGAGGCTGTCGCCGTCGTACTCGATGATATCATTAAGCACACCGACCACGACGTCGCCATTGTTTATGCCGGCATTTCGCCGTACATGTCCGCCGGTTCTGTGCAGACCGTTAAAATGGCCATGGATCAATATGCCGAGGACTATCCGAATCGCCGTTTTATCTACGTCGACACTCAATGTATCAGCAATGGTCTTGGCACCTACCTGCAGTATCTGGCAAAATACACTGGCGACGATATTGAAACATATGGCCGCGAACTCGGCAAGCATATCGTGCACCTGTTCACCGAAAGCGATCTACGCTACAGCGCCAAGAGCGGTCGTTACAACCTGATACAGCGTATCGCTATGATGACCATGTCGCTCGCTCATCTCAACCCATGGATGTACTTCCCGAGCAACGACAAGCTCTCAATGGATGGGCGTATTCGCAAAGGAAACAAAATCCTGCATGAATGGGTCGACTATTATCTTGAGCACGTCGCTGACGACAATGGATTCGTCCGTATCGGTTATGGAGGGGCAAAGGCCCAGGAACGTGCTGAAAGGCTAGTCGAATTGCTCGAGAGCCGCACCGATCTTTCGCGCGACCGCATCCAGCTCGCTTACGTCAGCCCCATTGTAGGCGCCCACACCGGCGACACAGTACTTAGCTTTTTCTTCAAACAGCGCGACGAGCGCTAAGCTTTTCCCAGCCACCTCTTCGGAGGTGGCATTTTCTAGCTTAAACGTGATACACTTAAAGAATGAAAGTTTCCATTTTGGGTGCCGGCGCTTTTGGGCAAGCTCTAGGCAAAGTACTCACCGACAACCAACACCAAATATCTTATTACGATCCGCAGCTGTTTCCAGACATTAATCTTGATGCTGCCACCTACCAGGCCGATGCCGTCGTGATTGCAATTCCGTCCGCGTTTCTCGGAGATTTCATCGCCGAATACCCAGACCGCCTCAAAAAACTTCCAACCGTCTGCGCGACTAAAGGCTTACTAAATGCCAATATGTTTGCCGATTTTACGCAGTTTTCCGTTATTTCCGGCCCAGGTTTTGCGCAAGAAATTATCGATGGCAAACCATCTACTATGACCGCCTCTACGCCATTCGCGATGGGCTTATTGCAAAATAATCAAATCACTATCGAATTGCACGAAGATTTAGCTGGCATCCTACTTTGCGGCTCGCTCAAGAACATCTACGCCATTGGAGCTGGGTATCATAGCGAATCCGCTAGCGATACTGCGATGCTCATCCAGCATGCGCACTATGAGATGAAAAAGTATCTCGCCGACCATGACGCCGATCCTGAAACTGCCGAATGCGCTTGCGGTTTAGGCGATCTTATCCTTACCTGTAGCAATGATACATCACGTAATTTTACTTGCGGAAAACGCTTAAGAGAGGGTAAAATAGTACCAGAAATCATTAACGAATTAAAGACTGTCGAAGGGCTTTCCGCTCTAGAGAAAGTCGATACCGATAACTACATGGTGCTTCGCGAAATCAAAGATCTCGTTAATCATAGCCAACAATAACAACATCACTAAAAAGGGAAAGGGCATCAATGGCTACAAAGAAAAAAACTAGCTCCAGCAAAAAAGCGAGCGCTAAAAAGCAAAAATTAATCGATCAATCCAATTCGCACAAAGCACTCGCTTTAGCTTTCTTTGGCATCGCAATCTTCTTCATTGTAATCGTCGGCTTCGCATTGCTCTCGAAGAATATTACTCCAGCCAAAAAGGGCTTCGAATCACTCGAGTACGACATCATCGTCGAGAAACATCGCTACGAATATGAGGGCCTTCCGGCTGGCGAAATTCCAGAGACTGGCTATTCCACCAATTACTATTATGTAGTTGTCAACTCCACCTTACACGAAAAATACACTCTTAAATACGAAGACGTCTGGGAAGTTCACAACGAACGTGGCGACTACGATACGCTTACTATCTCAACCGAAACTATCAGCGACGAAGATCTCGACAATCTTATCGAACAATACGGCAAAAACAGCCACTTGTTAAAGGTAAAAGATTTCTTCGAGGCTGACGTCAAAGAAGAATATATCGTCAAGGGTAACAGTGAATATGAAGATTACCTCGTAGAACGCGAAAAATTCTACTCCGAAGACGAAGAAACTAACAAAGAGTAAATCATAAATTAAAAAAATATTCCCGCAAGGGAATATTTTTTATTCGAAATAACCTTTTTCTATATCTTCTTCGAAGCGTGTCGCAAGGATTGGACATTCTTCGAGTGCATGCAATTTCTCGGCCCGTTCACGAATTGATTTTCCGCGCCCAATCGTCTTGCGCCAGCGTTCTGGGATTTGGTTGTAGCCATAATAAGCGCCAGCCAACTGGCCATAAATTGCCGCATTCGTATCTGCATCGCCACCGAGCGCTAAGACCTTCATCATACCATCTTCAAATCCATCCGCATTCGCAAAGCCCCACAACGCAATCACCAAAGCATCAACCGTGTAGCCGCCCAGGTCTCGCAAATACGAACCATCGCCACCTATTCTACGATGCATGTCTTCGCTTACTTCTTTATAGGTCGCTTTCAAATCTGGCGATACATACTCAAAGCATTCATCAATAATGCGATCCTTTTCAGCACCATTTAAGGCTAGGTGAATCGCAGCGCCAAATACCTCAGCCGTCATTTCAACCATCAGCGAATTATGTGTCTCGCGAGCCGAAATACGCGCTAACTCCACAGCTTCTTCAATAGCTACGTTATCGCGCGCGATTACTGCCGGTGCGATGCGCATAATACCACCGTTACCGGCCGCCCATTCTTTCTCAGCATCCGCCTTTACGACCGGGTCGTACACAAACTCTGAAAGAGTATGATTCGTCTGATTGCCAATCCCGAAACCGCCATTTACCATGGAGTTTAAGCCTTCGTCGCGCCAATAAAGATATTTCGTCATCACATCGTACGAATCGTAGCCACCATGCTCTAAAATCGAGTCCGCCATACAGAGCGCCATCGAAGTATCGTCCGACCATAAGCCGAAAATTCCGTGATATGGCGGCATTGTGCGAATCTCTTCCAAGTTCTTCTCGATGTCTTGCGATACCCAGCCAAATTCAATCGGCACACCCAACGCATCGCCAACCGCCAATCCCACCATCGAACCGCGCGCCCGATCAGTCATTTCGTCAACTTCCGGGATTACTTCCATGCGTGATTTTATTTCCGCTAAGGCCTTTTTCGCCATTTCTGGATCGCGCCAATCCATCATAAAATGACCATCCAGGGCGCCGTGGTTTTCCAAAATCATTCGCTCCGTACTGCCTAAATCGTCGTCAAGCCAAATAAAATCTTCGTCAAAATCTATCGCGTCGGTCTTATAATCACCCCAATTCGTCGCTTGCACCTCAGTATCTAATCGCCGCAGCAGATCATCATCAAAGACATCTACTAGGGCACGTACAGCATTGTTTGCGCCTCGCCAAACATGCGTTGTTAGCCAGAAAACATGACCAGGGAAGTTATCCAACACAAAAGTCATCAACTCAGTTAAATCCGAGACTGGCGATTCTACACCTCTAAATACCCCATCAATGTCCAGATAGATATTCATGTATAATTAGATTATATGGAATTCGAAAAAGCTTATCAACACTTGAACGACCAGCAGCGTGCCGCCGTCAATCATATCGACGGACCATTGCTCGTGATTGCCGGCCCAGGCACTGGCAAAACCCAGCTCCTATCTGTCCGCGTCGCCAATATTTTAAAACAAACCGACGCTAGCCCAGAAAATATCCTCTGTTTAACTTTCACCGAGACCGGCGCCAGCAATATGCGCCATCGCTTAGCTGACTTTATTGGCCCAGAAGCCTATAAGGTGCAAATTCAGACCTACCATGCCTTCGGCTCGTATATCTTGCAAGAGCATCGCCCAGATTTAACGTCTTCCATCGATGAGCTCGAACGTTTTACGATGATTCGCGAAATCCAGGAAAACCTCGATCCGAAGGATATTCTACGCCCAGAATTCTATACGCCAGCCATTATCTCCGCGATTTCCGATTTAAAATCCGCCGCTTTAACGCCAGACGATATTCGCAAAATCGTTCGCCGCAACCAAGAAGATTGCGCCAAGATTTACACTGCCATCGAAGAAGATATTCAAGCCACTAACGGCTTACGCTATCCAAAATCCGCCGAAGTTTACGGTCGAATTTTGGCCGCACTTAAAACTTTCGTCGACGCGCCAAGTGCCCAAGATTATATCGTAGGTAAAGTTGAACCGATTGCGCGCATCTATTATCGTTCACTCGCCGAAGCACTACTCGCCGAAGAGAATTCCGATAAGCCATCCAGCAAAATGCCGGGGAAGTGGCGCAATAAGTATTTCAAGAAAGACAAGAATAATCGCTACGTCTTTGGCGATGATATCGCAAATAAAAAGTTACTTAGCCTCGCCAATATCATGGAGCAGTATAGCGCACGCCTCAATCAAGCCGGCCTCTTCGATTATGACGATATGATTCTGAACGCCATCAAGCTTCTCGCCGAAGACGACGAAAAACGTTTCAACGCCCAAGAGCGCTTCCAGTATATTTTACTCGACGAATTCCAGGATACTAACGATGCGCAAGCAAAATTAGTTAGTCTTCTGACCGATAATCCAAGCAATGAAGGTCGCCCAAATATTATGGCCGTCGGCGATGATGATCAGGCAATTTATGGCTTCCAGGGCGCCAATACGTCCAACTTCTTTGATTTCGACGAAAAATACCACCCAGAACACATCTTCTTAACCAAGAATTACCGCTCAAGCAAACCGATTCTCGAGTTTTCACATAACATCATCGAGCAGGCGACCGACCGTTTTTGCAAAGCGCCAAACGTAAATATCGACAAACATATCACCGCCGAAAATCCACCCGCCGAAACGGATATCAAATTGATGGAATTTCCAGCCTACCAAGCCGAATATTCATTCATTGCTAACAAAATTAGCGAACTCATCAAAGCTGGTACGCCAGGGAATAAAATCGCCATCATCGCGCCTAAGCACAAATATCTGGTGAGCATCTTGCCATATTTGCACGCCAAAGATATTCCAGTCTCTTACGTTCGCCGCGAGAATATCCTCGAAAATACCGACATTCAACAACTTCTTAACGTTCTCGACTTAATCTTGGCACTCAACGCTGCACCAAAAGTCGCCGATCCGTATTGGTTTGAAACGCTTAGTATGCCTTGTTGGAAGCTAACGCCAAAACAGATTATTGAACCCATCCAAAACGCCCGCCAAAGCCACCGCACCATCATCGAACAAATGCTCGAGACGGTTGATTCGACTTTGCCAAGCATTGCTGAATACTTTACTACGCTCGCCGGCAAAGTTTCGAGCTTTAGTGCTGAATACATCATTAACAACCTCTGCGCCAAGCTTTACGCTGATAGCGACAACTACGAATTATTTAGCAACCTCAACACTCTGCGCGAACTCGTAACTACTAAAAATAGCCACCGCGGTAACAAGCTATCTCTCGCCGAATTCCGCAATGTTTTGCACGCCTATGAAGCAGCCGAAATGGCAATCCTAAACAAGTCTCCGTATCACGAATCCGATACTGCCGTTCAGCTTCAAACCGTACATTCTGCGAAAGGCCTCGAGTATGAGCATGTCTTCCTAATTGCTGCCGATAATAAAAACTGGAGCGAAGCCAAGGGTAATACCGACCTTATCACCTTGCCACGCAACCTTGAACATGTCCGCCACACCGGCGACTCTGCCGATGAGAAGATTCGCGTCTTCTTCGTTGCTATTACTCGCGCCAAGTCGCAGCTCTACCTCACTTATAGTCTCTCGGATTTTGCCGGCCACGACGCAGATCGCCTCAAATACCTCGACATTCGCGAACAAGATGGTAATCTTGTCAGCCATGTACTGGAGCAAAAGTACGCTACTGTCACGCCTGCCAATTACGAAGCGCTCGATGTGGTCGACATTGCGCCAGATAAATGGTTCGATAATTACTATCCAAGCGATGAAGTACGTCGTAACCTACTTAAACCATATGTTGAGCATTATCGCCTCTCGCCAACCCACCTCAATACTTTCATCGATTTACGCTATGGCAATGGCCCGAGTGACTTCCTACGCAACTACATCATCGGCGTACCGGGCGAAAGCAATTTCGCCATGAAATACGGCACCTTTATTCACGAAATCATGGATGAGGTTAATAAAGAGAATCTCAGCAACGAAGTAGCCATGGAACGCTTTATGGCAAAAATTGCCGCCGCTGATGGAGAAGAGAAAGAAAAAGACGATTTACGCAAACGCGGTGAGCAAGAATTAGCGAAATTCCTTGCCGAGCGCGGCGACCTAATCCGTAACACGAAGGCCGATTCCGAACGTGGCTTCTTTAGTGAAACCATTACCGTTGGCGACGCGATTCTAACCGGCAAAATTGACCGCATCGAAATCGACGAAGAACATAAAACCATTACTGTAGCCGATTACAAAACCGGCGCGCCGAAGCATAAATGGGGCACCACCGACAGTACTTTCGCATACAAGATTCAGCTCTACTTCTATAAGTTCTTGCTAGAAAATTCGCGCGATTATCGTAATTACAAAGTCACTAAAGGGCGCATTGATTATATCGCACCAGATCAGGATGACGATATCGTTTCGCTCGAACTAGCTTTCGACGAAAAAGAAAACGAACAAGTTAAGCACTTAATTCAAGTCGTTTTTCATCATATTAAGACATTAGAGTTTCCATCTACCGACGAAGCCCTCGCTAGTAGCAACCCAACTAAAGCCTTCTACGACCAATTGGTTGCCGAATAGTAATCGCATACGCCTCACAGTCGTCGTTATTCCCGCCAAACTATATAATCATCAGTAAAAACAGGTATAATAAAGAGTATGATTTTTAAGCACAAATTCGAGGTGGGCTTAGACGATGTTAATCTTAACTACAAAATGACCGATCGCGCCATCCTCAGATGTTTCGAAGAAATCGCCAGTAAACATTCCGATAGTATTCAAAACGGCCTCGAAGACATCGGTGCACAAAATTTAACTTGGATATTGATAGAATGGACCGTCGATATTGACATGCGTCCAAAATACGGCGACAAAATCAGCGTTCGCACCTGGATTAAGCCATCACTTACGCGTTATATTTATCGCGATTTCGAGATTCGCCAGGGTAGCAAAGTTTGCGTCAGGGCAACTTCAAAATGGGCCATTATTAATCTAAAAGACAAGACTATCGCGCGCGCCAGCAAAGAATTGCTCGACGCCTATCAGCCAGAAGAAAATGAAGCCATTCCAACCTACTCGCTCGGTCGCCTACACGTTTTAGAAAAATACGATGAGCACAGGCAAGTCGCCATTCGCAAGAGCGATATCGACATCAATCAACACGTCAACAATCTTAATTACTTACACCTCATCAATGAGTTAATGGACTTCGGTGAACAATTCAACCATTTCCGCATCATCTACAAAAAAGAAGTTAAATACGGCGACAAAATCACCGTTTGCCGTCAAAATACTGACGGTACGGCATATTTCTTAATTAAAGACCAAAACGATCAACCGCGCGCCATTATTGAATGCCGCTAGTTACATCGTAATAAAACCGACAATAATAAAAATCCACAAAACCAAGCGCTGAATTACCCACAAAATCACCACCGCCGCGAGGGCCGCTAAAATAGCTGGCCAAAATTCCGCCGTACCATATAAACCTAACGGCCAAATCGCCATAATTATCGCGTAAACAATATCCGCCACAGGATAAAAATAGCCAAAACGCGTAATCCAAAGCATCGCCACCACAGTCGCCACCAGGGAAGTAATTAACCAGAACACAAAAGCCATACCCGTTGACGGATAAAACTGCGGAAAAATCGCCGGTAAAACTAAGAAGTCAATTAAGTACTTTGCCACAAACACGCCAATCAGTCCGAAGAAGCTCGCAACGGTAAACCCCCAAACTTTCTCCGGCTTCTTGCGTGCAACGGTCATAGCTCTAGCATTCTCCGATAGAAGTCCGTCGTCTCAGTGCGTCCGTCCGACGATTCGAAGATAATATCCGCTTCTGGCGACAAGCCGCGCAAATCACGCTCATCAAGATTGCGCATCAGCTCGCGCGCTACGCCTTCAGCACCATTATAAATATCAACATCACCTAAAATCTCACGAATCTGACGCTCTACGAACGGATAGTGCGTACAGCCCAAAACCACCGCCTTAGCACGACCGCGATATTTGCCGATATATTTTTCGAGCAATTCATTAATCGCTGGGTTTTGCATATCTTCTTGCTCAACTAAATCCATCAAGCCAGGGCAAGGAATCGGAATTAAGTTCGCGCTGTCGCGAAGCTCTTCCATATGTTTCTGGAATTTACCTAATTTAAGCGTACCAGTGGTCGCCATCACGAGAATATCTTCACCAGGATGGGCTTCCGTAGCTGGCTTAATTGCCGGCTCGATACCTAGCACGATTTTGTCTGGATATTTCTCACGAATCAACTCGGCCGCCGAAGAAGTTGCCGTATTACATGCAATTACTAAAGCCTTGACGCCTTTGCCGAATAGATAATCCGCATTCGCGAGCGAAATCTGTGCAATTTCGTCCTGTGTGCGATCGCCATAAGGTGCATTTTTAGCATCGCCAAAATACAGGATATTTTCCTGCGGCAAAATCTTTACAATTTCTTTGAGTACCGAAACACCACCAACACCCGAATCAAAAATTCCAATATAATCTGTATACATCATAAACATTTTAGCATAAAAAAGGAGCCCCGCAGGGCTCCGTTACGGAAGTACAATGATGTACGTTCCTTTTTTGGAGTTTTCGTAGACAATTCGAGCCGCTTCTTCAGTAGTATTTACACATCCGTGCGAGCCGTTCGACTGGTAAATCGTACCGCCAAACTTTCCGTGACGCCACGGCGCATCGTGAATTCCAATACCGCCGTTAAAACAGGTGAAATATTTGACGTGATTGCCAGGATTACCATTCATGTCGAAATCGTGGTTTTTGTGATAAACCTGATACACGCCAGTCGGCGTCGGCGACTTCTTTGCATTGCCAGTCACGCAATCTGCGCGAACTTGCAGCACTCCATCGACGTAACATTCAAGATATTGCCCAGAGATGCTTACCAAAGTAAAGTTTCCATATTTTTCCGTCAAAATCTGCAGAGCTTCTTCCCAAGTTTTGACGACATAATCGCCACAAATGTAGTTACCATTTGCCAGACGATACCAGCCATCTTTTTCACCGAGAACATTGATTGCTTCGCCCGTAGAGTGCTTCATAACTTCCTCGTAATTCGTGCTCGGGCCAGTGCGCTCACGCACGCCATCGCCTACTACATAGAAAGTCGGCTGCTCAAAGAAGTATTGCGCCTCTTCGACCGGGATCAGATACTGCGCGAACATATAATGGTCATTAGTCAACCTCCACCATTCGCCAGACATCTCTATCACATCTACGACTTCACCGCGTTGATGCTTGCAGGCAATCTTACTGTCCGTCGAAGCGCCTTCGCGCTCACGCACATCGTTGCCCGTCACATAACAGGGCACGACATTGCTTTCTGCTTGCGCCTCAGCTAACGGGGTAAAAGCCGCCATACCGAGCACCATCGTCACAACGATCAAAATCAGGACTACTTTACGCATTATTAATACAACCCCCTTCACTCGTTCGTCCCACTCCAGTTGTAAGTTACTTCCCGCAATCGATATATTTTGCGAGATACATATTTAATTATACCACACTATGCTAAAAATGTCAATCATGCTCATGCTTGCACAGCCATAAAACCGGTGCTATAATCTGTCAAGTTTTGCTCATTATTACACACCTGGGGAAGGAGGTGACATGGATGGCAACGTACAAATGCCCACACTGCGGTGCACCTTGCCTGAGCCCGAAAGATGCGGCCAACCATTGTGCTGGCTATCTGCAGACTTTTCGCGGCGTCAAGCCCGGCAAATACACTTGTCCGGAATGTAATGGCAGTGGCGAAAAGGCCAGTTTTCTCGGCCCGGCCACAGTTTGTCCGCGCTGCGGTGGCTCCGGTAAAATCGGCTAAGTCATCGCACTTCATCCATAACCGCCCGCTAGCACTATCGTCGCCAGCGGGCGATTTTTATGCTATAATAAGCTTAATCGAATCATGCTTCGGCCCCTGATTCAGATTCATAAATTTCCGACGCCAATATTGCGTCAAATACACATCTATTAACGCTTATTGCAAAGGATTTTTATGGATCAATCTTCCAATCAAAACAATTTACACGAGCCAATCGAAGTCGACGCCACTTTTTCGCGACATCTACTGGGCCACTGTCAGCCCGTCGCTTTTCGCACTAGCTCTGGCAGAGAAGTCGCCATCACACAAGTCGGCCTCGTGCATCCTAAGTACGACGGCCTGCGCACAGTTTACGCTTTTGACGTCACCGATGGCGCTACAGATTATCGCTTAGCGCTCGATTGCGACTCGCTCAACTGGTTCTTAGAATTCGAAGGAGATCAATATGTATAGGCCGCCGAACGATACAATTTTTATCGATCTCAATTCCTGTTTCGCCACTATCGAGCAGCAAGCACGCCCCATGCTACGCGGTCGCCCCGTTGCTATCACAAACCGTATTACGCCAAACGCTTGCATTATTGCCGCCAGCTATGAGGCAAAGGCGCGCGGTATTAAAGTTGGTATGCGCCGCATGGAGGCCGAAGCGCTTTGTCCAGATTTAATCTTCGCCGAGACCGAGCCGAGCAAATACATCTACGTCCACCAGAAGCTTCGCAGTATTATGGAAGATTATTCCGCCGACGTTGTCATGAAGTCTATCGACGAGGGCGTAATTAATCTTGCCGCCGCGCCACCACACATTCGCACGCGCAGTCGTCACGAAATTGGCTACGAAATCAAACATCGTCTCCTGACTGAAGTTGGCGATTGGATGCGTTGCAATGTCGGTATTGCTAGCAACCGTTTCTTGGCTAAACTTGCTGGCGAATTACATAAACCAGACGGACTCGACGAAATTACTGCCGAAAATCAGCGTGCCATTTTTGCCACACTCAAACTCACCGATCTACCTGGAATTAACGTTCGCATGGAACGCCGTCTTAATGCCGTCAATATTTTCACGCCACTTCAACTTCTGGACACGGACGAGGAGACGCTCATTAAAATGGTTTGTCATTCTATCGACGGTAGTAAATGGTACAAACGTCTGCGCGGTATCGAAGTTGATGATTGGCAGAGCGACATTAAGTCTGTAGGTCGTCAATATGTACTCGAAAGTAAAACCCTCACCCGGCGTGAGACCGAAGCGCGCATTTTACACCTCGCCGAGGATGTTGGCTACCGCCTGCGTAGCAAAGATCTCTACGCCCGCGGCGTTTACGTCTGGACCTACGGCTACGATGATATCTATTCACACCGCGCCAAACTCACGCCGGCTGTCTTTAATAGCGATGCAGACATTTGCCGAATTGCGCGCCAATTATTCGCCGAATTACCAAGCCCAGTGCGCATCATCGGCATCACCTTATATAAATTGCAAAATCACCCTGAAACGCAACAGACTTTTTGGCAACCTGAGCTCGACCGTCGCGATCGCCTTTGTCGCGCCAGCGATGCGATTAATCTGCGTTTCGGCAGTCGCACGATTCATTCTGCCGATTCCGCCGGCACGGATCATGTTAAGACCAAAATTCCGTTCGGCTCCGTACGTTATTTAGATCATTCGATTACATGAACCCTTGCTAAATATAGAAAATTCTGTTAGAATAGAAAAACCCTTATCCGACGGTGGAAGGGGAGTACATTCAGGTCATTGTTTTGATGATGAATCTGAACACACTAGCGTTAAAGGAGGCATTTTATGCTAGAAATCAGATCTATCCTTGAGGGCGACAAGGGTTTTAATTCGCCGGCAATGCAGGACTTTGCGCATTACGTCGCGCAGAAGCTTCCCGATGAGTTCGAGAGCGCCGATCCTCTGGCGCAGGCTACGGAGATTGCGAACGATATCATGTTCGCTTCGCTGGACGCCAAGTCGAGCAGGGAGCTGAGCAAGACTCATCCGTATTTGCGTGATTTCATCCTCAATGGTGGAGACATGGGGATGCTCTGCAGAGAAATCGCCGAGGTTATCCTTGCCGAATCCGCAAATCACAATTTTACTTCTGCCTTTGAGGCGACTAAGGTTACCTACTTCGGCTGATAATACTTTAACCCATCAAAGCAAAAAATTCGGGCCGCCACCTACGGGTGACGGCCCATTTCTTTTGCTCCGAAAATCAGAAATCCATACGCGGCAAGCGCGAACCGGTTGTACCTTCCTGGCCCTGATAGGCGCCCTCGTACGGCTTGCTAGCCGGCTTGTCCAGATATTCGAACTCAATCTGCGCCACGGAATCGCCCGGACGCAATCGAATCGGATAATCGCAGAGATTCGTCAACTCCAGAGTAATATTGCCTTGCATGCCAGCATTAATTGTACCGGCAGTCTGCACAACCAGACCAAGACGCGCACGCGAGCTACGCCCGTCAATACGCGCACAAATGTCCGCAGGCAAATCAATATACTCCGCCGTCGTCCCCAGCGCGAAGCTATGAGACGGCAACACGATAGAGCCATCGTCATTCTCCGGAATATCCTCATACTCCTGCTGTTGCGAGAAATCAATCACGCCACTCCTAGGCGGACGCAAACGCTTAAAACCTCGCCCCAGCTTCACATCGATACTGTTCGGCCCAACCTGATCCAGCAAATCCGCCCCGCCACGAATCAACTGACCTTCGGAAAGCAATTTCTTAATAGTATCTCCAGAAATCTTCATATTAGCACCCCCTTAATAAAAGAAGAGACACAACAAAACGAACGTTACCTCCACTTTTTTGGTAACTAGATTTATTTAAGCACAAAATTATCGCCCAACAAAACATAAGCATTTTACAGATGTTATACTAAATACATGGATGATCGCGAAAATCTCACAATCATAGACGGTAAAAGTGTTTTCTATCGTGGCTACTACGCCATGGGACATCTTTCGCTCCCGGACGGCACGCCAACTGGCGGCGTCTACGGTTTCGCGACCATGTTAATCGAAATTATTGAAAAACTCCAGCCAGAATATATCGCAGTAGCTTGGGATAAATCCAAGACCAATATTCGCCGTCGTCGCGCCATTTACGCCGATTACAAGGCCAATCGCAAGCCAGCTCCGGCCGATTTCTACGCCCAAATTCCATATTTAATGGAACTTCTCGAGGCCTTTCATATTCCACTTTACGAATTCGACGATTACGAAGCTGACGATATTATTGGCACCCTCGCGCGCAAGGCACAAGCTGCCGACAAACGCGTAGAAATTATCTCTGGCGATCTCGATATGCTACAGATCGTCGACGAGCACATCAAGATGTATCAGCTCAAGCGCGGCTTTTCCGATGTCACCGCTTTTGATATTGCCGCCATAGAAGAGAAGTATGGTCTGCGCAAGGATCAATTCCTCGATTTGAAGGCACTCAAGGGCGATAGTTCGGATAATATTCCCGGCGTGCCAGGCGTCGGAGAGAAAACGGCCGTTAAACTACTACAAGAATATGACACTCTCGAGAATCTCTACGATCACGTCGACGAGATTACAGGCGCCACCGGCAATAAGCTCGTATCCGGTCGCGAATTAGCCTTTATTAGTAAGCAATTAGCTACCATTCAATTCGATGCACCAGTCGAATTCGACCCCGCAGCCACGAAGTTAGCCGATTTCAACCCAGCCAAAGTCTTAGAAACGCTCAAAAAGTACCAATTTAATTCTTTGGTGCGCAAATTCGCAAAATTATTCCCAGACGCCACTACTGTTGTAAAATCTGCAACACCAAAACCGAATGTTGTAAAAACCACAACGCCAGCTCAACCTGTTGTAGAAAATACAACACTTCCGCAACCGGCCGATATTGAAGTGCAAATTCCGGATAACCTCTATCTCAGTCGCAACGTAAAGGCTGACATGCACGACGACGACAAACTTGCACAAGAGATCCTCGACGGCCGCCCATTCTGGGATCTCGGTCAGGTCGAATTCTTGCTCGATCCGCTCGCGCGTAAAACCGCTCAGCTTAGTCTAGTCGATCTCAATGACCCAAAAGAAGATTATGTTGCCCAAAAGCGCCAACTCGCCGTCCTGCCAGAACTTAACAATATCGCCGAAAGCTTCGACCTACCGCTAATTCCAGTCCTATACAAGATGGAGCGTGCCGGCGTCAAAATCGACCCAGAGCGCTTTGAGGTTTTACATGAAGAATTTACCGCCGAGACAGCCGCGCTCGAACAAGATATTTATCAGCTCGCCGGACAAAGCTTCAATATTAATTCTCCAATTCAGCTATCCGACATCTTATTTAATGTACTCGAATTACCAACCAAAGGTATCAAGAAGACTCAGCGTGCTTATTCGACTGGAGCCAAAGAGCTCGATAAGCTCCGCGATCTACATCCAATCATTTCCAAAATTGAGCGCTATCGCGAAGTTAACAAACTCCTAACTACTTACGTCACGCCATTCCCAAATCTCGCCGACCGCGATTTGCGCATTCATACCACTTATACGCAAGATGTCACCGCCACTGGCCGTCTCTCGTCCATAAATCCGAATCTTCAGAATATTCCGGTTCGTAGCGATGACGGTAAACGCATCCGTAACTGCTTCGTGGCAGAGAAGGGCAAGATCTTCGTTTCGGCCGATTACGCACAGTTCGAGCTTCGCCTCGCTGCCGCCCTCGCCGGCGACCAAGCCTTGATTGACGATTTTAATGCCGGCCTCGATATTCATACCAAGACCGCCGCCGACGCCTTCCATATTCCGATGGAGCAGGTCACTAAAAACCAACGCCGCGCTGCTAAGGTTATTAACTTCGGCGTCCTCTATGGTATGAGTCCGAAAGGTCTAGCCGATGCTGCTGACATGAGCTTTTATGAAGCTAAAAAATTCATCGAAAACTATTTCGACCTACGCGCGCCAATTCGCAAATATCTCGACAAAACTCTCGAAGATGGTCGTACTAAGGGCTACGTCCAAACACTCTTTGGCCGCCGCCGTCCGACACCAGATTTGCATGCACCAAACTACGTCGTCCGCACCGCCGCCGAGCGCGCCGCCGGCAATATGCCAATTCAGGGTACCGAAGCTGACCTGATGAAAAAGGCCATGCTCGCCGTCGACAAAGCGTTGCCAGACGGCGCCCAAATCATCCTACAAATTCACGATTCGCTCATTGTCGAATGCGACGAAGCGCTTAAGGATCAAGTCGCCGAAATTTTGAAGACGCAGATGGAAAGTGTCGCCCCCGAATTACCAGTTAAGCTTGCGGTCGACGCCACTACTGGCCACGATTGGGGAGAGCTATAGCTACTTGACAAAAATAAAAATCTATGATACAATAGTAAAATAGTTTAAAGAGAGGAGAGATTTGCAAAATAAACCGGTAAAGATTGGCATTTTAACCGACATTCATAGCAATATCGCGGCGCTTAAAAGCATATGGAAAGAATTTGAACGACGCGATGTCGATTATGTAATCTGTCTTGGCGACACTGTCGGCCTAGGCGCTCGACCAGAAGAGTGCATTCAATTTTTGCGCGCCCACGAAAATCAACTCCTCGCTTGCGTACGCGGCAATCACGAAAACTACCTACTCGAAGCTTTGCCGGTACACGATCACGGCGACGCCACTAAATCCATCTTGCCGAAGGAAATTCTCGATCTCTTCCGCTGGAACCATAATCAAATCAGTACCGAATCGACCGAGTTTTTGCGCCAGTTCCGCAAAGAGACCGTCGTCAAAATCGCCGGGCATACGATTTTTGTCAGCCACTATCCAGTCGACACGAACGGGCAGTACAAAACCTTCTATTTCACACCAACCATCGATGAATGTCGTGAGATTTTCGCCGATAAGCCGGGCGATATTTTCCTCTTTGGTCATACGCATTTGCGCGATTATCATCGTGGGCGCGATGGTAAAATCTTTATTAATCCTGGCTCGGCCGGTTGCCCGATCGGTACCGATTCGGCCAGCGCCGGCATTTTGAGTCTTAGCCGCACACAGGTTGACTACGAACAGCTCGACGTCAGCTACGATATCGACACTACAATCGAAGACATGCTCAGCCATATCGAAACCGTGCCAGCAATCGATTACACCGTGGACCAGTTCTACCGTAAGCACTAGCATTTATGCTAAAATAAGCTTATGCAGAACGTATTGATTATTGGCAACGTCACCAAAGACGTGTATTTGCGCATGGATAATCGCAAAAACCACTTTGAGACTGACCAAAACGAAGTAAAATGGCTCGACCTCGCTTTCGACGGCTCGGCCTATAAGTTTTATTCCCGCGTTTCCATCTTTGGCGGCGTGAGCGTAAGTCTCGAAGTCTTAAGTCGCTTCGGGCACAAGGCAAACATTTCCGGCACACCAGCCACCTTCCTAGAAGGGCAATTCATCGCAAAGGATACCGATGTTAGCTATCGTTATATCCTCTGTCAAGATGAGACCGTCGCCTACTTGAGCCCAAGCGAGATTAGCCATACGCATTTCCGCGTCCCAGATGCCAATCCAGATTGGATTTACATCGACCGTTCTGCAAATATCGGTGCGCGCACTGCAGGCGAAATCCTCAGCTATCTCAATCTTAGCCAAAACACCAAACTCGCCGTCTTTATCGGGGAGCATAGCAATCAATACGCCGGACACATGCGCGACCTTATTAAGCGCGCCGACCTAGTCTTTACCGATGTTGATTTTGACCAAAAAGACGAACGTCAAGTCTGCCGTATCGGCGAAGATACTATTCGTTATCACGACAAAGTCGTAAACTGGAGCATGCAAACCAAGCAAGATATCATGACGCGCCTAACGTCGCATCTTGTCATCGCCGCCAGTATGCTCGGCTCTATCATGCATAAGAAGAACAGTACCGAAGCACTCTTGCTCGCACGCGCCAACGTAGAAGGTTCCAACCTTAGCAATAGTCTCAACCTCGACAAGCTCGAAGCCAGTATTGCCGATGATTACTATTTAGTCCAACGCCATAATCCAAAAGGAGAGAGAATGCACGAAGTAGAAGAAAATGCTAAAAAACTTGTCGCTACTGGCAAGGGTATCCTGGCTGCTGATGAATCTGGCGGTTCGATTCATAAAAAATTCGAAGGTATGGGTATTCCAGACGACGAACAACACCGTCGTGATTACCGCAACATCTTCTTTACGACACCAGATCTCGAAAAGTACGTCAACGGCGTCATCCTTTTTGACGAGACTGCTCGCCAAAAAGCCGACGATGGTCGCGATTTCGTTACTTTCCTCCGCGATCGCGGCGTAATGGCTGGCATCAAGGTCGACCAAGGCCTCGTTAACTTCGAAAACTCTGACGAGAAATACACCAAAGGCCTCGAAGGCTTGCCAGAAAGATTACACGAATACTACGAGATGGGCGCACGTTTTGCTAAGTGGCGCGCCGCTTTTGAATTGACCGACCACAGCCCAAGCCAAATGGCTATCGATAAAAACGCCGAAATCCTTGCACAGTATGCTCTTGATTGTCAAAATGCCGGCATCGTACCAATCGTCGAGCCAGAACTCGTTTATGATGGCGACTATACAATTGAGCAAAATATTGAATTTACTGGTCGTATCCTCGATGCTTTGTTTGCCGCAATGAAGGCAAAGAACGTTAGCCTCCCAGGCAGTGTCCTGAAAGTAAACATGGTCCTCGCTGGCAAACGCCAAGAGAAACAATCCACCCCAGAGGAAGTTGGTCAAGCTACCGCCCAAGTTTTGCGTCAACACGTCCCAAGCGAACTCGCCGGCGTCGTATTCTTGTCTGGCGGCCAAAGCGTTACTCAGGCCACCGAAAACCTTCAAGCCGTCACAAATGAAGGCCCATTCCCATGGCCAGTCACCTTTAGCTATGCTCGCGCTTTGCAAGATCCAGCCCTTCAGGCCTGGCAGGGCAATAATGACAATGCCGATGCTGCTCGCGAAGCATTCCGCTTGCGCCTCGTCGCCAACGCCGACGCTTTAATTAAGAAATAGCATGCAACATACCATCCAGAGCAATAATCAATACCTCACCAACGACCAAATTGTCGTGGCTGGGGTATTGGCACTGAGCCCACTCGGAATTATCGGGATACCAGACCTTCTCGTGCATCGCAAAAAGCAAGCCCTCTGGCATTTAATCTTATTCCTCAGCGCAATTGTTTTGTGCGCACTAGTTTCTATGTCGGCATTATTCTTCGTGACGAGTAACTCGGATATGGCGGAAACGATGCCGATAATCGGCGGTTATCTAGCCGGTGCCATCATTATACCGTCTTATATTTGGAGCGTCTGGGAAGGCGCCTGGATTTTAGGTCACATCGAAACCGTGCGCGCTCAAGCAAATAATCGCTATCCAAGTAATTGACGAATCGTTTCGCCCATAATTGTTTCTAGATAAGTCGTCATTTTTTGACGGTCACGAATTTTTGGATCTATTGCCCAGTGCATTAACGCGCCAGCGATAGCTTCGGTGTAAAACTCCGAAATAAAGTGAATGAAGTCATCTTCGAATGGCTCTTTGCGCATTGAATTAATATTCTTCGCGACAATTAATACCGTCTCATAGAGATCTTTATACAAGAACGTACGCAATTCACCCACAGCTACACCACGCGCAATCTTGGAAACGAAGACCTCGTTTTTTTCTAGGTAATCCATAATAAATTCAATCGCCGCCTTATAGTCTGAAACCATATTAAACTTACGCATATGTTCAACGGCTTCATTGTCAAAAGCCCAAACCACTAGATCATGAATATCTGTAAAGTGATAATAAAAGGTCTTGCGATTAATTTCGGCTCTACGAGTAATATCTGAAATAGAAATCTTTTCGTAATCTTTTTCTTCGAGTAATTCCTTAAAGGCTTTTACAATTGCCTTACAAGTACGGCTATTTCGTGGGTCTTTCATATTCACTTATATACCACAGCTAACCAACATTTGTCCAATTTTTCCCACTCGTCCAAAATTTGACCATGTATTTTTTTATGCCAATGCATAAAATAATATACAAAAGGAGTTTATGGAGAAAATCTACGAGCGCATTATTGCTTTGCGCAAGCCAATTATTATCGTTTTTATCGCTGTCACAATTTTTTGCGCGCTTTGTCATCAGCTCGTTGCCGTAAATTACAATATTAACGATTATCTTCCAGACGACTCCGCCTCAACTCTTGCTATCCATAAGATGGAAGAGGAGTTCGCCGAGGGTATTCCGAATGCTCGCGTCATGATTCGCGACGTCACCATACCAGAGGCGCTCGAATATAAAGCTAAGCTTGCCGCAGTCGAGGGCGTTGAAGCCATTACTTGGCTTGACGATTCGACCGATATTACCGTACCACTAGAACTTATCGATGAGGATATATTGAATACTTATTACAAAGATAATAATGCCTCGTTTAATATTACCATCCATAACGATACCGACGTCATCGTAAAAGCCGTTGCCGATATCCGCGAAATCATCGGGGAAGACAATGCACTAGCCGGCAATGCAGTTAATATCTCTGACGGCGTCACTAATACTGTTGGTGAAATTCAATTAATTACCGTCGTCGCCGTCCTTTTCGTATTTATCGTCCTGACACTCTCAACTAAATCTTGGGCTGAGCCAATCATAGTCCTAATCGGCCTCGGCGTCGCCGTCCTAATCAACTCGGGTTCCAATCTAATTTTCGGTACAATTTCATTCGTCACCAACGCCGCCGGCAACGTCTTGCAGCTCGCCGTTTCGCTCGACTATAGCGTCTTCCTGATTCACCGCTTCGAAGAATGTCGTCGCAAACAAAAAGATCCAAAGAAGGCAATGGTAGAGGCGCTCACAAAATCCACCAATTCCATTTTATCGAGCGGCCTCACTACTGTTATTGGTTTCCTTGCGGTTATTCTAATGCGCTTTAAGATTGGCCCAGACGTCGGCATGGCGCTTGCCAAAGGTGTCGCGATTAGCTTGATTACTACCTTTGTCTTTATGCCAGCCGTCATTCTCGCCACCTATAAATGGCTCGACAAAACCAAACATCGTCCACTAATCCCAGAATTCAAGCTCTTTGGTAAAGCTGTAAGCAAAATCACCTTACCGCTTGTCGGCGTCTTTGTATTGCTAATTGTGCCAGCTTATTTAGCCTACACTTCGAATAGTTATTATTATGGTGCTTCTCATATCTTCAATAGCGAAAGCCGTATTGGTCGCGACACGGAAGCCATTACAGAAGCTTTCGGTGAGAGCGATACTTACGCCTTGCTTGTGCCGTCCGGCGATAGCGCCACTCAAAAAGATCTCAGCAATGAATTGCATCATTTGCCGGAAGTAACTAGCATCATCTCATATGTCGACACGGTAGGGCAGACGATTCCAACTAGCTATCTCGACAAGGCCACCTTGGCGCGTCTTGATTCTGGTAATTATTCCCGCATGATTATCTCAGTCGCGGTCGGCTACGAGGGTGATGAAGTTTTCGAATTGATCGAAAAGGTCCGCGATATTGCTCATAAATATTATGGCGATGATTATTACCTCGCCGGCAACGGCGTCAGCACTTACGACTTAATGGACACCATTACGGCCGACATGATGAAAGTCAACGTGGTCGCCATCGGCGCTGTCTTTATCGTCCTACTATTCACACTTAAAGATTTCATCCTACCAATCCTACTTATCCTCGGCATCGAAACCGCCATCGCACTCAATCTGAGCTTCCCATATTTCACTGGTGAACCAGTTTTCTATGTAGCCTACCTGATTATTAGCTCTATTCAGCTTGGCGCAACAGTCGACTACGCTATTTTGCTCACTACGCGTTATCGTGAAAACCGCGCCAAACTCGATCGCAAAAAGGCTCTTCCGCAAACCGTCACCGACATTACTTCATCTGTCTTAGTTTCCGGTAGTGTGCTCGCAGTGGTCGGCATGCTTATGGGTGTTGTTTCATCTAATCAATTACTCGCACAGCTCGGTATCTTTATCGGTCGTGGTGCCATTCTATCTCTCATTATTGTATTATTCGTAATGCCCGGCATCCTCTATATCTTCGACAAACTCATCATTAAGAAAGCTAAAAAGGAGACTGCTTAAATGAAAAAATATTTCGCCGCCCTTACCGCCGGCCTCATGCTAATTGCTAGCATCCTACCAACTATTAATTGCGCCGCAATTGCTACCAGCACACCAAAGGAAGAAGTCGTCTACGTCAACCTCGCCGCTGACGGTAGCGTAAATAATATCGACGTCGTCAACATCTTCAACTTGAGTGAAGCTGGCGAAATCATCGACTACGGCAACTATAGTTCTGTTCGCAATATGACCTCAACCGAAAAAATCGATTATACCGATCAAACGGCTAAAATTTCCGCCAAGAGTGGTAAGCTCTATTACGACGGCCGCTTAGCTAATAATGAGTCTCCTTGGAAAGTTGAAATTAAGTACCTCCTTGACGGTAAAGAAATGAAGCCGGATAAAGTCGCCGGTCTTTCTGGTCATATTATTATTACACTCAAAGTCTCCCGCAACGATGCCTATACGGGTCCAGATTTCTATCGCAACTATGCTTTACAGGGCTCTATCGCCTTTGATACTACTAAAGTACAAAACATCATCGCCAAAGATGCCACCATTGCAAACGTCGGCCAAGATAAGCAACTCACCTATATCGCCTTGCCAGGCAAGGGAATCGATACCGTCATCGAAGCGGACGTAAAAGATTTTGAAACTGATGGTTTTTCAATCAACGGTCTACCGCTCTCATTAAATATTAAAATCGACGACAGCGAGCTAATGAGTCAAGTTCGCGCTCTTCAAGACGGCATCGCGAAAGTCGACGACGGTTCCACGGCACTCAATAATGGCCTTCAAAGCCTTAAATCTGGCCTCAATAAGGCTGAAGACCTCGTCGCCACCGGCAAGAAATATATCAACCCTTCCGATCTTCAAACTGCGATTAATGCTTCTAAAATCGCACTCGAGAAAGCAACTTTAATCAACGAAAAATCCGCCGAAATCATTGCCGCCTCGCAGAAGATTCGTACTAGTATTAGTCAACTCACAACACTTACCGCAAAACTTCAAAGCGACGTTACTTACGAAAACTTCGCTAAAAAACTCGAAGAGGGAGGCATTAGCCAAGCTAAGCTGCAAGAACAAAACAACGCCGCTATTAAGGCTCTGCAAGATACTATTTCTTCCATCAACGAGCAAATCACTGCGCTCGAAGAAGCTGGCGAAGATACGACCGAACTCAAAGCTCAAATCGTACAGTTAAATACCGCCATCAACGCCTTGCGCGACAATAATGCCCAGATTACGAAGTCGCAGGAACTTGCGAAAAAATATATCGGTGGCATCAATTCAATCATTGGCCAATTAAATACCGGCGCCAAAAAGCTTCAGGAAACCTATGATCGCTTCGATGAAGGCCTTAATACCTTCATGCAAACCGTTGCCCAGTTATCCAATCTTAAATCTGGCATCGAGCAAGTTATCGCTGAATACGAGCGCGTCTCGGGCGAAAAAGCTGAATATACTACCATCGTGGCAAATATTATCGCCGGCTATAACACGGTCGTATCTGGCACTAAACAGCTTATCAATGGTAGTCAGCAACTCAACAACGGCACGCATCAACTTCGCGCCGCCACTGCCAACCTTGACGGCATCGTATCGAGCAAAATCGACGATATTTTAGCTAGTATTCAGGGCGAAGCACAGATTGGCTCCTTTGTCTCGAAAGATAACACTTCCGTATCGGCCGTACAATTTGTTATCAAGAGCGCCAAGATTGCAAAGCCAGTCGAATCCAAAGCCACCAAAACCGAATCCAAAGATTTAAGCCTTTGGGAGCGCATCATAAACCTCTTTAAATAACTCACACTAATACCTCCACAAAACTAATCTTGCGGAGGTATTTTTATAGCCGACAAAAATCCCCCTGTAAAGTTTTCCACATACTTTTCCACAGGGGGATTAATTTGAATACTAGGATTACTCAGCTTTGTTTTCGGCTGGAGCAGCAGCGGCAGCTTCAGCTTCGGCGGCGCGAGCTTCTTCAGCGGCCTTATCGGCAGCAGCTTCAGCTTCGCGATCGGCGGCTTCTTGAGCTGGATCGTAGACGTTAGCAACTGGCTGTTCTGGATCAAGTTCCTTATCGGCAAGCTCGACACCCTTTGGAAGCTTAAGATCAGCAATAGTGATGCCATCTTCAGCGTTCTTCAAACCAGAAGCATCGACGATGATAGCTTCTGGAAGATCAGCTGGCTTAGCCTTAACATCGATTTCTTCCATAACTTGAAGAATCGTGAGATGAGCCTTAGAAGCGTCAGACTGTTCGAAGTTAACGATTTCGATTGGAGTAGTAGCTTCGACGACTTCGTTAGCGCTAATAGCTTGGAACTCTACGTTATCAATCGTGCGCTTAACAGGATTCATATGGACAGTCTTAACGAGAGCCATTTGCTTCTTGCCAGCGATATCGAGATCGATAGGGGAGTGATAACCAGCGCTCAAGAGGACCTTTTCGGTCTCATTGTAGGCGGATTGAGTCAAAATTGGTTCGCCTTCGCCAAAAACGACGGAAGGAATCAAACCTTGTTCACGTAAACTTTTTACTTTTTTACCAGTCAACTCGCGTTTAGCGAGAGACAATTTATCTTCGCTCATATAATTCTATATTCCTATATTTATGCTTAGTGTATATTTTAAGATAAGCACAGGGGAAAATCAAGCGTAAGCGCGATTATCCACCTAAGCCCATCGAAGTTAATACGGTCTGAGTAGCCACAGTAGCGGCCGTAGTGGCAACTTTTTCAGCAACCTTCAGCGTAGCGGCACCAATTTTACCCGCAAGCTCTCTTTGAGCCTCGCGACGCTCTGCCTTATTCGTAACTTCACGTTTCGAAAAAATCGACAATAACTTATCACCGAACTTCCGTAGTTTCGAAAAGCGCTCAGCTTTTTCTAGGCCTTCTATATCATTCTTGCGACTACGCTCAAAATAGCTTGGATCATTCTCGCTTAGTGCATCACCAAGTAAATCTGTAGCGCTACGCTCCGTTGTAGATTCTTCGCTGGATATTTTGCGCAATAAATCCACCGAATCAGTCGGCAAGTCGGCTTTATCGTCCGGCTCCGATTCACTCGACATGTCAGAAACATCTAAATTATCTTTGGATTCGGAACTGTCCTCAATATTACTTATCGAAAGCCACTGTTTTTCAAGCCCGTCATCGTCTTCCTCGGCGATATCTACTTGTTTTTCCGCATCATTAAGCTCAGAACGCCAAAGATTCAATGAATCGTTTTCGGTACCTGAACTAAAACCTTCATGATTTGCCATAACTATTTTTATTTTAGCATCTTTTGTGCAAAAATTTATATAAGATATAATACAGATATGAATGATTTTAGCGTTCTACAATTAGCCCCACAGATTCTTAAACGACTGAACCGCGAAAATATTGTAGCCTTCACTTATTCAGAACCAGACGCGCGCCGTTTTAGTGGCATGATCGATATCGCCACCACTGACGGCAAGAAAATCACTTTCTATTATTGTAACTATTTGCATGGCGAGATTAAGATTACCGATTTTGGACATATTTTGCCATTAATTCGTTCGCATCGCCTAGAAGCCGGGATTGACCGCTTGGCGGGACATGAAATTACACGTCAAATTACCGCTTTTGACAACGCACCATTCAGCCTAGGCGCTTTTAGCCGTACTTGGGCACATTACTTGATTGGCGACCATCGTCACCTTTTCGTTAATCGCAATCAAGAAGTTTTCCTCGAAGAGCTAGCGGCGGCCGTCTCAGAAAACATTGCTCAAATCGATGTCGTACCGACCGTCCATGACCAACGCAATTATATTCGTAAATATTGGCGGCAAGTTGCTAATGATATTTTCGAGCTCGAAGGCGCCGAAGCTGGCAAGCCAACTCGTACCGAGCTCCGCAACACAAATGCCGTAAATATGCAGATGGCCTATTTTAATAACGGCGAGGTGACGGTATATTCTTTGCGCAATAATAAATACCATCTGTTTGAAGCTAACCTCGAAAACTTGGGCAATGATATTCAAAGTCTGCTCAATCAACCCGCCGCAGATAATCAAGCACAGCTCATCGTTGAAAGCGACACGAAGCTTGAGTTCTTATTCCATTCGCGCTACTTCCATTTCATCAATAATGAATGGATTCATATTTCGTTAGGGCAGGGTAACTTCATGCTAATTCGAGCCGAATTCTTCGATCAGGCTATGCGATTATGCGGTTACTATCGCCGCCAAAACTTGTTCCAAGACATTATTGATGGCAAGATGCTTCGCCAATATAATTTTCCATATTTGTTTGATTTCTATTGGCGCATCTGTGCGTTGCGCACAATTCCAACACACGATTTTGCCTTCAAGCGCAATTTCCTCGAAGAGCTCGACATGTTGCCACTCACGCAACATGTTTACGATTTGCTTACGCTTGAGCAGAATATGAACCCAACAATTGATACGAGCGAAATTATTGAGACCGTTCGCTTAGTCGATGATTTTCTCGCCGACGTGCCTACTTATACATATCAATTCGATAGCAGTAGTAATAGCGACGAGCAACAGGCACGCTATCGTGATTATATTCGCCGCGACAAAGCCTTAGCATCCGTTATTTTAGCCAAACTCCCAGAAAAAACCCTGCCAAACAAGCATCATTACATCCGCGAAGTATATGGCGATGAGATCAATGCCCTCGTGCAGGCTTTACGTATGGCCGATGCTTATCCAACCGAGGCGCAAAATCTCACTCACACCGCCAAGCTAATTATTTCGGCGAGTGTAGTGCAAAAATTCTCGCACGCTTTTCGCGATGCTTTAATTGGCGATTTCTATAAGAATTCATTATTGCGCTCATACCTACGTTCGCTCAACAATATCATTGGCGATGCCGAACATTACCCATATCAGACTCATATTAAAAGCGAGCAGCGCGATGCGCTTTGGTTTACACAGGCAATCCGCCTGCGCACGCAATTAGATTTTTTGCTTGATAACTAGTGCTATAATAAGCATATGGACTATGATACCTCTAAAGCGCCGGAGGAGATAAAACCGGAAAAGAAAGACGAAGCGCCACTACCAACTTATTTGGCGCCGCCACAAAACTTTACGCAACTTCCTAAAAAGAAGAAAAGCAAATTGAAAGTCGACAAAGTGGCAATTTATATCCTTGCCGGTCTTTTTGTTGTAATCGCCATTGTGGCCGTAATTGTATTCTGGCCAAAAGGCAAAAGTAATGACGTCGCGGATAAGCCTGCGCCGGAACCTGAAGAGGTGGTAGAAGAAGAGTCCGAAGAAGAAGTCAATGCTAAACTTGTTCAAAACGTTAACCGTATTTTGTCGCTCGGTGCCAGCAATTCGAAAGATAAGTCCACTAGTTTTACTACGCCAAATAGCGATCCGAATTATTACACAAAACTTAGCGATAATGGCCGCTTTTATATCGCCACGCACTTAGTCGACGTCAGCAATAGCAAAGCGTCCAAACTCGGCGAATCAGATGTAAAAAAGATTGGCGATTACGCCTGCCAACGCATCTTTAGTTCTACCTGCGCCAACGTCACAAGCGATGTCTATACAACTTGGTATAAAGTCGACGCCCAAAAAGTCAAAGATCGCTATCAAGAGTTATTCGGCGTATTGCCTGGTTCCATTCCTGACGAAAACCTCGTCGGCTGCCCAAGCTATTACTACGTCGCAAAACTGGAATCATTTATTGGCACCAAAGCCTGTACCAGTCCATCCAACGCACCTACTGTAACGATTTACCAAGATAAAATCTCTTACTCACTTGACGATACCAAAGCTTATGCCTACTTCTATGCCGGTGTCATTAAGCAAAATGCGGATACTTACGAACTTTACAACGATCTCGAAGGCGGAGAATTAATCAAAGTCCTTCAAAGCAATAAGTTCGAACTCACTTCTAGCAATGCGAAAAATTTTGCTCAATATCGTATGGTCTTCAACAAAAAAGACGGCAAATACGTCTATCGTAACGTCATTGAAAAAATCGAAGAAGAAGACGAAGAAGACGACAAAAAGGATACTTCTAAAAAGACCGACGACAAAGAAGACAAAAAGTCAGATAACGAAGAAGAGTAATCTTTTATAATACTTGCTTCAAGTAGCGACCGGTTTCAGAGTTGGTATTTTTGGCGACATCTTCTGGTGTACCAGTAGCAACAACTCTACCACCACCCTGGCCACCTTCTGGGCCCATGTCGATAATCCAGTCCGCACTCTTAATTACATCAAGATTATGCTCGATGATAATCATCGAATTACCACCATCAACTAAACGTTGTAAAATCGACAACAATCTTTTAACGTCGTCGGAATGCAAACCAGTGGTTGGCTCATCGAGAATATACAAAGTTTTACCCGTCGAACGACGACCAAGCTCAGTCGCAAGCTTAATGCGCTGCGCCTCACCGCCAGAAAAGGTCGTGGCTGGCTGACCAAGGCGAATATAACCCAAGCCAACTTCTTGCAAAGTCTTTAACTTACCAGAAATCAGTGGCAAACTATCGAAGAATTCTACTGCCTCATCGACAGTCATATCGAGTACGTCAGAAATCGTTTTACCTTTGTACTTAACTTCCAAAGCTTCGCGATTATAACGTTTACCATGACAAACATCACAAGTTACGAACACGTCCGGCAAGAAGTGCATTTCAATCTTCAAGACGCCGTCGCCCTGACATTTTTCACAGCGGCCACCCTTAACGTTAAACGAAAAACGTCCAGCTTTATAGCCACGCACTTGCGCTTCTGGCTGATTAGCAAATAGCTCACGAATATTATTAAAGATACCAGTGTAAGTTGCTGGATTGGAGCGCGGAGTGCGACCAATTGGCGACTGATCAATCACGATTGCTTTATTCAAATGTTCAATACCATCAATGCGTTCATGCGCACCCGGTACAGTTTGCGCACGATTTAAACGAGCCAACAATTCGTTTGCTAAAATTTCATTCACGAGCGTCGATTTACCAGAACCAGACACGCCAGAAACTACCGTCATTACACCGAGCGGGAACTTTACGTCAATATTCTTCAAGTTATTCTCGTGTGCGCCAATCACTTCAAGATATTTACCACTTGGCTTGCGGCGTTTTTTTGGCGTTTCAATTTTCGCCTTGCCACACAAATATTTTCCCGTGACAGAATTCGGATCTTTCGCAACTTCCTCTGGAGTACCAGCCGAAACAACTTTACCACCATTTACGCCAGCACCCGGACCGATATCTACCAAGTAATCTGCTTGCTTAATCGTATCCGTATCGTGCTCGACTACAATCACGGTATTTTTCAAATCGCGCAAATGTTTCAAGGTAGCAATCAAGCGATCATTATCGCGTTGATGCAAACCAATTGATGGCTCATCGAGCACATAAAGCACGCCTTGTAAGCCAGAACCAATCTGGGTTGCCAAACGAATGCGCTGCGCCTCGCCACCAGATAGCGTAGCCGCCGAACGGCCAAGCTCGAGATAATTCAAACCGACATCCTTCATAAAACCAACACGCGCCTTAATTTCTTTAATAATCGGCTCGGCAATCATCTTCTCATTTTCAGTCAAGCCTAAATCAGAATTTAAAACTTCCAAGGTCTGATCGACATCCATAGCGCACATGTCCATAATATTTAGGCCATGTACGGTAATAGCGAGCACAACAGGTTTCAAACGCGCACCGTGACACGTTTGGCAAACACGTTCACGCATAAAACGCTCAATATCTTTGCGAATAAAATCAGATTCAGTCTCTTTATAGCGCTTTTCAAGGTTCGCAACTACACCTTCATAAACGGCATCGTACTCATAGCCGTTTGAAAGTTTAACGTGGTATTTTTCGTCGCCCGTACCGTGCAAAATAATATCAATCGCTTCTGGACTCAATTCGCGAATCGGCACCTTTACCGAAAAACCATGGCGCTCGCCAACGGCGGTCAGGCGCTTTAGCCACCAAGAATCTTGGTTAATACGATTATATGGACGAATACCACCTTCGGAAATGGTAAGATTCGGATTCAAAACTAAAGCTGGATCAATCTCCATGCGCGTACCTAGTCCGGTACAGGTCGGACAAGCACCCTGCGGTGCGTTGAAAGAGAAGAGGCGCGGCTCAAGCTCTGGGATTAATTCATCCGGATGGTTTGGACAGGCGTAACGTTGCGAATAAGTCACAATCTCCGCATCGGCAGTATTGATATTATTCTGGCCAATCGCCGTAGAATTATCTTTAATGCAAAGAATCTTCATAATGCCATCACCGAGATCCAAAGCCTGCTCCACGGATTGCGAAACGCGACTCTCGATATCTGGCGCCATCACGAAGCGATCCACGATGATCTCAATATCATGACGTAAATTCTTGTCTAATTCTGGCCACTCATCCAAGGCATAAATAATACCATCCACACGCGCACGCGCAAAACCTTTCGCCAAATACTGCTCGCCAATATGTGAGAAAGAGCCTTTCTTTTGCGAGACAATCGGCGCTAACACCATAAGCTTAGATGCCACCGGCCAAGCCATCACCTGGTCAATAATATCCTGCGTCGTACGACGAGCCACTTCGGAATGACAAATCGGACAATGCGGGACGCCGATACGCGCAAAAAGCAAACGCAGATAATCATAAATCTCCGTCACCGTCGCCACAGTTGAGCGTGGGTTGCGTGAAGTAGATTTCTGATCAATCGAAATTGCCGGCGAAAGGCCCGTAATCATATCGACATCCGGTTTATCCATCACGCCAAGGAACATGCGCGCATAGCTCGAAAGCGACTCGACGTAGCGACGCTGACCTTCGGCATAAATCGTATCAAAAGCGAGGGAAGACTTACCAGAACCAGAAAGGCCCGTAATCACGACCAGCTTATCGCGCGGGATATCAATATCGATATTCTTGAGGTTATTCGCGCGTGCGCCGCGAATTCTGATATAGTCTCCATCCATAAGCGTTTATTATACCAAAAAAGTGCCAAAAAGTCAATATGCTTACGCCTGACGATACTCTTGACGTATGATATATAATATAAGTATGAGCGAAGGTGGTTATACAGAGGAGCAAATTCGCGACATTAAGCGTAAAGTTCTACGTGTCACCATTCGCCGTCTGATGGTGCATATGCACACCAAATATGCGCCAGATTTCTTCGTCGAACAGGCTATGGCGCAAGCCGATCGCTTTATCGAGCGCTACAAAGATCAGCCAGATGTTGACATCTGGAAGAATGCCCGCCTCGACCAATATACTGTACGCTTAATCAATAATCTCATCATTCAATATCGTTTCGATTATGAGCTCACGCGCGAAAATATCGAAGCCGTTGAAAACCTCAAAGATGCCGAAGAGATGCTCGGCGACAAGGTCTCTGACCGCGAACTATTCTTAATGTTCGACTATGAACCTGAGGAACTTGAGCGTTTACGCATTTTAGCTAAATACACCGGAAAGCTCGACACCGAAGAAATCATCACTGACTTCAATAAGAAGTACAATCTTGAATAATGCTATAATGTGCTTATGATTAATAGCGCGCAAGAAAACCTCGCTCTGCGGTATAAATTCCCAGAGTTTATTTATGAATCATATAATTTTTATCGCAACGCCGATGGTGTAAAGGTGGACTACGTTTATAAACTCGGTCCATACACTTTCACGCCAAGCGTCGAGATTCCAGCCGCCGACATCCGTAACGACGAGTTAGACGATGAGTTCTTGAGCTATTTATTCTTCAACTTCGGTATCATTAATGCCGTACATTATTACAAGTTATCAATTCCGGCCACCTTCCATATCAAAGCCGGCTCCATCGATAATGTTCAGAAGGAATTTTTCCATAAATTATTCTTCGGCGAATTGATTGAATTCTTATATGACAATAACTTGCGCATCCCGTATGAAGAATTTATCACCTTCGTCTGCGACAACCAGAATGAGCCGCATAATACCTATCATATTGACACTAAATTTGAAGGCAATCTCATCCCAGTCGGCGGCAATAAGAACTCCGTAGTAGTGCTCGAAGGGCTCCAGGAAAAGCACGAGCAAAACCTTTGCCTCCTCTACCACTACGGAGACGATGCTGATGTAGCTGCCACGGACTGCATCAAAGAGGCTGGCTATGGTCTTGAAAGCGTTGTCGATTTTAATTTAACTCTCGATCCACAGATTGACGAATTGCCACAGCAGGGCTTTTATAACGGCCACGTCTCGCTTTCGTCATGCTTCGCCTTCGCATCTTACATTACGGCCTATTTAAACAAAAAAGAGAACATCATCCTCTCAAACAGCGCTTTTGACGGCAATAACCACCAATACACTAAAAGCTTTGATTTTGAAACCGATTTTCAGCATTATATCGATACATATTTCGCACCGAAGATTCATTACTTTAGCATCTTGCGTGGCATGAATGATTACGCAATTTATCAAAAGTTCATCAAACATCCGCTCTATCTGAAAGCTTTCGGTGGTTGTAGCAATACAAGCGAAGAAAAGCGATGGTGCGGTCATTGCCCACGTTGCTTATACAATTACATCATGCTATATCCGCTCGAGGGGCACGATAAGTTACTTGAGATTTTTGGCGAAGATTTATTAAACGACCAGCGCCTCACGGCAACGTTTACTAATCTCGTAAATTATGGCGGCAGTAATCCATTCGATTTCATCGGTACGCGCGAAGAAATCATCTATTCATTGCAGCTAGCTTGTGCCCAGCTCCAACCAGGCGAAAAAGCGCCATTACTACTGCAGTACTTCCACGATTATCTCAATAATCCAAACCAAGTCTATAACGTCACGAGCTTCTATAATCCCGCCCATCACATCCCGCAAGAGTACCTTGATTTAATCTATAAAAGCTAATAAAATTAAACTAAACATAACCGAAAGGAAAGTAAAAAATGGATTTATTAGCAACATACTACAGCTCGAGCAGTAGCAGTAGTGCAGCAGCCGCTGGCGGCATATTTGCCGGACTTATGGCATTCTTCGGCGCAATTTGGCTATTCGCCATGGCCATGGTCGTCATTAGTATTATTGCTAACTGGAAAATTTTCACCAAAGCTGGTCGTGAAGGTTGGAAATCTATCATCCCTATCTATAACAACTGGGTTCTCTTTGAGATTGCCGGTATGAACGGTGCACTCTCACTCCTCTTGTTCGTTCCAGTTGCAAACGTTGTCATGTTGATTATCATGTATCTCAACCTCGCCAAGGTCTTCGGTAAAGACACTGGCTTCGCGGTAGGCTTAATCCTCTTGAGCTTCATTTTCATGCTCATCCTTGCCTTCGGTAAAGATAAATACCTTGGCGAAAGCTATGCTACTATCCTGGCAGAGCACAAAGGTGCTGCTCCTGCTGGTGGCGCCGCTCCAGCTGCCGGTGCTGCTCCAACCCAAGCCCCAACCGATCCGTGGGTAAACGGTAACGATTCTCAGACTCCAACTCAGCCACAAGCTTAATTAGAGCCTAACCGGAAAACCCGTTATGTAAATAGCGGGTTTTTTGATGATAAAATAGAAGGGAATGAATTTTAAGCTTCACAGTAAATATGAACCAACTGGCGATCAGCCTCAAGCTATCGCTCAGCTTCTTGATGGTCTACGTGCCGGCCAAAAAGCCCAAACCCTACTCGGCGTGACCGGCTCCGGCAAAACTTTTACCATGGCGAATATTATCGAGAAATATAATCGCCCAACTTTAGTATTAGCGCACAACAAAACACTCGCCGCTCAGCTCTATTCCGAATTTCGCGAGTTCTTCCCAGAAAATGAGGTGCATTATTTTGTTTCTTATTTCGATTACTACCAGCCGGAGGCTTACATTGCGAGCACTGATACTTATATCGAAAAAGATTCGGCCATTAATGAAGAAATCGATCGCCTGCGTCACGGCGCCACCGAGGCACTCCTAACGCGTCGCGATACTTTAATTGTAGCTTCAGTTTCTTGTATCTACGGCATCGGTTCACCAGACAACTATAAAGCCATGGCTATCCGCCTCGCCAAAGGCGAACAGCGCGATATGAGCCAGTTTATTTATCTATTAACCGAAATACAGTATCACCGTAACGATATCGCCTTCGAGCGGGGCAATTTCCGCGTCCGCGGCGACACGGTTGATCTATTTCCAGCTTCCGGCGACCGAGCCTATCGCCTCGAATTCGATTTCGACACCCTTGAGCGCATCAAGGTTATCGACCCGTTAACCGCCGAAGTGCTCGCCGAACCAGATGAGATTGGCATTTTCCCAAACACCCACTATGCCACGCCAAAAGAATCGCTCGACCTTGCTATTCGTAAAATTCGCGCCGAATACGAAGAGCGCTTAGCATTCTTTGAAAAAGAGCATAAATATCTCGAGGCGCAACGCCTAAGCCAGCGCATCAAATACGACCTCGAAATGCTCGAGCAAACCGGCTTTGTAAAAGGTATTGAAAACTATTCGCGCCACCTCGACGGCCGCGTTCAGGGACAACCGCCAGCCACATTGCTAGACTATTTCCCAGACGATTATTTAATGCTCATCGACGAGTCGCACATGACCTTACCGCAAGTTCGAGGTATGTTTAATGGCGACCGCGCCCGCAAAGAGACGCTCGTTGAATACGGCTTTCGTTTGCCAAGCGCGCTAGATAACCGCCCGCTTACTTTTACGGAATTTGAGAGCCATATTAACCAAGTCATCTTTACTTCTGCTACGCCAGGCGAATATGAATTACAACATAGCCCATCGCCAGCCCAGCAGGTAATTCGCCCAACCGGTCTGCTTGATCCAGAAATCGAAGTCCGCCCAAGTGAAGGACAGATAGATAATCTAGTTGACGAAATCGATGAACGCATCAAGAAACAACAGCGCGTACTCGTGACCACGCTCACTAAGCGCATGGCAGAGGATTTATCCGAACATTTAGTTGAACTCGGCATTAAAACCGCCTATATCCATAGCGATATCGACACCCTAGAACGCGGCGATATCTTACGCGATCTGCGTGCCGGCACCTACGACGTGCTAGTAGGCATCAACTTACTTCGCGAGGGGCTAGATTTGCCAGAAGTTTCACTCGTTGCCATTCTCGATGCGGACAAGGAAGGTTTTTTGCGTTCCGAATCGGCACTCGTGCAGACTATCGGCCGCGCCGCCCGTCATGTCGAAGGTAAAGTTATTATGTATGCCGACAGCATGACCGGAAGTATGGAACGTGCTATTAATGAAACCTACCGCCGCCGCGAAATCCAGCAAAAATACAACGAGGAACACAATATCACGCCGCGCTCCGTCGCTAAAGAAATCGGCGAAGGTCTGCGCGCAATCATTCCTGAAAAAGAGAAGAGTAATAAGCTCGACCTGCGTAAGATTCCGCGCGAAGAACTGCCGCAAATCGTAAAGGAACTCACTTCGCAAATGCAGCTCGCCGCCGCCAACCTCGAGTTTGAACGCGCCGCCGAATTGCGTGATCAAATCGAAGACATTAAGACCGCACTCGAACGCAAGAAGTAATAATTATTCTTTTTCGCAACTCAATTCGTTGTCGATATCTTTACCCACCCAAATATCAAGATCCGACAGCTTGCCATACATTTGGCGATATACTACGTTATTCTCAATCGAAGCACCGAACCAAACCGTATCATTGAAATACTCGTTAAACTCCGTATAATCATCGACGAATACAGGATTACCGTCATTAATTACATAGCAGAGTAAATTATTTTTTCTAATCAGCGTAAAGCGATCCGTACCCGCAATCGGAATATCTAGCTTTGTTGAAGTTAGCTTGACGTGATCCTTTACTACATTTGAGCCAAGCGTATAATATCCATTTTTATTGTCGTGCCTTCTTAATACGATGCCAGGATATTGTCGATCTTTGACTTCAAGCGTGGAATTAATCAAAGTAGCACGATGTATTGTTGACCCATAGCGGAATTCATCGATATTAAAGGAAATCTTAAAGTCCTTCTTAGCATTTTCTTCGGAGAATAGGCTTATGCCAGTATCAATATACTCTTGGCCGAGATAATCGCTACAATCATCGGTACCCGTGATTCCATCGCTCGTAAATACGCATTGCCCATCAAGCGTAAATGTCTCCGGCTGAACTTCTAATTCATAAATCGGACCAATCTCCATCGCTTCGTTCATAACGATATTAATACTCGTCGTCGTCTCGCCGTTTGTCCACCCCTTAAAGAGATAGCCTTCGCGTGTAGCCGCCGTCAAAGTCAACGGCGTTTCGTAATAGTATTCTTTCGACGTGGCACCCGTTACATATTCCGCATTCGTAATAGCCAACGCGAACTTCTTGCGATCGTAATTGTAGGTAAAGACGCGCGAACCGTCACCAAGAATCGTATCCGTCTGCGCGTCTGGACGCTCAAAACCCGGATAATCCTTTGTAGCCGGCGTAACTTCAGTATCAGTCGTGCCAGTTCCGGTTTCTTCTTCGGCAAACACATAATCCGAACCGTCTACGGTCATCTTATTATGGACAACTTTATATGCCGTGTCTGGGTTCGCGCTAATATCGGCGCTCACATTGATATCTTCTGTAATCGGATTTGCAAAAGAGAAGTTTGCGCCGGACGCATCTTTCCAGCCGTTGAAGGTATAACCCGCCGGGACGTTGACGTTCGGCTCTTCAAGCGTAGCGCCATAATCGATAATCTCGTTCGTCGTTTCGCCATCAACTACAATGCTAACTTTTACGCGATCATATAAGACATACTCTGCGCGAAAATCGATTGCATAAATACCACCATCCGCCTGTGCTACGCCTACGAACAGGCCGCCAAGAATCGCAACTGCGAAAAGCGCCGAAACAATCAGTGCACCTTTTTTGCGCATTTTTATAATTACAATCACTAAGCCTATTACTGCCACAATTAGGATCGCCACAAAGATAATAACATTATCTGCAGTTTGCGGATTCGACGCCGAATCGCTTGAGTAACGAACATTAATTACTGTACGCACGGCCTGCGCACGATCCGACAAATCATCTAACTGCGCAACATATTCAACGCGCATCGTAAAGCTCACTTCGGCGCCGGCTGCAACTTTCTTTCCAGCATAGTTCTCGAACGTAAACGCCAAATAATCACCGCTGTCATCGATACTAACTTCGTCTAGTATATAATCCTCGTTTGAGGTATTCCTTAGCGTCACCTCATACGACGCATGTGTATTTAATTCATGGAAAACTAAATTATTCTCAAAACTATCGCCATTATAATTCGCAACCTCACCTTCAATACTTTGGCTTTTCTCTAACGGCGTCAGGCCAGATATCTCAAAATCGTTTTGCGTCGCCATCGCAGTAGTGCCGCAAATGCTCAAGGCGAATATCAAAAACGCCATAAAACAAGAAATAACGATATGATTCAAACCTCTCTTAAACATATAGCCCTTTTCTTATATCTATTTTATAACACTTATTCTTATATGTAAATAGCAGTCGCACTAATTTGCATAAAGATATATAATCTAATTAGCTATAATATGCTTCGTTCTTTCCTTAATCTTCTTTGTCATTATTTCTCACACGCTCAGTTTATATCTACAAATAAATACGAATAACACGGAGAAATCTCGAAAGGATAAAATATGAATCTCGATGGATTAAATTTCAACGTACATAGCCTCGTGTCTGCAGCTACAACGGTCGTAATTGCTATTGTGTTATATCAAGCAATTCGCATTCCGCTTAGCAAACTTAAGCGCACTAACGTTAAAATTAGCAACGGAAAAACCACCTACTTTTCATTTATTGGCAGTTTCGTCCGCATCATTTATGTTTCAATCGTAATTCTAGTATTACTACACAATTTTGGCGTCGACGTTAGCAACCTTCTCGCTGGCATCGGAATCGCATCCGTCGCTATCGGTCTTGCCGTACAAGACACACTCAAGGACATCATCCGTGGCGTTTCGATCATCTCGGAAGACTATTTCAAAATTGGCGACTATGTCACCATTAACGGCAACTCTGGCACTGTTGTCCATACCGGCATTCGCTCAACTAAAATCAAAGACGGCCTTACTGGCAACATTATTTCAATCGCTAATCGCAATATTGAAACTGCCGAAGTTGGCGCCACTGCGATGAGCATCGATATTCCGCTCCCATACGAACTTAAGCTCGAAAAAGCTGAAGCTATTTTAAATGAAATTGTCGAAAGCTCCCGCGAGCTTGAATATGTGAACGAGTTGAACTACAAGGGCGTCAACGAATTTGGCGACTCAGCCATCATTTATCGCATTTTTGGCAAAAGCGAAAAAGGCAAACGCATCGACGCTAAGCGTGCCATTCTGCGCCAAGCACTCGTTGTACTTGAAAAACACAATATCAGTGTGCCATACCCACAGATGGATGTGCACCAGAAGAAGGACTAATGTTAAAAGCCGATTCGGAAATTATCGTCGACGACGAAATCATTTTGCGTCGCTTTACGCACGAAATCGATAGTAAGAAATACGAAATGATACTCGCCAACCACGATCACCTATTACCGTGGTTGCCTTGGGCGGACATGTATCATAAGTTCGAAGATATGCTAAATTTTACCGAGGATCAAATTCGTGCTTTTGACGCCGGCAAACAATTCGGTTACGACGTCTATTACCGTGGCGAACTAGCCGGCTCGATTGATATACATGACATCGCCGAAGACGACCACCACTGCGACCTAGGCTACTGGCTAGACCAAAATTTTACCGGCAAAGGCATCATGACGCGCTCAGTCGCCAAGCTTACTGATTATTGTTTCAATAAACTCAATATGCACCGCGTAGTCATTAAAGCCGCGCCAGAGAATAACGCTTCCGTCGCCGTCGCCGAACGTCTCAACTTTACCAAAGAGGCGCGCCATCGCGAAGATCAATTACTTGGCGACCGTTATTATGACACAATCGTTTATGCGAAAATCAACGAATCAAATTAGATTGCAAATTTAAGCCACGTTGTAAGAACACAAAAGGAGGGAAGATGAAACTAACACCAACCGACATGGTCGCCCTTGAGAAGCAAGACGAGATATACTTTTTAAACAAAGGCGCCAAATTATACGTCGAAGAGAGCTATCAAGACGCAGCTGAATACTATCACTTAGCCGCCGCGATGGGCAGTAATAGAGCCGCAAGCAACCTCGGATATTGCTACTTGTATGGCCGCCATTGTGAAGCAAACCCAGAGCTTGCTATCGCCTACTTTAAACTAGCCGACGTCAGATCCGAGCAAGATGGGCAATTAGAAGAAGCCACTTATAAACTTGGCGATATCTACGAAAAGGGTAAATATGTCGAAAAAGACGATGAATTAGCGTTTTATTATTACGATCGAGCAATTCGTCAAATTCCACGTTGGGACAGCGACCAATACGAAAATAATCCGAGTCTCTGTTTTGCTGTTGCAAGAGCTTTAATGCCAGATGGCATTGGTCATACCGACATCAAAGAAGCCTATCGTCTATTAAAATTTGCTCGCAGCGGTTACGAGAAAAACGTCGAAAACGGTTTTAATCCGCACGCCGAATCACTAGAAGCAGTAAAAACATTACTCGCTGATCCGATATTTGCCGAATATATCGAAAAAGACCACCAGAAGGAAAAAGAAAAAGAGTCGGACGACGACTCTGAAGAAGAAGATGACGACTAATACCTTTTCATTATAGCATACTTTTACCGAAAAGTCAAGCATAAGCATCAACGCACTGGCTTTTCGCTAGCTAACAGGGGAAATATATTATATAATAATTGTCATGAAAGCAGTTACTCGTTTTGCGCCGTCGCCGACCGGCTATATTCACGTTGGAAACGTACGCTCGGCAATCTATCCATACTTAGTCGCCAAACAGCAGGGCGAAGAAGGTACTTTTATCTTGCGCATCGAAGATACTGATCAAGCACGCTATGTTGAAGGTGCTACGGATTTAATTAAAGACACTTTGATTTGGCTCGGCCTCGATTGGGACGAAGGCCCAGATAAAGGCGGCGAACATGGTCCATATTACCAGACTCAGCGTAAAGAAATTTACTACGAATGGGCCAAGAAACTTATCGCAGCCGGTCGCGCTTACGCCGACCCAACTCCATCCGAAACGGTTGCTAAATATCGCGAAGAGGCCAACAAAAATAAGCAGGCTTTCCTTTATCGCAACTACCGCCCAGACAAAACTCCAGAATGGGAAGTTGGACTACCGCTCCGCCTAAAGAGTCAGCCAAAAGCCTACAACTATCACGATGAGGTATACGGCGACCTTCACCTCGGACCAGAAACCCAGGATGACATCATTCTTATTAAGGCTGACGGTTTGCCAACCTATAACTTCGCTCACATTGTTGATGATGCTACGATGGGTATCACGCACGTCATGCGTGGCCAGGAATATCTCCCAAGCATGGGCAACTACCTCGAGCTCTACGAAGCGTTTGGTCTCGAGCGCCCGAAGTTTGTCCATTTGCCACACATTCTCGCGCCAAGCGGCAATAAAAAGCTAGGGAAGCGCGACGGCGCTAAGTCCGCCAACGATTACCGTCAGGACGGCATCTTGCCAGAAGCTATGCTTAACTTCCTCGCCTGCCTCGGTTGGAATGATGGCACCGAACAGGAAATCTATAGCAAAGAAGAACTTATTGAAAAATTCGATCTCAGCCGCATTCAGCGCGCTGGCGCCCGCTATGACGAGCAAAAGTTACTCTGGATTAACGGTCAATGGATTCGCCGTCTATTTGCCGAAGACGCCAAGGCGCTCTACGAACGCAGTAAAGATTTTTGGCCAGAAGTTGCCGCTGACTATGACGACGATTATAAATTCAAAATTTTTAGCATTATTTACGATCGCCTCAAGACACTCGGTGACCTTAAGACTATGACAACCTACTTCTTTGAAGATCCAAAAGTCGACATGGATATGATTACTTCCAACAAGGCGCTCAAGAAGCTCTCCGAGCATGAAGTCTGCGATTTGCTCCGCAAGTCTGTCGCCAAACTTACCGATGTAGAAGATTGGACCGCTGAAAAGCTCCAGGCTGCGCTCAATGAGCTACTTGTCGAAACCGAGCAGAAACCAATGACGCTCTTTGGCCTCATTCGCCTCAGCGTCAGCTTCGCGCCATTTAGCCCAGCTTTACATGACACGCTCGCCGTGCTCGGCAAAAATACTAGCCTTGCCCGCATGAACGCAGTCGTAACCGCTTTCGCCCGCGACTAAGCACAACCAAAGCAAGCCACCTCTGTAATTTGAGGTGGCTTTTTGCTTATGGTATAATTTAGACATGGATGGCATGAAAAAGTCGTATCGTGGCAGCAAAATATACGTCCACAAGAAAAAGGGCGAAGCCGACGAGACGCTTGTAAACTTATATAAAGATAGCGAATACGCTAAAGAAAACAAAACTCCAAAAGAGGAGCTTAATAATGAGGACGTCGACGAAGATATTAGCGCCTTCATTAATGACGAAGAGGATAAGGTCAAGGAAGTTGACGTTCCGGTAAAAAAATCCGTCAAAGCAAAACACAAGAAAGAAGCCGCAAAAGAGAAGCAGAAGGCAACCATCAAAAAGACTATCGGAAAGATTGTCTTAGCCATCATTTTAGTTGCTGTTGTAGTATTGGGCGCACTTTACCTATTCATGCCAAATCTTAAAGAAGCCATCTCTGGAAAAGTTGAATTCACCGAAGCTAAAGCTGACGAGATCTATTATTCACCATTGACCGGTCTTGAAACCACCAACAAAGACATCGCAACAGCTGGCACGACCTGCGTTATGATCGAAAATAGCACAGACGCCCGTCCACAATCCGGCCTTACTGAAGCTGGTGTTGTTTACGAGGCTATCGCTGAAGGCGGTATTACGCGCTTTATGGCCGTCTATCAGGAAGCAAAACCAGCATTAGTCGGACCAATTCGTAGTGCCCGTCAAACTTTCGTTGAGGCTTCCAGACAGTATCAATGTAGCTACCTGCACGTCGGTGGTGCTACCAATGCCATCAATACGCTCAAGACAGCGGGCTACCGCAACTTCGACGGCGGTTGGCATGAAGGCAAATATGTCTTCCGCTCAAATAACAACAGCCATCGCAATGCTTTGCCATCCATGCCACGACGCTATGCACCACATAACGTCTACACTAGCTTTGATTACATCGACAAATTTAACTATTCAAGTGGTTTTACAAACTCTACTTTCACCGGCTTTACGCGTATTCAGCCAGACTATCGCACGCCAGTAGCTGAAATTGATGCTCGCACAATTAAAATCAGCGTCTCGAGCAACTATTACAATCCAGTTTACGTCTACGACGAGGCAAACAACCGCTACCTGCGTAGCCATATGACCGGCGGTGCACATATGAACCTCAACGCCAACGGTACGCAAACCCAAATCGCACCGACCGTAGTCGTCGCCATGAAAGTTAATGCAATTGCACGTAGTTCCGAACCGAAATATAAAGACTACGTTACGACCGGCTCAAACGAAGTCTACGTTTTCCAAGACGGCACCTATACTGTAGGTAAATGGGTTCGCAACTCCGTTACTGACCCGTTAAAATTCTACGACAATAATAATGAAGAAATTAAACTAAACCGTGGCCAAGTCTGGATTACGATGTATCCAAGTGGCACTGGTGGCGTAAGCTTTACTAAATAGAAAGGAAAGACATGATTGCAGGCTTTACATCAACTCCAATGCCAGGCGAAACTCTCGAGCATGGCGAAAATGGCGAAATTCAGAACCCATATTACAACCCAGGCTTCGAAGACTTAACTGAGACTGACGAAGATGACCCAACAATTCCAGAAACTGAGCCACAACTCCAGCAAGTTCAAGCTGAAGCGCAAGGTGACGAAGATTTAGCCGGCATCTCTCCGACCGAGGATAGCGAAAAGCCAGACAATGCCATTACTGACTCCTTTGGTAGCGAATGGGATAAGGGTACTGCAAGTATCAGTATTGCCGATCAGCAACAAAGCATTAATGCAAATTATGCCGACGGCGCCGTACGTCAGGCTGCCGACTTACTTCGCCCGCAAACCGAAGAAGCTATCATGCATGCTAATTCAGACTTCCAAGATACCGACGAACGTACCGCTCAAGAACAAGAAGACCAAGAGATCAAAAACGTTGCCGAATCGCTTACTGCACAAGCTATGCTTGTAACCGATGAAGCTCAAGCCGCATCGGAAGGTATTGCATTAGGCGACACCGAGGCAGAAGAGCATGTCGCAGAAGCTCAGCGTGCAGCCGAAACCATCGATGCACTTACATCTGCCGGCATCATCGCCGCTCAAGATGCTAGCACTGAAGAAATCTCTCAGCGTTTGAAGAGTACAGCCGCTGAGGCTACCGCGATGGCAGAAGCCGCCCAAGAGCAAATTGAAACCACTCGCAATAATGTCGAACAAGCCCAAAACGAAGCCGAAGAAATGGCTAAAGAAACGCAGCAACAAGCCGCCGAAAACTCCGAAGCTGCACAGACAGCCGGAAATACAGCTGAGGCCAATCCAGAAGCTCAAGCGACGCCAGTCTTCGAAAATCTCGACGATACGCTGAACGACGATCAGCGTGAAGTCATTATCGATGCCATGGTCGCTGATAATCCATATTCATCACCTGAAAGCCAAAAATAAGCTTAGCAACCGCCAGTTTTATCTGGCGGTTTTTTGATGATACAATAGAGACAATAAAGCGAGAAGGATTTATATGTATACTAACGAAAAAATCTTGATTGGCAAATCTGCCGAAGGCAAAGAACTTTGCATTCTACCAAATATGGCAAACCGCCACGGACTCATTACGGGCGCTAGCGGTTCTGGCAAAACTATTACCCTTAAAGTTATGGCCGAAAGCTTCTCTGAAGCTGGCGTACCAGTCTTTATGGCCGACGTTAAGGGCGACCTTGCTGGCACTGCCTTGCCAGGTGATTTAAATGAGAATATTCAAAAACGCGTAGATAAACTCGGCCTTGAAGGTTTCGACTGCAAACAATTCCCAGTTCGTTTCTGGGACCTCTACGGCCAAAATGGCCATCCAATCCGCGCTACTATTGAAAGCGTCGGCCCAGACATTTTATCAATGATGCTTGGCCTCTCCGAAGCTCAGGAAGGCAACCTCGATATCGTCTTTGAAGTGGCTAAAGATGAAGGGCTCCAATTAATCAATCTCGCCGATCTTCGCTCAACTTTACAGTACGTCGCAGAAAACAAAGATAAATACATCACCAAATACGGCAACATTACTACTCAAAGTATTGGTGTAATCCAACGCAGCCTTCTCGCGCTCGAAAAGCAGGGCGCCAACCATTTCTTTGGCGAACCAGCTCTCGATATTAAAGATTTCTTCGCCACCGAAAGTGACGGTCGTGGCGTAATTAACATTCTGCACGCCGTCGAGCTTTTCCAGAGTCCAGACCTTTACGCATCTTTCTTGCTCTGGTTGCTTAATACTTTATTCGCCAGCTCGCCAGAAGTTGGCGATCTCGATAAGCCAAAGATGATTTTCTTCTTTGATGAGGCACACTTACTCTTCAACGGCATGCCAAGCTATCGCCTAAAACGCATCATTCAAGTCGTAAAACTGATTCGTTCTCGCGGCATCGGTCTTTACTTCGTATCTCAAAACCCAACCGATGCGCCAGATGAGATTCTCGCACAACTTGGCAACCGCGTCCAACATGCACTTCGTGCTTATACGCCAAGCGAGCAAAAGGTCGTCAAGGCCGCCGCTGGCGCCTTCCGCGTTAATAAAGCTTTCGATACCGAAACTGCCATTTCCGAACTCGGCACCGGCGAAGCACTCATCTCCTTCCAAGACGAGAAGGGCGCGCCAGAAATCGTCGAACGTGCTACGATTTTGCCACCACAAAGCTATATGGGCGCCATCAATGATATGGTTCGCATGAAAGTTATTAATAATAGCCCACTCTGCGGTAAGTATGACGAAGCCGTCGACAACGAATCCGCCCACGAAAAAATTACTAAGCACAACGAAGAAAAAGCCGCCGCTGCCGCCGCAGAAGAGCAGCGCAAAGTTGAGGAGAAGGAAGCCGCCGCGAAGGCTAAAGAAGAAGCACGCATCGAGAAAGAGCATCAAAAAGAATTAGCGCTCGAAGAGAAGCAAAAACTCGCCTTGCAACGCGAACAAGAAAAGCTTGCCGCCAAGAAACAGGCCGAAGAAGAGAAGAAAAAGCAAAAAGTTGAGAAGAAACTTGAAAAATACGGCGACCGCTTCATTGGTAATATTATTGGTAAAGCCGGTTCCAAAGCAGGCGACAAGCTATTCAAGAGCATTTTCAAGTAGCCTTATACCGCGCCACCTCTTGAAATTCGCATAAAAAAGACTATAATGCAAATCGCATACCACCGAAGGGAGGGGTATGTGATTTTTTTGGGTGAGGGCAAATCTATTCATGCCCTCTGTAAACCCTTGCACCTTAAGAGGAGGTTATGTCTATGGTGTATTTTTTGGTATTCCTTATCACCCTTGTCGCGCTCGTTTATGTTGCGCATAACTATTTCAAGTTGCGTCGCATGGACGAGGGAACGGAAGAGATGGTCGAAATCGCAGGAATTATCCGCTCTGGCGCGCGTACTTTCATGCGTGCCGAGTACAAGATCATCGTTCCCGTCATTATCATCGTCGCCGCTATCTTCTCGTGCTTCATTGAGAAGTCGAGCGGCATTTCTTTCATAGTTGGCGCCTGTATGAGCAGCGCCGCATGTATCATTGGCATGCGTAGCGCCACTTACGCCAACGTCCGCACCACCAATACCGCGCGCGTCACGAAGTCCTTGGGTAAAACCAATCAGACAGCGTTGCGTGGCGGCAGCATTAGTGGGCTGAGCGTACCCGCGTTTGGATTGATGGGCTTAATTGGCATCCTGGCAATCACTGGAGGCGTTAAGCTCGGTCAAACTGGAGGCGGACTCATCGCTTCGTTCACTTGCAACCCCAGCATCATGAGATTGACTACCTATTCGTTGGGCTGTTCACTCGTGGCGATGTTTAACAGAATCGCTGGCGGTAACTACACAAAAGCCGCCGACATCTCTGCCGACATCGTCGCCAAAATCAGACACGATATGCCCGAAGACGACAGCCGTATGCCAAATACGATTGCTGATTTTATCGGGGATAACGTCAACGACATTGCCGGAAACTGCTCCGACCTACTCGAGAGCTTTGTGGCAACCGTCGTCGCCTGTCTGCTCATCAGTGCATCGATTGCGACCGAAAATACTCCCGTGGCGCTATTCAATGCTACGAGTATTTTCCCGATTATCCTGGCCGGAGCAGGTCTGCTCGGCAGTATTATCGGTATCGGTTACGCCTTGCGCCACAAGCCGAGCGATAATCCATCTCATGAGCTCGATATGTCTACCTACATCTCGGCCGGATTCATCATCGTCGTCGGATTGCTGGCATCCAGGTTGATGTTTGGCAATATCGAGGTCTATGATAGTTTCCGCCTGGGCTGGATTTCTCCTTGGGTAGCCAGTGTCCTTGGTATTGTCAGCGGTGTTGCTATCGGCAAGATTACTGAATACTACACTGGAACCGAGTTTAATCCGGTCAAGAAACTCGCCCAAATGGCCACTGAAGGTGAGGCTTTTGTAGTCACTAAGGGTGACGCAATTGGTTCACGTTCATGCCTTCTGCCGATTGGCACGATTTGCTTAGCATTGATTCTCTCGGGAATCACTTGCGGCATCTACGGTATCGCCGTTGCGGCTTTGGGTATGCTTTCATTTGTGGGTACTACCGTATCGATTGACGCTTTCGGGCCTGTCGCCGACAATGCAGGCGGCATTGCAGAAAGTTGTCACCTTCCGGCCGACGTGCGTAAGATTACCGATAAACTAGACGCTGTTGGCAACACCACGGCTGCTATCGGTAAAGGCTTCGCCATCGGTTCCGCCGCGTTCGCCACCGTTTCGCTTATCTTCGCCTACGTGGGCAGCTATTCGTCCGGAACACCGGATTTGAATATCGCTAACTTCATCGTAGTCGCAGGAGCTATCTTAGGCGGCGCAATTATTGAGTATTTTTCCGCTCTACTGACCGATCATACCATCGAGTCTGCCCATCTGATGGCAGAAGAGGGAGATCGTCAGTTGTCTATTCCGGGCGTCCTCGAGGGCACCACAAAACCAGATTACAACAGATGCATTGATATGGCCGCGCGTCAGGCATTACACAAAATGCTTGCACCGTCATTATTAATGCTTTTCATTCCTGCCATTGGAGGCATTCTGTTTGGCGCCGAATTTGTTGGCGGCATCCTGGTAGGTGCCACTATCGTAGCTATTCCGCGTGCTGTCTTTATGGGCAACTCTGGCGGCGCTTTCGACAACGCGAAGAAGTTCGTCGAATCCGGTCAGCTTGAGGGTCACGGTAAAGGCTCTGCTGCACACAAAGCTACTGTCGTGGGCGACACGGTGGGCGACACTCGAAAAGACGTGGTTGGCGTAGCGCTCGACATCGCAATTAAGTTGATGTCTACCGTCGCAAACACGCTTGCACCAATTTTCGCATCGTTCCACCTGTTTTAATCTTCTCTCTAACTTCTCATCGAGCTATTCAGCTCAAAAATCACATTTGTACCTTTCATAAGAAGAATCCCCGGTTGTCACGCCGGGGATTTGTCATGCATTGAAGAATAAAAGCCGGCAGATTGGTATTTTCTTGATGCCTTGCGCGATTTCTCATCGAGCAACGGCAACAAAAAATGCCGAGATGTCGGCTTTTAACTTCAATGTGGTGATCCCGGTGGGAGTCGAACCCACGATTTTCTGGATGAGAACCAGACGTCCTGGACCACTAGACGACGGGACCACTTGCACTTATTCTAACAGAAAGCCACGTCTTTTGCAAACAGATAAGATATGGTGTATAATCACGGCAAAAGGATGGAGTTAATCACAATATGTATTACATTAAGCGCTACTGGCGTATCATTTTTCCAATCTTCTTTATTTGCCTAAGCTGGGCTTTGTCCGCAACGGACGGCTCACACTCCGAGGCAGACTCTTTATGGTGGGCCTCGATGCTCGGCCTATCAAATGCTTTCGCACGCAAGTTGGCTCATATTTTCCTCTTTGGCGCAATTAGCTACTCCATCACTAGCTTCGTTAAAGGCCTCAATCCATCCGTCTTTCCAAGTCATTCACAAATCATCTATCCGATCATCCTCACGGCTGTTTATGCCGCCATCGACGAAGTACATCAAATCACCGTCGTCGGTCGTAGTGGCCAAGTTGGCGATGTCTTCCTCGATACCATCGCTGGCATCGGCGGCGTATTAGTTTATATCGCCATTTTCTGCTTCTTCCGCCGCTGGCGTTTGCGTCACGTATACAAGAAATACGCGTAAACCACAAAAAGTCTCCCCTAGCCGGGGAGATTTTTTGAAGTAATGTATATATTTTTATAATAGCACACTTTACATTTTTTGTCAAGACTGGTAAAATATACAGTATGAAATTACCTGTAGTAGCAATCATTGGTCAGACCAATGCCGGCAAATCTAGCCTCTTTAACCGCCTTGTTCGCAAGTCGCAGGCTATTGTTGCGCGCGAAGCAGGTACTACTCGCGATAATGTCGTCGGCAAAGTTGAAGGGCAATATATCCTAATCGACACTGCCGGTTTAAAGGACGCTGAAGACGATTTCGAGGCACACATCCAAGACCAAATCGATGACGCCGTAAATTCTGCCGACATGATTTTGATTGCCATGGATGCGACCAAATATCCAAACCACGACGATAAGCTAATTGCTAAGAAAGCTCTCAAGAGCGGCAAGCCAGTTATACTCTTACTTAATAAATCCGACCTCGGCGAAGCTTTGCCAGAGACCGAATTCTACAGCCTCGGCATCCAAGATCGCCTCCGCGTTTCTGCTACTACTGGCCTCAATCTTAACGATCTCCGCGGCAAGATTCTTTATGAACTTAAGAACCTCGGTTTCGATACGCATAAAACCGAAGAAAAATCCGACGCACTCAAAATCGCTCTAATTGGTCGCCCGAACGTAGGGAAGAGCTCACTCTTTAACTCACTCGCTCAAAAGCAGCAAGCAGTCGTCGCCAATCTCGCCGGCACCACACGCGACGTCAACCGCACCGAGCTCAAATACAAAGGCCAAACCATCGAATTACTCGACACCGCCGGCCTTCGCAAGCCAGGCAAGCGCGAAGTAGGTATTGAGAAATTCAGCGCTCTCCGTAGCCTCGCCGCCATCGAAGAGGCTGATGTTTGTTGCTTACTCGTCGATGCTACCGAGCCACACTCCAAACTTGACCAAAGTCTCGCCGGTGAAATCGTGAAAGCTGGCAAGGGAATTATTCTCGTCATTACTAAGACCGACCTCGAGCATAAAGATTCCGATGAGATTCTCGACAACCTTGAATATGATTTCAACTTCGTACCATTCGCACCAGTCGTGATGACTTCCAGCGTGACCGGTAAAAACGTCACCAAGATTTTTGAACTCGCTCAGCAAATTGACCGCGCTCGTCATGCCGAACTCAAGACTTCCGACCTTAATAAACTTCTGATGGACGCCGTCAACTCTCATCCACCGGCCGGGTTGAAAAATACCCACCCTAAACTTCGTTACATGGTTCAAACTGATACCTGCCCACCGTGGTTCGTCGTCTACGGTAGTAACCTTAGCCTCCTGCACTGGAGCTACAAGCGCTACCTCGAACGCCACCTACGCGAAGCCTTTGACTTCACGGGTACTCCGATCTTCTTTTCATTCCGTAACAGAGATTAATGTGTTAAACTTGCTATAACAATAGAGAGGCCTCTCATTTGGGCCCCTGTTGTTGTAGTACGTTCCCATCTTTGTAGGAATGCATTGAAGAAAAGGAGGGATTTCTATGCAAAATCCTAATACCGGCTTCTCATTCGACCCCGACATACACTATGCAGTGGATTTGAATGCAGCCCTGAACTTCCCGGAGTTTTTCGATCCCGATGCTGACCTTCCGGAGCGCCACCTGATTATCTCGCGCATCTATCAGAAGAGTCTGCACAAGATGAGAGACGAAGGATCTGACCGTGGTATTTCTGCCAATGAGCTCAGCTTTTTGCTCTACAACCTGATCCGAAATGGCAAGAAGACCCAGAATGACGGCGCCGAGGAATATGAAATCGGCAATTTGCATGTCATTTTCGACTACCAAGATCATCCTTATGAAGGCAAAGCCATCGCTGGCGAGCATATTAAGGAAACGATCGCATTAGCCGAATACTGGAGGAAGCAGAAAGGCATTAAAAAGGTCATCATTTTGACTAATGATCCGATGATGCTCGTGTCCGCTCAGGACCGTCCTCATTTGGAGATTAATGTGTTCTCGCCGACCCCGTATATTGGCTACCGTCGCATCCGCGATGAGGAAGCAATCTATGCATGGCAAAAGAGCAAGAAGATGCCGCTCTATAAGTTTCAGGAGCTTCTGCCCGATGCCGAGCCACTGCGCCCGCACGAATTCATTCTGTTTGGTAAAACTAATACCTTTAACCACATCGGAAGGTATGATGCAGCGAAAGAATGCATCGTGCCGTTGAGCTACTATCGCCAGTTGCAGGGTATCTCTCCGATTGGCGAATTGCAGGCTATGGCATTTGAAGCATTAATGGCGCCCGCCGACGAAATCAGTGTAGTTATTCTTTACGGAAATGCCGGCTCCGGTAAAACTTTTGCAGCCATCTCTGCTGCCTTGGCGCAGACTGGACTTGCAAATACGAAATTTACCAACATACCGGCCGAAGAATTACCACGTAGCAACGGCAAACGCAACCGCAAGAATCAGCCGCGCAACGACGACAACGCCGTCTTTGCAAAGCAGGTCAACGGTGATGATTATCCATATCAGAGCATCATGATTTGTCCGCCCGACCGCATGCTGGGCGACAAAATGGCAGCCGTACCTGGCGACGAGCGCGCCAAGCTGGCTAGCAAACTGTTTGCTTATATGGACAACATTCGCGCCTACTTACGCTTAAAACGCGACAAGATGGAGGGTGGTATTCTTCCGACCGAACGCGATTTAAGCTTCCGTGCTCAGTCCATCATGAACCAGATCGAGATTTGTCCGCCTGGCGAAATTAATGGACGCAGTTTCTGGAATACGTTTTTCATCTGCGATGAAGCGCAGTTCAACTCACTTTCTCAAATTAAAGCCTATATCGAACGTTGCGATTCTGGCACCAAGCTCGCCCTCTGCGGCGATCCGAGTCAGATTAGCAATCCCTTTGGCTGGCACGGCAATCCGCTGGCTAGAGCCGTTCGCTATTTAGGTAACGATCCGCATGTTGCAGTCATTCGCTTTGATGGCGAGAACGAAATCAAGCGCCCCGGCGCTCAGATTATCGCTCGTTCTTGGCCTCGCTAACTGTAAATAATAGCGCAACTCTTGGAATACTTTTCTTCATCTGTGATCCGATTCGACTTCATAGATTTAGACCTATGCAAAATATATGTCTTGATACGAGGTATCCTGTTTGCCGAGTTTCAGTTCGTATTTTTTGATTGGATAGTATCCTCCCGTTTGCGCCACGTACACAATCAAACCTACAAAGAAGAAGGCTGGCCCCATTTGGCCGGCCTTTTTCATGGTAAAATTTATAGCATGAAGGTAATTGTTGGATTTGGCAACCCAGGCCATAAGTATAATTTTACGCGTCACAATTTTGGTTTTTTGGCGCTGGATTTTTATGCCAAGATCCACAAACTCAACTGGCAAGAGAAGTCCAAATTTAACGCCATCATCGCCAAGGACGAAGAGCACGATCTACTTTTAGTTAAAGCTCAGACTTTCTATAACGATGTCGGCGTCAGTCTGCGCGCTATTATGGATTTCTATAAACTCACACCACAAGATTTCCTCTTAATTTGTGATGATTTTAATTTGCCGTTCGGCCAGGTACGCTTCCGCGAACGGGGCAGCGCTGGCGGCAATAACGGCCTCAAGTCCGCCATCGCGCATTTTGGTACGGAAGATTTTCCGCGCCTCCGCCTTGGCACTGGTAACGACGAGCTCCGCCACCGCATCGGCGATGTCGACTTCGTATTGACTCGTTTTACCGAACAAGAACACGAAAATCTCCCATCTGTCCTTATGAACGTAGCAGATTTTGTGGCAAAATATTAAATTTTAGCCACTTTTATAACACTTTTTACAAAAATAACAATAAGCGGTATGACCCCTGTTAAACCTTAAAAAATCGCCCGAAAATGGGCGTTTTTGCTATTGTCTTTCTAAAAAAGTGTGCAAAAAGTATTGACTAAAAATCAAATGTGTGCTATTATAAACACAGTTTTGATCCGCAAGGGTCAAAAAACCGCACCTAAATAACCTAGAACATTGCTAAATCCATTTTAGCAATTGTTGCGTGCTTTAGAAACCCTTTCGGCCTTCGATATTTCTTCTACATTATCGAAGTGAAAAGTATTACCTCCACTTAGAAAGATCTTTTCTAAAGCTAGCAATCCCTATAACCGGCGGACCCCATGTGTGAGGTGGGTCACGCTTCCGGAGTTCTCCGGATGCCTTAGGAGGTGTGTTGTAGGGCCAAATAGCCCCAGGTGATGCCCACCCTTACCTGGGGCTTTTTGGTGCTTAAA
>CAMZHH010000003.1 GCA_947306745.1 uncultured Candidatus Saccharibacteria bacterium
CGTCTTTATTCATAAGCTAATTATATAAAAGTTCAAAAATAAGCGCAAACTAGAAAAGAGCTTGTGCTAAAATGAAATAAATGGGCTTATTTAGTAAGAAAGAACCAGTGAAAGAAGAAGCCGCCACTACGCCAGCGACGATTACTACTTCCACCGATGTTGAATCTGAACGCCATAGCTTGAACGAGATCGTACTCGAGTCCATCAACGAAGGCGTGATGATTGTTGACCAAAAAGGTAATATTCAACTAGTTAATCCAGCAGCTTGTAAAATGATTGGCCGCGATGCGGACGAGTTGCTACACGTTAGCCACGATGCCGTGATTACTCTGCTCGACAAGACCGGCAATCGCATTAGCGCAGCTCGCAACCCAATCAATATGGCGATTAAGCAGAAAGAATACAAAGAAACACGCGATCTAGACATGGTAGCTGCTGATAGTAATAAAAACACGCCAGTCTCGATTATTACTACGCCGAGCCAAGGCGATAATCCAAACATTATCGTCACCTTCCGTGATATTGACCGCGAACTCCGCGAGGAGCATGAACGCAACGAATTTATCTCTACGGCTAGCCACGAAATGCGCACCCCAGTAGCCAGTATTGAAGGATATCTAGGTCTCGCAATGAATCCAGCCACGGCGACTGTTGACGAGCGCGCAATGGGTTACCTCGAAAAAGCCCATGATGCATCAAAGCATTTAGGGCGCCTATTCCAAGATTTGCTTGATACAACTAAGCTCGACGACGGTAAAATTCAGCCAGTCATGCGTCCGGTTGAAATCGTAAAGCTTGTAAAGAAAATCGCCGATGGACAAATTCCACGCATTACAGACAAAGGTCTAGGATACCAGTTCGGCAGTGGCTCGGTCGACCAGCAGCTCGGTGGCGGCCATCGCCTAGAACAGCTGATTTACGCAAGCGTTGATGAAGATTTCTTAAGTGAGATTATTAATAACTTAATCGAGAACGCCGTTAAATATACGCCATCCGGTTGGGTGACGGTTAACGTTAAGGCTGATAATTACAACGTGCAAATTATTATCCAGGATACCGGCATCGGTATCGCGCGCGAGGAATTGTCGCATGTGTTCCAAAAGTTTTATCGCGTCGATAACCGCGATACGCGCGAAATTGGCGGTACTGGTCTGGGTCTCTATTTAGTTAAGCAACGCGTTGAGATGATGAATGGTCGCATTTGGGCCGAATCAGAGCCAAACAAGGGTTCGCGTTTTATCGTGCTTTTGCCACGCATTTCGAAAGAAGCTTACGAGCAACAAAAGTTCTTAATCGAGAATCAAGAAGCCCAAGAAAAGATGCACTAGTTTATAGATTTTTGGCGCGAAATGCGGTAAAATCATAAGCAGTATGATCAAAATAATGTTAGTCGAGGACGATAAGTCCTTGCGAGAAATTTACAGCATTAGGTTGGTCGCTGAGGGCTACAATATTGTATCTGCCGGCGATGGCGAAGAGGCACTCGCTTTGGCTGCGCAGGAAAAACCAGACCTCATCATCTCTGATGTGATGATGCCAAAGATTTCTGGTTTCGATATGCTAGACATTCTGCGATCTCAGCCTGAAACCAAAGATATTAAAGTAATCATGATGACGGCGCTTTCCAGTGAAGACCAACGTCTTCGCGGCGAGGCCTTAGGTGCTGACCGCTACTTGGTAAAGTCGCAGGTTGGTATTGAGGACGTCGTAAACACTGTTCATGAAATTCTAGGCGACCAGCCAAACGCCAGTGCGCATACGAGTATGAGTACCGCTGCTGTAATGCCAGCAGTCGAACAGGCCGCAAAAGAAGCTGCCGCCGCCGAACAGACTGCGCCAGTGAATATCGATGCGCCGACAACCGCCGAAACGACGATTGCGCCGCAGAATTCTACCACGCCAGCGCCTGACGTAAATCAGCAGATGCCAAGAGCGCCGCAGCAAGTGATCCCAGACTCGGCACAAACGCCGCCAACACAGCCTGGAGGAATGAATCCTGCAAATTTTAATCAAGCCCCTGCCGCTAATTCGGCAGTTGCAACCATGCAGCCGGCTGCAGGGGCTGTTCCTCAAATGCCGGTAAATCCACAACAAATGCAAGCTGGTCGCAAAAGTACTGGCGGCGAGCGCGTAATTGCGCCAATTCAAGACCGTGGCGAAATCGAGGAAAGACGCCTCGCAAACGAGCGACGCTTTGCCGAATTACTCGGTGAACCGGTTGAGGAACCACAACAAGGTGGGCCACAGCAAGTAATTCCAGACCCGGCCCAAACACCGCCGGCACAACCTGGAGGAATGAATCCTGCAAATTTTAATCAAGCCCCTGCCGCTAATTCGGCAGTTGCAACCATGCAGCCGGCTGCAGGGGCTGTTCCTCAAATGCCGGTAAATCCACAACAAATGCAAGCTGGTCGCAAAAGTACTGGCGGCGAGCGCGTAATTGCGCCAATTCAAGACCGTGGCGAAATCGAGGAAAGACGCCTCGCAAACGAGCGACGCTTTGCCAAATTACTCGGTGAACCGGTTGAGGAACCACAACAAGGTGGGCCACAGCCGATGCCAATGCCACAACAAATGCCGCCTCAAGCACCACAACCAGTACGCATGGGTCCCCCAATGACCTTATCTGCCGCCGTGCAAGGCAATGCTATGCCAACGCCACCGAAGCAAGGCCCGCAACAAGTGGCCACACAACCGTCGCCAAATAGCCCTCAGCAAGCTTCTCCTCAGGCGACGCAGCCAGTTGCGCAGAGCGTCCCGGAAAATACTCCACCAGCACCAAAGCCAGCCGCACCGGCTAAGAAGAGTAACCCTGTCGCAAATATGTCTCCAGAGATGATTGCACAGGTCGTCAAAGCCACCAAGGTGCGCAGCGACTACGATGAAGATGAGGTTGTTGAGTCAATCAAGCCTGCCTATATTACTGAGCTCGAGGAAGATTTGAGCGCAGATATGGATGCTTTAGGTGGCGATAAAAACTCGATGGCCGCACGCATGTTTGACGAATTGAAAGACGATGAAATGACTATTGCGGCCAGTCAGATGGAGCGCCCTGTTGTAAAGCAACAAGAAGAAGAGGTTACGGATGACGATGCAGATTTGCCAGATGCTCTGAAGGACGTACTCAGCAATACTGACAATATGAACCCAAATATTAGCTACTCCAACGGCGATGAAGAAGAGGACGGCGAAGAAGATGCGAGTGTAACCGTATTGCAAGCCGCGAACGAAGCTATGGCCGAAGGTGACGGTATGGGCCCAACCGAACCAGAAATGACGATTGACGGCGAAGGATGACACGCTTAAATAAATATATTGCGACGAATTTTGGAGTCTCGCGGCGCGAGGCTGATTTGTTGATTCAGCAAGGCAAAGTCATGATTAATGGCACGAAGGCTGAGATTGGCCAGCGCGTCGAAGACGGCGATAAGGTTACGATTAGTGGCAAAAATGTCGCAGAACAGAAATTAATTTATCTCGCTTTAAATAAACCGGTTGGCTATGTGTGTAGTCGCAAGCGTCAGGGCGACACGCCAACGATTTTTGAATTGTTACCAGAGAAATACCAGAGTCTCAAGAATGTTGGACGCCTAGACCGGGATTCTTCTGGGTTAATTTTGCTGACTAACGATGGCGACTTCGCTTTCCAGATGACGCATCCGAAATTCGTTAAGACAAAAGTTTATGAAGTCGAGATTGATCGTGAATTGGAGCCGTTACACCAGCAAATGATTTCAGATTTCGGCGTCGATTTGCCAGACGGCCGCAGCCAGCTCGGCTTGGCGCGTCTATCCGATAACAACCGTCGCCAGTGGCAAGTCACAATGAGCGAAGGTCGCAATCGTCAGATTCGTCGTACTTTTGACGCGTTGGGCTATAAAGTTGTCGCCCTACATCGCATTAAGTTCGGCGTTTATGAATTGTCCGGCCTGCCGGAGGGTGAATTTACAGAGGTGCAAAAAGCTTAAGATTGACTTTTTGCGTGTTTTGTGCTATAATTATAAGATATGGCCTAATTCTTTAAGAAGCGGGCCAATTTTGCTTTAATACCCGTATTACTATCAGTGCCCACGAGTGTATCCATACCAACACGGAGTAGTCCCATAGCAGTCACAAAGGTATGATCAAGCTCACGATCTGTCGCATTATCGATGCCAGCAATTTCTTCTGGCTCAATCAAGCTAATGATTGGACGGCGCACAAAAGGCAAATCTTTATACCAGTCGCCCGTTGCGAGAATTTCTGGAATGGCCGACAAGCTTGCGCCACCACCACAGAGCAGAATCTGGCCCGGCAGAGCTTCAAGATTATCAAATTCTTCGAGCGCAAGTTCGACGCCAGATTGCCAGACTTCAAGGTTGCGCTCGATGGCCTGGTCGAATTTCTTGCGGATTTCCGGCTTCATACTTGGATTATCGGCAAGCAATTTAAGCTTTTCGGCATCCTCTAGGCTGAGGCCGAGACGCTCGGAAATCTGATGCGTAAAGCTACGGCCGCCGATGCTAAACATCTTTGTACCATCGACACCGCCGTCGTCCACCACGGCAATATCCGTCGTGCCACCACCAATGTCCATCACGATGCCGGAGAAGCTCGATTCAATATCGTCGCCCAAGCAGGCGCGGCAAACTGCAAATGGCTCTACGGCCACCGTTACAAGGTCGAGTTGCAACTCGTCGCAAACGCGTTCAATGGCAGAAATATGCACGAGTGGCGCAAAAGCGGTATAGATTTGGACGACCACTTCCTTGCCCTTAAAACCAATCGGATTTGTAACCTTATAACCGTCAATGCGGAGCGAAACGAGAGCGGAATTAATTAAACGGACTTCAACATCTGGATTATTCGTTTCTTCGGCAACCTCGCGACGCGCGCGTTCGCCAGCTTTCTTCTGCACCTGTTTGATAATCTTGTGCATTTCCTCGTCGTTAATCGGCTTAGAGGCATCGGCACGACGGAATTTAACTGAGGTCGTATTTCCCTTAATCAGCTCACCAGCAATGCCAACGACCACTTCCTGCGCGCGCACGCCGGCCATTTCCTCGGCCTTAACGAGAGCTTCTTCGCAAGTTTTAGCAACGCCGGAGATGTCTGAAATTGCACCGGCATACATATTGGTCGGAGCCTCGTGTGCCTTACCGACGCCGACAATCTTCATCGTGCCTTTGCCCTTCTTGGCAATGAGGGCTTTTACGAATTCGGTACCAATATCGAGAGCTAGCAAATAATCGTCCGGATCTTTAGCCTTCGGCTTCTTTGCTGGTTCTTCTGGGGTATTTTTGCGACGCGATAAAAAGCTCATGATTAAGTATATTATAGCACTTTTGCAAGCTTAATCATCTATCATATACACAAACTTCACCTGCGGAATGGAGCGGTCGTTGTTGTCTGGATCGGTTTGAACTAATACGCCACCCATAGCGAGGTAAAATTGCTGAGCTGGAAGATTGTATTTATTACAAGAAACAAAGAATTCATCATAGCCATGCAACTTAATAATCTCGCGTGCCTTCTCGAAGAGTTGGCGACCGAGGCCTTTGCCTTGATGTTGTGGCAAGATATACAGCAAACCGATCTCCTGATCGTAGCGCGAGAACGGATAACGTGGCGTACCGCAACTCATGTAACCACAGACATATAAATGCCCTTCATGATTACACTCGGCCACCCAGACATCTACGTCTGGCGCGTTGATGATTTTTTCGAATTTTTGCACGTTCTCTGGGATGCTGTAATTATCTAATTTCGCATCTGGATAGATGCCGCGATAGGTTGCCTCCCAGGTGATTTGCTTAACTTGCGCCATCGCAAGCGCGTCAGCCACAGTGGCTGGGCGGATGCGGTAGAAATCTTGTTGCATAAGGTATTACTCCACGATTGCTTTAATACGACGAACACCAGCTGAGCTAGACTCTTCTTTTTTGATCTTGAAATGACCAATTACGCCAGTATGTTCAACGTGTGGACCGCCACAAACTTCGCGCGAGACTGGATTATCGAAATCGCCGATTGTATAGACAGTGAGTTTCTCTGGATATTTATCCCAGAACTGACCATGCGCCTTTAGAGTATCGCGCGCGTAGGCCTTATCGTATTCATCGTGAACCACCTTGAGGTCGGCCTGAATCCATTCGTTGACCTGGTCTTCGATTTGTTGCTTCTCTTCTGGAGTAAGCTTACGGTCGAGGTTGAAGTCGAAGCGGAGACGTTCGGCGGTGATATTTGAACCCTGCTGACCGATTTCTGGATCAATTAGCTTCTGCAAAGCCGCCAAAAGTAAGTGTGTAGCAGTGTGATATTTCGTGGTTTGTTCGCCATGGTCCTCGAGGCCGCCCTTAAACATACCCTTGCTAGCCGTCTTAGAACGATTGCGTTGCTCTTCGAGCGCAGCATCGAATTCTTGGCGCCAATTCTCGCTGAGTGGAATATCCTGGCGATAAGCTTCCTCGACAGAGAGCTCGAGTGGGAAGCCATAGGTATCCTGAAGCATAAAGAGTTCGTTGCCAGTAAGACCATCTTTCTGGAAGCGAGCGAGCTCTTTCATACCGCGACGAAGCGTCTTGCGGAAGGCTTGCTCTTCGTGACTGAGTACATCAAGTACCTGCTCGCGAGTAGTCAAAATGCTATCTGGTAAATCTTTATAATTATCAGCAATCAATGGCAAAACTTCAGCGAGGAAATCTTGCTCGATGCCGAGGTTGAGCGCCTTCAAAATTGCACGACGGATCAAGCGGCGAAGCGCATAACCTTGTTGTTTATTAGATGGCTTTAAGCCCTGCGCAGACAAGAGATATGCGCCACGCAAATGGTCAGCAATCACGCGCATTTCAGCGGTGTTAGATTCGTATTTTTTGCCGGAAAGAGAAACCAATTTATCTACGATTGGTTTAAGCAAGGAAATTTGGAAGACGTCATAAGAGTCCATCGAGGCAGCGGTAATACGCTCGAGGCCGGCGCCGAAGTCGACGTTCTTGTGCTCGAGTTCTTCGAAGCTGCCATCTTCGAGGCGGCGATATTGCATAAAGACTTGGTTGCCGATTTCCATGAAACGGGCGCCATCGGAAGCTGGATGAGCCTTGCCATACTTCTCTTCGTCCTGGTGCTCTTCGCCAAAGTCATAGAAGACTTCGGAATCTGGACCGCATGGGTCGCCAATTGGCGTAGTTTCAATGCCGCCACCACGAGACCACCAGTTTTCTTTATCGTTATAGAAGAAGATGCGCTCATCACCCTTAATACCGCGCTTGTCGCCGTTCTCGGCGGTGTCAATTTCGGCAATATCAGCTTTAATGCCAACCTCGGCAAAGACTTGCTGCCAAATCTTAGCAGCCTCATCATCGCGTGGGATACCGTATTTTTCGCTGCCGATAAAACAGGTAACGTAGATTTTAGTCGGATCGAGGCCAACTTCTTTGGTCAGGAAGGTAAAGAAGTTGCGAATCTGCTCTTCTTTGAAGTAATCGCCAAGCGACCAGTTGCCAAGCATCTCAAAGACGGTAGTATGGCGCGGGTCGCCCACGTCGTCGATATCCTGCAAACGCAAACATGGTTGCGAGTCGGTAAGGCGCTGGCCCTCTTTGTGCGGTTGACCAAGCAAATATGGCAATAACGGTTGCATACCGGAGCCAGTAAATAATGTCGTCGGATCATTTTCGAGCACGAGTGGTGCTGGCTCAATCACCACGTGGCCCTTCGACTTCATAAAGTCGAGGTATTTTTGACGTACTTCACTTGCATTCATTGTTATATTGTACAATATTTTCGCCCCTGATGATAGCGTTAGAAGATTGCCAGTTTTCTCTTTATGCTTGACTTTTTTGTCGAAGTGTGCTATAATGATAATTGTAGTCATTTTAGAGACTACACTACCTCATTGTTTCAGAGGGTAGCACGCAAAACCCTCTTGGCACCTTAATAGGAAGGAGTGGTTGATTATGAAGAAAACCACACGTATCTTTGCAGCACTGATGACCATTATTCTGTCCTGCTGCATGTTTGTCACTCCGGCCTTTGCCACCACTAGTAGCCCGCTTAAACAGCGCTCAACCGAGTATACCAATGCCCTGGTAAACGCTGGCGCCTATTACGGATGGAATTCCGAACAGAAAACCGCTTCCGAGACGGCGCGCAAAATTGTAACCTCCATTAAGCTGAAAAACAGTAAATGGAGCATGACTGTTACTCAGACCACGGCGATGTCTTCTGGACGCATCAGCAATAGTTATGCGGTTGGTGGAACTACCTACTCGCTTACTAACATCAAAAAGACGCTCAAGAAATGCGCCGTCGGCACCGATAAACGCAATGCTCTGAAAGATCAGGCAGCAATTTACGCTACCAAGCTTTCGGAATACGCGACGAAGAGAGGCTGGAAGACGAGCTTTAAGAGTTCCTACAAGAACAAAAAAGCTAAACAAGTGGTCACCTTCGAAAATGGCAAGTATCGCTTCAACGCAACCGTAACCTGCTTCCGCAAGAGCGGCAAGATTGCCGTTAGCTACTTGCGTCAAGGCAAAACTTCTACTGCAAAAGCCATCAAAAACTGGCTCGCCAAATATAAGCAGTAATACCAATCACCTTCTTCTCTTTACGCCGCCCCTCCGGGGCGGCATTTTCTAGGCTTCGATAATGCCGCCACCAAGACAGACGTCGCCGCGATAAAAGACGACCGACTGACCAGGCGTAAGCGACTTTTGTTCTTCAGTGAAGGTTAGCACGCCATCCTGATAATCCGCCTCTACGAGCGGTGCGCGGTGGCGAATGCGCGCCTGAATATGGCGCCCATCATCGCCGTGGCGCAAAATAACATCTTTGAGTTTAATAGTGTTCGTCCAAAGTTTGAGCGAATTAAGATTCTGTGAGACATAGACAATATTAGCGTCCATGTCTTTTTTGACGACATAATAAGGCAAGCCAGCTTTAAGGTTAAGCCCGTGGCGCTGACCAAGCGTATAGAAAATTGCGCCGTCATGCACGCCTATTTCTGCGCCAGTTTCGAGTTCGACAATTTTGCCCGGCTTAGTCTCGATAAATTCCGCCAAAAAGTCTTTCATGTTCGCTTCACCCACAAAGCAAACACCCATCGACTCAGCTTTATGCGCCACACTTAGGCCAATTTCGGCCGCTAAGGCTTTTACCTCGGGCTTGAGCATATCGCCAACTGGGAAAATTGTCTTTTCAATGACGTCTTCGGTGATGCGATAAAGAAAATAAGTCTGATCTTTGTTCTCGTCTTTAGCTTTCAGCAACGCGCGACCGTTCGTCTTAGCATAGTGGCCAGTGGCAATCATGTCCGCCCCCTGCTCAAAGGCGGTATCGGCGAACAACTTAAACTTAATCTCCTGGTTGCACATAATGTCAGGGTTCGGTGTATTGCCCTTTTGATATTCGGCAAGCATATAATCGACTACTTTCTGCTTATATTCCAGCTCAAAATCAAACACGCGAAAATCGATACCTAGTTTAACCGCCACACGTTTCGCATCGGCGAGATCTTCCGCCCATGGGCATTTCATGCCTGGGAGATTTTTGCTCCAGTTCTTCATGTAGACGCCGACAACTTCGTAGCCTTGTTGCTGCAAAAGATAAGCCGAGACGGCCGAATCAACGCCACCAGACATGCCTAAGAAAACTTTCATTATTAATATCATAACATCAAAAGGCTACTCACGCTATTAAACGGCATCTCTAGCGCGTTGAGCTATTTTTCTTTGACGGCGAAAGCGGCACGGACTTTTTGACGATTTCTAACCACCCGAAAGATAAGAACCCAACAGATACACCAAATGAACTGACCAACGAGACGCAACACGCTTAGACCATTAATGCCAAAATTGAAACCCAGAAAACGAATAATCGCATGCCAATCTATAAAACATAAATCGATTAAATGTACGCACAACACGATAAGCGAATACTCGCCAAACGGCTTGAGTACATTAGCTACTGGTCGGAGATATTTTTCGATCAGTTTCGCTACCACCAAAACGCAGAACGACCCAGCGATGGCGGCGACAATGTCAAGCGGTAATATCGAGAAACTCAATCGAACCATTGAGAAATAGTCGGATGTTTTAATACTAATCAAGAGCACGCAAAACCACACAATGAACGAACCTAAGACGATCGGCCATTTCATTAATCGATTTAGTCCAATCTCTTTCATTTTGACGCCGATTAGCATATAGAACGTACCCGCAATTGCCGACAAAATACTCCATGGTGCCCAAAAATGTGGCGCAATCATATATGCGGCCAGCATAGCAAGGCCAGCATATATGAAACGATACTTTTTATCGATAATTAAATTCAAAAATAGCGACGCGAAGAACATCGCCAACAAAAACCAAATTGCACCAATCGGCTGAATGCCAAATTCGTAGTTATATCCGCTTCCGTATAATGCGCTTAAAACCCACGACCACGTCGAGTGTACAGGAGCGCCCCAGAAATTAGCACCCGTATGACGCAGGACGAAAACTAAAGCAATAATAACGGCGCTAGTAATTAAATATGGCACTATTAGCGACTTAAGACGTTTCTTAATAAGTTCGCGCCATGGATATTTGCGTGCCAGCAAACCGCTAACAATGAAAAATATCGGCAAATGGAAGGAAAACATAATTCGCACGACGACCGGCCAAGTGCTAAATCCAACATGCCCGATAATGATCGCTATCATACCGAGCGCACGGGCCACGTCGATATATTCGATTCTTTTACCTCTCTTAACCATTAGTTTAATCATAACACTAATGGTTGCTAATCTGAAAGCATAAGCGTTTTGCAAAATATTTCGAGCTAAAAACAAAAGATTTTTTTGAAGCGTTTATGCTAAAATAAATACAGTACTAATTTTGACGGAGGTGGGATGTTCTATCCTAATCGACAGGCTTTGGGCGATCAGCTCGCAGTTAAGCTGACTCAGTATAAGGATACTGATTCGATTATTTTCTGCCTCAAGAAAAGTTCCCTCTTGTCATGTATAGAACTGGCAGCACATTTACACGCATATATTTATATATTGCAGTATTCCGAAATCGCCGACCCATTCGACATCACGCGTAATCTTGGCGCCATCACGAACAAGGGTGAATTCGTCTTAAATCCAGACATTTCGCAAAGTGAATATGAATATATTAATTCCGACTTCATGAGCGTGATTGAAGAGCGCAAGCGCGAGGCGTTCTCGAAGATTAACGCTGAACCCGATCCGAATCCGAATTTCGACATGCGCGCTTTTAATAATCGCAACATTTTACTGTTTGCCGATGTCTTGATGACTTCTTTCCAGATTCAAATCGCGCTAAATATGCTCAAGGCCTACTCGCCAGCCAAGGTGACTGGTACCTGTGGCAATATTACAGCGCCTATTTCCGATAAATTCAACATCGAGACTGACGGCTGCACTTATATGGATATCTTACCGAATACTTTCTTTGACGACGATCACTATTTTGATCAGCCAGATACGTATAGTGAGGAACAAAAAATAAGTATGGCAAATAATATCAGCCTGTATTGGGCATAAAAGGAGTACCAAATGGACCAAACTAATAAAAACCCTAACAATCTGACGGATGCAGAGCTCGAAGGAGCAAAAGCCGTCATTACCCGTATTTCCAAAGCTTACGCTACTAAAGTTGTTGGCCAGGACGAATTGCGCCTATGTATGATGGTTGCCCTAATCGCTGGTGGTCACGTTTTGCTCGAATCCGTACCAGGCCTTGCAAAAACTTTAGCCGCAAAGACGATTGCCGAAGCAGCTAATGGTTCGTTTAGTCGCATTCAATGTACGCCAGACTTATTGCCAAGCGATATTATTGGTACACAGATCTTCAACTACAACACCAACTCCTTCGAAACTAAGATTGGCCCAGTCCATGCCAACTTTGTACTTCTCGATGAGATTAACCGTTCTAGCGCCAAGACTCAGAGTGCTATGCTTGAGGCTATGCAGGAACATCAAGTTTCCGTTGGTGGTGTGATGTACAAAATGCCAGAACCATTTGTCGTGCTCGCAACTCAAAACCCAATCGAGCAGGAAGGTACTTACGAATTGCCAGAAGCTCAGCTCGACCGCTTCCTTTTGAAGGAGATTGTCGGCTATCCAAACCGCAACGAAGAATTACAAATTTTGAATTACACCCTCAGCGGTGCTACTACGAATAAATTGGAGGACGAACAAAAGGTCTCTATTGAAGACGTCAAGAAACTTCAGGGCCTCTGCAAGCGCATCGCCGTTGATGACTCAATCAAGAATTACATCGTAAATATCATCACCGCTTCACGTAACCCACGCGAGTTAATCGATGCCTCCCTCGCTCGTTACGTTGAATACGGCGTCAGCCCACGTGGCGCTATTGCCTTAATGCAAGTCGCCCAGGCAATCGCTTTGATTGAAGGTCGCACCTACGTCACGCCAGACGACGTCAAACGCCTCCGCTATGCCGCCTTACGCCACCGCATCATCCTCAACTTCGAAGCCGCGGCCGACGAAGTTCACTCCGAAGCCATTATTGACGCTATCTTTAATAAGATTCAAACACCATAGGGTTCAAAACGATAAAGTAGGAAAATAAAAGAACTAGTATGCCAAGTTATCTCGTAAAAGTGCGGAAGAAGATGGACATCTATTCGCAGCGTCGCTCGCGAAATGTCCTCGCCGGCAATTACGGCTCCGTCTTTAAAGGACGTAGCATGGATTTTGATGATTTGCGCGAATACACCTACGGTGACGATGTTAAGGATATCGACTGGAAAGCAACCGCTCGTTCGAGAAATATTATGATTCGTCGTTATGTCGCAATTCGTAAACATAACATTCTCGTAGTAGCAGACAATGGTCGCTCTATGGCAGCCTTAGCACCGAGTGGCGAAACCAAGGGCGAAATCGCAGCATTTTGTGCTGGCGTAATTGCTTATATTGCCCAACGTCACGGGGATTTGGTCGGTATGGTTTATGGCAATAAGGAAGGCAACAAGCGCTATTCCATGAAGGAAGATACTGCTTATATTGAAAACTTCCTCGACAAGTATGCTAAATCTATCGATATCGAAGCCGGCACGAGTGACATTAATTCCCTATTAACCTACATCTCGAAATCTTTCCGTGAGCGCATGTTTGTAATCGTAATCACTGATCCAAGTAGCGCTGCAACAGCGAACCGCGAACTCATCCGTCGCTTAAATGCACGCCACGAACAAATGTATATTATGGTTGAAGATTCGCCAATGACAAACAACATCATCTCTGAGCAAATCGTGAACGATATCGACGGCGATGTGCGTTTGCCGCATTATTTCCGCACAAATAAGAAGATTGCCGCTGCCGAAACGCAATTCCGCTCCAATCAAAAGGAGCTGATTGCAAAAGGTCTGCGTCGCTTCGGTATTGTAAGCTGTTCGGTCGATAGTACAGATAACGCTATTCCACGTATTTTCCAAATGTTAGAGGAGCAACGCCATGTCCGAAGGTAGTAGTTTTTATGGTCCATTTTATTACAGCATCGTTTGGACGGTGGTTGGTATGGCCTTCATTTTGCTGGCGATTAGTGCATTCGTATTGATTTTCTTCATTACGCGCAAGAAAAAGATTCGCTCGCTCAGTACGCTCAAAATTGAGGCACCAAAAACCGTCGATTTGAACGAGCTTAAAACTAAATATCTTGGCTTGATCGATCAGGCTGAACGCAATTACGAAAACCATATGATTAAAGCATCCGTTGCGCATCAACATTTCAGCTTAATAGTACGTCTATTCTACGCCGAAGGCCTCGGTTTTCATGCCGATATTATGACTTTGACCGACTTAAAGAATTCCTTTAAGCAAGATTTGGTTGATTTGATTGAGCATTATTATCCAGACGAGTTTAATACGCTTGAAAAAGGTAGCGTCAAAGAAGCCGCGGAAATGGCCCGTGAGTTAGTGAGGAAGCAATGATACTTTATCCTTGGTTATTCGTAGCTCCAGTAATCGCTATTACTTTGATCGTTCTGTATTCGCTCGCAATTCATCGCTCAAAACATTACCACCGCAAGAGCAAACGCAACGAAACGATGATTGCGCACACAAGTGCAATTCGCAACTTGCCTGAATACAAGAAAGCAAAGAAGCGCTACTTAATGTTAATCATTTTAGCTGCCATATTCCTATTTGGCGCCATCGCTTCTACCGTCGTCGTCGCTTCACGTCCAGTTTCGACGGATTCGATTAGTACCGAATACGACAACCGCGATATTATGCTCTGCCTCGACGTAAGCGGCTCAACCAATGACACTATTGGCGACATGCTTTCTCGCTTACAACATGTAGTTTCCGAGATGAAAGGTGAACGTTTTGGAATTGTAGCATTCGACGGCGTGCCGATTACGGTTTCCCCGCTCAGTAATGACTATAAAGTAATCGATCAGCTATTAGAGTCGATTAAGGATAATCAATCCATATATCTCAGTGCCTCCCATACATATTCCTTGGGTTCATCCTTGATTGGCCCCGGCTTAGTAGGTTGCGTTAACTCATTCGACCACCTTGACGACACAGAACGTTCGCGCTCGATTATCTTATTCACGGACAACTATGCGTCATATACGCAACCAGTAAACATCATACAGGCCGCCAAATACGCCAAGCGTTACGGTATCACTATCTATGGCATTAATCCGGCCGACTATAGCCATGTCTATGACGGTGTAGCAGTATCTGGCACGGACAAAGAATATATGGAAGCAGTTGCGCTTACCGGCGGTTCATACTACGCGGCCAGCTCAAAGAATACCGACGTAAATCATATTATTGATCAAATTATGGAACAGCAATCCGCCCTCTTGGAAGGCGCTGAGAAATATATCAAAACCGATTCGCCAGGTATTGCCATACTCGTCGCTTTCGTGATGATTACTGTTTATCTCGTAGTAATTTGGAGGTTGCGCTTATGAGATTACTGCCATTAATTCCAATTTGGTTAGCGATAGTATTCGCGGTTCTAATTGGTGCACTTCTGGTTTATTGCATCATTACGAAGAAATATCGCAAAATCGACAATTTCCGTCGAATCGGAATCCTGATTTTGGTCCTACTTATCGCATTAAGGCCAGTCATACGCGGCGGCGAAGGCGAATCGCAACTTAGCAATTTCAACATCTACTTCGCCGTTGACGCAACGAATAGCATGATTGCGAAAGACTGCGATAATGGCGAAACGCGCCGTTTCGAAAAAGTGCGAGACGATATTAAAACTATCGCGCGCCAATTCCCTGGTTCGCAATATTCAATTATTATGCAGGATATCGCAACCTATGTCGCCATGCCGCTGTCTACGAATTCTGATACGTTAATTTCGTATGCAAATGCCTTAACTCCAAAAGACGAAACCTACAGCCAAGGTACTAGCATTTCGAACTTACTCAATTTGGTAAGCGAAACAATGTCGAGTTATTCGAAAGAATTCCCAGATCGTAAAAATATTCTGTTCCTGTTTAGTGATGGTGAGATTACCAATACGTCTAGCTCATCAGCTACCACGAATCTAAAGAAGAATGTTTCGAGCGGCTACGTATTTGGCTATGGTACAAAAAATGGCGCCCCACTCGAACGAATTCAGAGTGGAACTGGCAAAATTATCGAGGATAGCTTCATTACGGAAGGTTTGGGTTACTCTGGTACGCGTCACTATTCCAGAATCGACGAAGCTACTTTAAAGAGCGTCGCGAATTCGATCGGAATAAGCTACAACAACCGCACCTTTGGCGATATGCCGTCCAACTTTGCAGACGAATTAAGCAAGGATGAAAAGTTAACTGGCTCCAACTTAGTAGAATCATACACGGAAATCTACTGGATTATTGCCCTACTATTACTTGCTGCAATCATCTGGGACTTCTACGCTGTATTTAATCGCTTACTGCTCGAAAGGAGAGAAAAATAATGCTGAATCTTGATCCGCAAATCATTGACCAAGATAAAGTTCGTCTTCGTCGCCGAAAGAAGCTATTGAAGTACGCGATTATTCCTATTATCCTCGTTTTGCTTATAGGTGTTTTCTTCTTGCGTACAGGTTTCTATAATATCGTTTATAAACTTTCATACGACAATCGTAATTACGATACTCCTACTTCAATTTCATCAATGCAGCTCTTCGGTAATATGATTCAGCCTTACATCGCATACTACAACCGCGGTACGGCCGAATTGAATATTTCTGAGTATGACGAAGCTGAGGAAGATTTCCGTGCAAGTCTGCGCGAGAATCCGCCAAAAGCCGAACTATGTAAGATTTATGTTAATTTGTCGTTCAGTATCGAAATGCAAGCCGATCGCGCCGCGCAACGAAAGTTGTACGATGATGCATTAGTGCTCTATAACCGCGCTGAATCCGTTCTGTACGAAAACAGCTGCGCTTCAAAAGATGGCGAGAGTGGAGGAGGTGACGAAAAAGCCGAGGAGTCACAAGAACGTATCAATAGTAAACGCCGTCGCGCGGTCCAACAAATGAATAACGAAGAAGAAAGCCAAAATACTGGAGATTTTGATAGTTCAGAAATCTCCCAGGATGACCTTGAAGCCATGCGCAATATGCAGAATTCGTCCGATAGTATCCGAAATTTACAATACGGACTCGGCAAGAAAGCCTCGGGTGGCGCCAACACTCACGATAAACGTTGGTAATTAATGAGCTAAACGACGCATTTCATTCTCCACGACTTCGTGGAGAATTTTGCTGAACTCATCAATTTGCTCAGCGTTTGTCAATTTACCCATCGATAGACGTAGTGAACCAGCAATCGCTTTATCGTCTAGACCAATTGCAACTAGCGTGGGCGATTTAATGCCTTTACTAGCAGAACAAGCAGCGCCAGTTGAAACATAGACATTCCGATCTTCAAGCGCGAAAATCAAGCGTTCCGCATCGAGTCCAGGTAAGGAAATTGGCAAGAAGCTCGGCAATTGTACCTTGTCTTTACCAAGGAACATAATATTCGGCAAATCTTCAAGCCGTTTGCGCAATTCACGCTTCAAATCACTCAGACGTTTGCGCTCGGAATTAATATGTTTCTCCGCTTCCGTAATCGCCGTTGCGAAGGCCATCGTGGCTGGAACATTTTCCGTGCCACTACGCAGTCCCATTTCCTGACCGCCACCAACAGTTAATGGCTGAAGACGAACATTATGGCCAACATATAGCGCACCAATACCCTTCGGGCCGTAAATTTTGGCGGCATTCAAAGTTAACAAATCAACACCGAGACGAGCAACTTTTACTTCCATCAGGCCAAGCCCCTGCGAAGCATCGCAGTGGAAATATAATGGCGTCTTCTCGCCAGCAAATGCACGACGTTCGCGTTCGGCGTTAATAATGTGCGATAAATCCGAAATTGGCTGAATTGTACCAAGCTCAGAGCAGACTAAGCAAACCGAAACAAATTGCGTTTTTGGCGACAACTTCGCTTCAAAATCCGCCAGGTCAACGCGACCATTTTCATCAACTTTGATTGTTTGATAGTTCCCCGCGCGCTTCGCATTCTCAAGTACCGACGCATGCTCAACGGCCGAAATCAAAACCTCCGCATCGGAACCGCTAGGAATTAAAGAAAAGGCGAGATTAATCGATTCGGTTGCGCCAGAGGTCATCACGAGATCGGCGCCCTTCGCGCCGATTACGTGCGCGATTTGATCCTTAGCTTCTTCGTAGCGATGACGCACATCTACGGCCGGCAAATAAGCTGCCGAAGGATTAAAAAAGAAATCACTAAAATACGGCTCCATTGCATTGCGCGCTTTATCGGAAAGCGGCGTGGCCGCGGCATGGTCTAAATAAATCATGTATATATTATATCAGTTATAATGGTGTTTCTTTGGAAGAGCCATCTCTAGCCATGCCACGATGAAGAAAGACTCAATTAAAGCCAGCCATATCATATATTCTTCGAGTCCCATTAGAATTAGGAACAATAATATCGTCAAGCCAAGTACGCGTCCAATCGTGAGGGCTACTTCGCCCGAGCATTCAATTTCGATACGATACGAGTCGTCCTTTAAGTGCGTACTAATAATACCCTGCAGGCGGGTCTGAGTAATCGTGCCATCAAATAATCCACCAGCAATACTTTGCATAAACACATACAGCGTAACCGAAAGCACCGTGTGGTGCGGAGCAATAATTAAGGCAACTGGTAATAGGATAATTGCTGGCACAAAGAAACATAGAAATGCTTTTTGGCGTGAAGCATTTTTAATGCGACGATATAACAATACCGCCACAATAGCAATAATCGCAGACAATGAAGTAAAGATACCGAGATCTAAATCTGAGTTCGTACTGCGATATAAATTAATCTGCGCAATCACCAATAGAGCCGAGCTTGAAATCACAAAACCGCGAACAAATTGCAATAAATAAATCTTCCGCAGGGATTCGTGCGCCATGACTTTTTCGTAAACTTTGAGCGGCGCATGCACTTTTGTATTTTGATGCTTGGCGGTCGGACGAAAACATAATGAAAGCAACAATTGCGCCAACGAAATACCGAGAATAATAAAAGCAGCACGCGTATATCCAGCATTCCCGATCACAATGCCAAGAACAACCGGCATGACGATTTTAATAACTTCAGTAAAGATAGTTGCGCGACCTTTAAAATACAGACGACGCGAATCTGAAACTTCCGTAACGTCGAAATACATTTTTGGTCGCCAATATAAGGATGATTCTGCCGCAGAGAAAATCGCGAGCACATATGGAAAATAAAAGGCTTGCGAATCGAGCAATACTACAGCTAGAATTTCAAAAATCGAAAACATCATGCTTATGCGCCAAGACGCAAGCGTGTGTTTCTTGAAAAGTGGAATTAGAATAATTGCAAACAACGCCATCAACGAATAGCGCACGATACAATAAACAATAAAGTTCACCGGCGAGCTGGCGGCGGAAATATTAATCATGAAAGCCATCAAAAAGACGTTCATGAATGAGGATTTACTACTGAGCAATACGTCAGCGGCAATCAAAATATTTTCATTAGTACGCAAAGCGCGCAGGCATTTAAGCATAATCATTATTTTAGCACTGCGCGCTGTTCAGGTCGAGTTATTTAGCTTCTTGAGCGTTGGCCTTGATTGATGGCGGAATCATCACGTCGCCAGCTTCATTATATTTCGACAGAACCATCGAACAGGTAAATTTATCAATGCCGGAGACTAATCCACTAAAGTCATAGTCTAGTTTGCTAATGCGGCCATAAGAATCGATATAAACATCGACTTCCACGTCGCCGTTTAGAACTTTATAGTCTGCATCTTCTGAAGAATTATTAGCGGTCGACATTAAATCTGCAAGCTCGGCGGCTGTCATCTTTAGCTTATAATGACCGTCACCGACTTTCTTTGCTTCGTCAGACTTCATCATACGCTTTACGACAAAGTCTATATCGAGTGTATGGCTGGCAGTTTTAGTCTTAGTCCAGGTCGGCATTTCTTCTCCGCCACCCAACAGACTAACAATATCGCCAAGACCGCCGCCAAGACCAGAAATTGGGTTCGAGACATAATCGATTCCATTGTAGAAATCCGAATACGTAATCATCGAAATTTCCATATTCATGACGGTTGTCATATTAGTCTGGAGATATTCACGCTGATGACGCTCATCGACTACGCCCTTACCGACCGCATGAACGTTAAAGCCGGACATTTCCATATCCATCGTAAGATCGACGGCGTAGTTGTTATATTTGTGATTAAAAGTCAGAGTGCCAGGCGCATCGGCTAATTCAAACTTTAGGTGAAAGGACGACTTATTCAATAAATCGGCATTCGTAACGACGAGATAGATTTCGTCAAAATCTGAATAGTCTGCACTATTCTTTACTAGCTTACCAACTGCAGTATCTTCAATTGACCATTTGTCGCCCTTCTTTTTAATAATAAGCGCGGATATTTTATCTTTGCCAGAAAATTCGAGTTTCCAATCTTTGCCAAGCGTAAAGTACATTGTGGCGCCATCCATGATTTCATAATCTAAATCAAGACTATAATCGCCATCATTTTCGAATGTAACCGTTCCGCGATCTTGCTTAAGTGAAGGATTATCGTAGTCACCAGAAATTGCCCGATAGGCGGCATCATTAATGACCTTCTGCATATCCGAAGCGCTAGTATGTTTTTGAATAAAGTCATACGGATCGGATTGTTTGTGTGCCTGCACGAGTGTAGCAAAGCCATTATTAACTATTTTTTGATATGAATAGAAATATGGATACTGACCGTAGCCATGATCGCCAGAGTCGTTCGTAATATGACGCAAGCCATCATGTGCCCGTGCGCCATAGCGCCACGACCAGTTACCTAGCAGTTCGCCTTTTTTATTAGTCACTAAAGCGCTAGCCAGGTTTGCTAATGCTTCTGCGTAGTCGTACTGATTGTCTGGGCAGTAGCCGTAACGTTTCTTGTTTTCCGGAGAACAGATGATTTTTTGATAATGATGGAATAACTCATGGTTAATAGTCTGTTCGCCAGACACGCCGCCATCATCTTTTTCGTAGACCAAGTTATTAACTACGATATGCGGCCACGTGATTGATTGATTGAATTGGCCAAAATCGTTAATGAGCTTATGGAACGTAGTAGAGGCGGCGCACCCAGAGTCGCTACTGGAATCACAAGTCATCGAATAATAGCTTGCGAGCGTAGATTTACTCTTAGTGTCCATCACGTAAACATTCATGGCACCCAAAAGATATGCCGTATCGATATTATTTGCCCTAAGGGTCTTGTTGACCTTTCTCGCATCGGAGGTGGTGTCTCCTTCTTCCGTGTCTATCGGATAGAATTCGTACGGACTGCCGGTTAGTTCGCTATATTTAGAGATATTTTTCTCCAAATTTGCAGCAAGATTTTTCGCTTGAGCGTCAGTGATTGCATCATCACCTTCCTTGGTGTACCAAATCAGGAAGTGACCATTATCTGAAAGTATGACTTTATCAAGACGGTGAGCATAATTCTCCTTCTTGTCTGCCAATACTATACCGGTAGCCGACACTGGGTCGTCTTCATCTGTCCATAATGCGACATCATTCAAGAAATAATGATTAGCAAAGTTTTCGATGGAAGTCTTGGAAATTTCCGATTCGTATTTTTCGTAAAATTCCAACAGCTCATCAACGTTATTAATTGGCGCTACCGCGGCCTCGTCTGGAGCGTATTTTTCATCTAGCTTACTGGAGTCATATTCAGAATAAGTAAGTTGTTGGAAGTATTCGTCTGCCGTAATTTGGCCAGCCTCAAAATCCATGTTGAGTTTTGCGACCGTCGTAAAGGCTTCTGGTATTGGCTCTTTTTTGTCGTGCTCGGCAGCCTTAGCTTCCCCTTTATTAAAGAAGATAAAGAATACGGCAGCGCCAGTGGCGGCGACTAATAAAATGATAATCAGAATGATGAGCCATTTTTTACTCTTTTTCTTTTTGGGAGTAGGAGTTTCAGCTGGAAGAGCTTGTGCGACTGGCACTTCTACGGTCGGAGTAGCGTCTTGCGTTGGAGCAGGTTCCGATTCTGGTGCTTGTTCCGGTGTTGGCTCCGGTTCTGGCGTCGACTCAACTACTGGCTCGGGCTCTGATTCTGGTGTCGTGATAGACTCCAACTCAGACTCCGCGGCGGCTTGCTCAAAAATATTTGCTTCTTGCGGCACTTCTGGCTCTTTGCCCCGCTCCGCAGCGGCTTGCTCAAAAATGTTGGCCTCATGCGGCTCATTGGCCTTATTGACTGATTCGCCAAAAATATTCTTTTCTGGCGCGTCGCCATTTGAATCTTCCATTTATAACTCCCTTTATTGCTTATATTTTACCATAAGCATCAAAAAACTACCGCCTTTTCCGGACGGTAGTTTATTTGTTGTAAATACGAGTTTTAACCAATTCGAGATAAGCTTTGGTTGCTGCGGTGAAATGTTCAAGTTCCTCGCCGGTAACCTTATTATAGCCACCATCGCCAACCTTCTTAAAGACGCCATATTCGCGCACTTCATAGCGAATCGTTAGGCCATTTTCGTACCAAATCCAAACATTCTTTTTCAAACAGAAGAACTCACGCGAACCGCCAGCCGGAATATATCCAAAAAGCGTACGGCCGAGTGCGGATTCGGCATTAATTAAGTTCTTCTCGACAGCTCTACGGCGATCTTTATAGTTTGGCTGCGGAACTTGGCCTAATAGATGTTGTTTAAGATTGAGTTTCGACATGCGATTACCTCGTCGGAGATGGCACTCAATTCATCGAAGATAGCGCGATCTTGGATGGACTCGTTCACGGCAGGAAAAGCTTTGGCGATAGTGATCGGCGTTTCTGGCGTAATCGGATTAGCATCGAGCGCAACCTGTTGCGCGTCCATGACAGCACCCGAAGTCGGAATCTGATAGACTGTATTTTCGTAGTCTTCCATTATTTCCATGATGTCCTCCCCTTTTTAGATTTTGAAGATTTTTTCAGCGTTCTCAGTAGTGATTTTAGCCACCACCTCTAAATTCTGCTGATAATAATCCGCTGCCCATTCGGCTATATTCCTTATATAACCTGGCTTATTCATTATACCACGAAATGGTTTTGGTGTCAAGAATGGAGCATCAGTTTCAAATACAATTCGCTCGAGTGGCGGATGCGCAATGTCGGCGAAGGTTGCCAGACCGTTTACGCCGAAATAAAAACCTTCTTCAAGTCCTTGCTTCATATTCTTTTTCGAATCAGAAAATGAATGCAAAACCGAGGTAGGAATATGGAAATTATGGTAAATCGGCCAAAAATCCTCGAAAGCATCGCGAATATGAAAACTGACTGGAAGCTGACGATCTTGAGCGATTTGAAGCATATTTTCGAGCAAATGACGCTGAAAATCCTTATTATAGCCCTCGAAATGGTAATCTAAGCCAATTTCGCCGATTGCCACGAGTCTTTTATCGTCTAGAACCTTTTTGGCCCGCTCAAGGTCTGCTGCGAGCTTAGTTTTATCGCCATCATAATCGTTTGGATGATAGCCGAAAGTCCACCAAGCTTCGGCGTGCTGATTCGCAAAATCACAGGCCGCCTCCGAATCGAGCGGGTCCGTGCCAATCACGATACATTTATCGACCCCGTTTCCGTGCATATGTGCCAAAACCTCATCAGTCTTAGATAGGTCAAAAAACTGTTTATCATGCAAATGACAGTGCGAATCAATGAGCATAATTATCCTTCAAGGCCGCGCGGCGGTTCACCTTCCGGCTCATCAAGTAGCTTCTTGCTCTTGATTTCATAACGGCGACCATTAACTGGAGAAACAAAGTAATCTTCGCTGAGGAGATTAACGAACATGCCAAGATCTTTTTCGTCCATGATGATAATTTTGCCCTGATCGTCAGTCATGAGCTCGAGTTGCATTTGGTCGGCATAATCAAGCAGTTCGTCCTGCTTCATCTCGCCAACTTCGATACTCTGAAGCTTCTTGATAAGTGGCTTCTTGTCCTCAAGGAGTGCATTCAAGGTGAGACCTTCCGGGAAGCTGAGGCTATAAGCCTCTTCGAGCTCTTTAGCCTTTTGCTCAGAAATAACCTGAGATTTGTAATCATACTGGAAGAGTTTTTCAAACTTGGATTGATTAAAGATAACGATTTGGCCATCGACGATGGCGGTTTCGTTGCCTTCTGGCACCTTAATCGCAACATCGGCCGTAAGTGGCTCGAAGCTTTCGCCATTCAATTCCCAACCGAGCTTGCCCTTCAAGGCAGAGCTAGCGGCAAGATTCTTGGCGATATAGAAAGTCTCTTGACCATTGTCGCCAGGATAGGTAAACTTTGCCACGATACCCTTGATGCGCTTAAATTCGTATTCGTCATCAGTAAAGAAAGCAATGTCTTTGTATTCATTCTCGATGAGGTGGATTAAGGTTTCAGCACGACCAACTTTCTCGAGCTCGATGCGATAGATGACCTTATCTTCACCATCAGAAAGCTCGTATTCACGACATTCGAGACCTTTGTCGGCTTCTTTAATGATATACTCGACAGCTTCGAGCATAAAGGTGTTCTTGATTGCCTGCATTAAAGCATCACTATAGCGCACCTTGTATGGGGTGTAGTTTTTATTGAATAGAAATAGCTCAACCGAGACGTTGTTTTTAACTTCATCAACGTTGTTAGCCCACTGAAAAACGTCAAATTCAGGTTTTCCGGTCTCTGGGGCGGTATTTTCTTCCATGTTTCTCCTCCTATTGTTCCCTGTTATTATAACAGACTATTCCGCTAGCGCCGCATCGAGTTGCGGATCTTCTTCTTTATTAATTTGGTCAAAGGTGCGCTCAACTTCTTTATCTGGAGTAATACCCTCTTTGTTAATATTCACACCCTTTGGCGTATACCACTTAGCGATCGTAACGCGAAGCACTTCGCCGCCAGACAAAGTTTCAAGCGTCTGAACACTACCTTTACCGTAAGTCTTCTCACCAATCAAAGTAGCCCTATCGTAATCTTTCAAAGCACCAGCTACGATCTCGGAGGCGGAGGCAGTTGAACCGTTTACTAATACAACGGTCTTAATATTTGCAAGCAAAGCTTTATCGCGGTCGGCATAATACTTTTGGTTATAGAAACCGCTCGAAGATTTCTGCTCCATAATAATATCGCCGCTAATCCAGAGTGAGGCAACTTCCTTGGCGGAGCTGACATAACCACCACCGTTGCCGCGGAGGTCTAGAATGACTTTCTTGGAGCCTCTGTTTACGATTTCTTGCGCCTTTTCGCGTGCGAGCTCGCCAGTATTTTCATCGAAGCGCGTAATCGTAAGGATAGCAGTGTCGCCCTTATATTCGGTATACACACTGACGTTATTGATTGTCTCGCGCGTAAGGGTAAATTCTTTTTCTTCATTATTGCGTACGACAGTTAATACGACTGTCGAGCCAGCTTGACCGCGTAGCTTCTTTGCGACTTCTTCAACGCTTAGGCCGGAAATATCTTCACCATCGGCCTTGTAGATAATATCACCAGCAAGAATTCCGGCACGACGAGCAGGGTTGTCTGGCGTAGTGCGTAGAACTTTCACTAAACCATCGCGCTGGCCAATCTCAACGCCAATGCCGGCGCCAACATCACCGTTCAAATCTTTATTAAACTCTTCAGCTTCAGAGGCGGTCATATAATAGGTGTACGGATCGCCAGCCGCATTTACCATGCCACGCTTAGCTTCCTGGATGGCTTTTTCTGGCGAAATTGAACCATCATATTTGCTAGTTAACTGGTTATATAAGTCCGTCAAAGAACTGAAATCTACTGTCGTGGGACGTTTGCCACCGAGATATGGGCCAAAAACATTTAATATGGTATTTGAGTTAAGACCAATCAATAGACCGAATGCCAACGTGATAGCACTAACAATAATGGTCGTAGTAAGATTTACTTTTTTCTCTGACGCTGGACTCTTGTAATATAGGTCACGCGTCTCATTTTTGAATTTATTTTCTTCGCGTTGCTTAGTCATAGACTAATTTTAACACGAAGCTTGTGCTTATACCTGAAAAGATATGATTTTATCCACCGAAATAGATGTAATAGTCAAACATGCTTTTATTGACAGTCATAACAGAGAATTCACCGCGCGTCCAGTTATACTGAGAAACTTTCACCGTAACGCCATCGGTCCATTCTACCCATGCGGCGTGGCCATAAGTACCACTCATGCGAATTGCGACTGCGCCATATTTTGGCACCGTACTGACAGGATATTTAGCAGCGCGCGCATTGGCCGGCCACTGCTTAGCGTTACCGCGGCCACCCCAACGGAGCGTAATGCCGTAGTTTTGTTCGACTTTCCAAGCCGCGTAGCTCACGCACTCACAAACATACATACCCCAGCGATCAACGAAGGAATCTATACCGCTTGGGCAATACTTCGAATATGGATAGCCACCCTTGTTTGGGTCACCAGAGGTAATCTGTGCATTCAGCAATTTAGCAGCCTCTTGGTTGACGCGATACTGTTCGTTTAATAAGGCTTTCTTTTGCGCATCAACGGCATTCTTACGCGAGACATAATCGGCTTGACTGCTGCGAGTCTGCGCAAGTAGCTCAGCTTGCTGCTTCTCAGTGGCAGCCAATTCAGCCTTCTGCTCTTTTAGGTCCTCAAGAATCATCTCAGCGTTCTTTTTCTTAACTTCGAGTTCTTTCTTGAGATTCTTATTCTCTTCAACGATGGCGGCTAACGTATCGGAAACGCTAGACAAACGAACTTCCTCATCGACAAAAGTAGAGAAATTTTCCGACGAAGCTAAGCGCTCAATGGTCGAAACACTATCATTGTAATAATATTGCGCAATGACATAGCCAATCGTATCGGAGTTTTCGTCAATACGCTTCTGGACGGCATCGATATCCTGAAGAATCTGCTCATATTCAGCTTGTTCGAGCTCAATTTCAGCCTTCAGTTTGGCCTGCTGGTTTTGCAAAACGGCAATTTGATTCTCGATAGTAGCAGCCTGAGCAGCCAATTCGGCGGCCTTAGCATTGAGATTGTTTACTTGACCCTGAAGCTCATTAATCTTATTACCCAATTCGCGGCTCTGAGCATTCAATTCATCGAGCTTCTTCTGCTCGGCGGCAGTCAAAGCGGAGGCCGGAAGACTTAGACAGGTAGAAAAAAGAATAACACAGGCGAGAGCGATAATACTAATTGGACGCCATAGTTTCATAGCTAAACAATAGCATAAGCAAAAAGATTTGGCAAGTAGCCAAATCTTTTAGTTTCCTCTGTTAGTTTTTTGCGTTGAGGTATTTGCGCGCGGCAAGTAATGATGAAATAATACCAATCAACATGCCAACTATCAAGAGTGCGCCAACGGCGAAGTACCAGTAATGTTGCATAAAGAAGATGGCTTCGTCTAGGACAGAACCGATACTATTGTGAAGCGCAAATGCGGCAACATAGACAATAGCTCCAGCAACCGCCGCAGCAGCAACGCCGTAAAGTGCTGCCTCGACAATGAATGGACCAATAATGAACCAACGGCTTGCACCAACTAGGCGCATCATGTAGATTTCTTCCTTGCGGTTAAAGATCGCCATGCGAATCGTATTGAAGACTACGAGAATCGCGATTAAGGCAAAGATGCCAGCGGCAGCAAGACCGATGATTTCGATGCGGTTCATGATGCTCGCAATGCGATCAATCGTCTCGCGGTGACTAGACGAATAGCTCGGCGGACGCGCATCAAGCATATTCACCATCACACTGCTGTGGTTGACAAAATCTTCAAGCTCACCGGTTTCGTTTAAATTCTTTAGCTTAACGTTAATCGTCCACGGAATTTTATTTGGTGCTTCATATAAGCTCTCGATGTAGGCTTCATCCGTAATATGACTTTCTTCGATTAATTTCTTAATGGAAGCGTTATTAGCGTCTTCTGGCGAAGTAGCCTTTACTTCCACGACAGAATCGAGATTCTGCATAGCCTCAGTAATCTTGCGAACCTGCTCGGCACTGGCGGTCTGCTTGATGTAGACTGACATGTCCACCTGCGACTCTACCGCCTTAATAGCCGAGCTCATTGCGCTCGTAGCAATAATCGTGGCGGATAGAACAATCAAAGTTACTGCCATAATAGCGATAGCCGCCATACTAAGCCAGGCATTGCGCACAAAGCTCTTGGTGCCATACTTCATCACACGAGCGGAAGTGCGCAAACGATGCTTACGCGTCTTAGTAATGCGATTTAAGCGTTCTTTACTGACGCGAGCGGTCTCTTTTAGCTCGGCCTTCTGCTCTTTCGTAATCTTTGGTTTCTTCTTACTTGACATTTTTGCTTATCTGTGATATAATTATATTATTAGTTAATAAAACGACGTTTATGCACGCGCTTTGGCTGAGGAGTGGCCGCTGGCGCACTTTTTTGTACGGGTTTCACTTCTGGCTGAGAGGTAGTAGCACGACGAATCTGTTCGGCAGTCGGTGCAGTACGAATCCTTGCCGCAAGTGGACGTTTTACGATCTTTGTATGCGAAGCATCGAGATCATAATGACCGTCATTCTTCTGATCGCCAATCACTTTACCATCGCGAATCGTAATCACGCGCTTCTTGAGCTGGTTTACAATCTTTTCATCATGCGTAGTAACCAAGATTGTAGTGCCGAAATTATTAATTTCTTCAAGCAAACTCACGATACCCCACGAAGTCTCTGGGTCGAGGTTACCAGTAGGCTCATCGGCGATTAGAATCTTTGGCTGGCGCGCCATCGAACGCGCAATCGCCACACGCTGACGCTCACCGCCAGAAAGCTCGGACGGGAATTTGTGACCTTTGTCGGCGAGGCCGACTAATTCAAGAACCTTCGGCACTGTACGGCGAATTTCAGCATTTGATACGCCTACAATTTCGAGCGCAAAGGCGACGTTTTCGTAAACTGTACGGTTTGGCAATAATTTAAAATCCTGGAAGACGACACCAAGACGACGACGAAGATGCGGAATATGGCGACGCTTCATATAATCATAATCAATGCCGCCCACCATAATTTTGCCAGAAGTCGGCTTCTCTTCGCGGGTAAGCATCTTAATCAAAGTAGATTTGCCGGCGCCAGATTTACCGACCAAGAAAACGAATTCCTTTGGCTGGATATGCAAAGAAACATTGTCGAGAGCCGGCAACTTATCGCCAGGATAATATTTGGACACATTATCAAGCAATATCATGTTTCTAGCATAACATAAGCGGAATTAATTGTCCAAATAAGCGGTAATGAAATTATCAATTGCACCATCAAGTACAGCGTCGGCGTCAGTTTCTTCGTACTTCGTGCGCGTATCTTTGACGAGTTTATATGGATGCAATACATAATTGCGGATTTGCTGTCCCCAGCTAGCCGATTCGCCTGCGCGCAATTTATCGACAGACTCGGCGTTCTGCTCCTGCATCATCTGCTGCAATTTACCACGCAAAATTTCCATGGCCTTTTCCTTGTTTTGCAACTGGCTACGCTCATTCTGAATAGCCACCACAGTATTCGTTGGCAAATGTGTAATGCGCACAGCGGAATTCGTAGTATTTACCGATTGACCACCGTGACCGCCGGAATGATAGACATCGATACGTAAATCTTTTGGATCAATTTGCACTTCAGCATCATCGCGAATTACCGGCAAAACTTCTACTAGCGAAAAGGAAGTTTGGCGTAGATGATCAGCATTAAACGGACTTAGACGCACTAAGCGATGCGTGCCGTGCTCAGAGCGCAATTGACCATAAACATTGTGGCCAGTCATCTCCATTACCACGGTTTTTATGCCAGCCTCTTCGCCAGCAACCCGGTCGAGAATCTGCACCTTTACTTTGTGACGCTCAGCCCAACGCAAATACATACGCTCGAGCATACCAGACCAATCCATGGCTTCCGTACCGCCGGCGCCAGCCGTGATGCGCATAATAGCATCATTGTGATCATATTTTCCAGTAAAGCGAAGGACAATTTTCATATTATTCAGCGATGATTCCATCGCATCGAGTTGGCCAGAAAACTCCTCTAATAGACTTTCGTCGCCAAGTTCCATTAACTCAGAAATATCCGCAATTTGAGTCTGTAAAAGACGCCACGGATCTAATTCTTCGTGTAAATTGGCAAGCTCCGTAGTTTTTTGACGAGCGTATTCAAGATTATTCCAAATCTCTGGCACTGCTACTTCTTCTTCAAGGGCGGCCATTTTAGCCATTTTCTCGTCGAGTTTAAGTTTTTCCCAACTGGTCTGAAATTCCGTGCGCAACAAATCTAGACGTTTCTGTAAATCGAACATACTTTTATTCTATCAGATTGTAGTCTGAAAGCTCTCGTTAATCAGTGTCTGCAATAATTTACGGTCAGTTTTATCAGTGAGCAAAACCGTAGTCCAATGCTTTTTATTCATGTGATAAGCGGGAAAATATTGTTTCGGCAAATTCTTCTGTAGTTCAAGAATAAAATCTGGATCGAGTTTAATATCGAGAATATCTGCCTCACCCTCATTATTAATACCAAGCTTCGTTGCCGGTATGCGCATCAAAACACCAAACCATCTCTTCGTATCTGGATGGCGCAATGCGGCAGTGACAAAGTCCCCTTCCCACAAATAGTCTGGCTTTACGCCAAATTCTTGCGCGACAAATTGTTCTACATTCTGACGATTCATAAAAGCACCTTAGGTGTCCTTATTATAACAAATGAGAAACGTTAATGCTAAAATAAAGATAGTTATGGGAAAATTTGAGCAATCACCAATTGAGACGCGACGCGAAGTTGATCGCTCAATCGAGCAGACTGAGGCTTATAAAGGCGCCGAGACTCTAACACAGCTCGGAGTGTTGTCTAAAATGAAAGATGTCGACCTTTTTCATGGGCGCGCAGGCGACGGTAGAGGTGGTTGGCAGGTCCGCGCCGACTTTAATAATTCTGGAAACGAAACCGGCCACCACAACATTAACAAGATTCCAGCCCTAAACACTGGTTCCGTTACCACGGCCAGAGATTTCGCGGAGGCCCGTGCGAGACGGCAAGGAGCATCCGTGGCTGAAGTTCATCGCATCAAGTCATCTAACCCAGATGCGAGAATTATTAACCCTAATTTCGATTGGCGATCGTTATCGAAATTTCAACGCGATGATGCCGTAAGAGCAATACGCAAAACTTTACCCGATGTATTAGACGGCATTAGTGTTGATTTTAAGGACCGTAACTCTGGCTTAGGGAGAGTGTTTTCGCCGAGCGATTTCTCGTCGGGTGGCGAATATGGAAGCTTTACGGTTTCGGATGATATTCAGCGCATTTCAGCCAAGCTCAATATCCGTCAAGAAATGGTAAGTAAAATTAGTGGCGCCAGAAATGCCAGAATATTACTTGGTAATTATCCAGAATGCACGTCGAATATAGTCTATGCTTTTTCCGACGGCAAAGATAGCATCTCACTGAATTTCGTCAGCGGAAGGAAAAGAATCCCGATTGACCGCGAATATGTCGGCAACTGGCTAAAAAATATGGATGTCGTTGGCGCGAATATTCCTGTACATTCCGCGACTCTAGGAAGAGACGTTAATAACTGCTTACTATTTGAATTAGATGATATTAATACCGAAGAGAGACTCGAGCAAAACCGTGAAGCAATGCAACGACGCATGGGCAAGATGGCCTTACGCATTTACGAAAAGCTACACCGCCCGCAAGACGGAGCGGAGGCAAATACTGAAATGTCTGAGGATGAGCGACAGAAAGAATGCGATCAACTTAATCGCGAGCTTGATAATTATTTTTGCGCCGAAATCACGCGCGCTGGCCAAAAAATCGGTTTAGATATTGAGAATGGCATGGATACGCATGAATGGACCGATCCTGCCCAGTTGCGCAGACTATTGAATACTATCAAGGCGGGCCGTGGCGAAAAAGTCGAAACAGCGACATCAAATAAGAATGGCGAAGTAGTCAATCTCCTGAGCGAGAACTTATATGCTTCACCACAAGATATTATTGAATCTGCCAAGAAAACGCCTGGTTATAAAAGATTATTCGAAGCCCAGTCGGGCGTCTGGGAAGGCTTTACTATTCAGCAACACACCGAAACAGCCTTACAGTTCTTTGACGATAATTATGCCGATAAATTACCATCTGGAGTTCTTCCATTATTACGCTTAGCAATTATTACACACGACATCGGTAAGGGCGTGGCGGCTAGCAGAGGCGATAAAGCGAACCAGAAGGCTTACAATGTTGCGTATGCTGACGATTTCCTGAAGAAAAATGGCGTCGACGAAGATATGCGCAAACTTATTGTCTCGATGATTGGCGACGGCATGGATGCATCTACGGATTGGGCAATTCGAGGTGGTTCGGATGCAAAGTTCTACGATTATTGCAAACGTACAGTCGGCGATTTTCTAGGAACTACCCCTGCTCGCGATAATGTTCGTGGTTTTGCGCAACTAGAGCTCGCCTTGCAAACCTGCGACAGTGCATCTTACACCGACATGGCCGTAACGCGATCAAGAACAAGTAATTCGTCATATTTCAATTATCGTAACAGTCCAAGTTTTGACGGCTCATTCATCAAAAAAGCGAGCCTCAACAATCGTCGCGCTATACTAAAACGTCATCTTGAATAATTATTCTGGCAAATCAAAAAGTGGTAATTTTGTAATATCGTAATCGGCGATTTTAGTGCGACGGAGTTCTGCCGTATATGCGCCACAACCTAAGGCGCGACCAATATCCTCTGCGAGCGTACGAATATAAGTGCCGCTACCAACATGGGTGCGAATTTTCAAATATGGCGCGTTATATTCCAAAACCTCAATGCTATAAATCTGCACCTTGCGCTTTGGCATTTCCACTTCCTTGCCCGCCCGCGCTAAACGATAGGCTCGCTGGCCATTAATTTTGATGGCCGAAAAAGCTGGTGGTGTTTGCTCGATTTCGCCCACAAATTGCCTCGTCGCTTTTTCGATTTCGGCGAGTGTAAATTCTGGCGCTTCATCATTAATCGTAATTTCACCTTCTGGGTCACCCGTGCTGGAAATAGCACCCAAATGAATTACCGCCTCGTAAACTTTATCCTTCTTCGTTAGCTCCGGAGCCTTTTTGGTAGCTTTGCCGGCAAGCAAGATTAAGAGTCCAGTCGCAAACGGATCGAGCGTGCCAGTATGGCCAACTTTCACCTTGTGCCCCTCGCGCTCTGACAGAATCTGACGCACGCGCGCTACGGCACCAAAACTGCTCATGCCGGCCGGTTTATCAACAAAAATAATCTCTTCCATACTTAAATTGTACAACAAAAAGCCACCCGCCTAGGGTGGCTGTTGTTTATTCTTCGATGAGCGTAGCGCGATACTTTGAGATGAAGGTATTTAAGACAGAGCTGTCATAAATCGTATCGAGACGATCATGAATCTTGCCATTACGGACATAAAGAAGTGCTGGAGCGGCTTCAGAATCGCCGAGCGTAATCGAATGGGCATATTCGCTAGCTTGTTGGTCACCACTCTCTGGGTCGTAAGTAAAGGCATAAGTTTGAGCTTTAGTATCGGTAGCGTTCAACTCGGTCAAAACATCACCATAGAAGTTGGAGCTACGGTCTTGATTAAGCTCAAGTACGAGCAAGAAGCCAGTTTGGTTGCTTTCAAAGAAATCAATCACACCGCCAGCAGAGATTTCTGTAATTGTGTCGTCGTAATTAGCATCAAGATCTTTACTAAATTGACCAGTATAAGTGTTGCCATATTTATGACGCAACTCAGTTGTGAAGATTGCCGTAAAGCTGATTGAGAAAATCAACGCAACCAAAACAGCAGTCAGTGCACAGACCAAGAAGCAGACTGGCATCAAGCTACGACCGCAATCGCATTTTTCGCATTTGCAATTATTGCAATCGCATTTTTCAGTAGTTTTCTTATCGCTCATAAGTTATTAAACCCTATTCCCTTTTTACTTATGCTTATTATACCACAAGAAAAAACGCCCATGAAGAGCGTTTTCCTGAAGCTAAACTTTATTAATGACCGGAATCACGATTGGCGTGTGGCCAGTAGCGTCATACAAGATATGCGTGACGTCTTCTTTGATTTCCTCTTTCAGAGCTTTGATGTCCGATTCGGAAGCCAAAGTGTGATCCGTCTTGGCGCGGAGATAGTGGCGAATCTTGCCAATTAGCTCCTCAGAATTATCCAAGTAGATAAAGGCGCGCGAGACGATATCCGGAGTTTTAATCAAACGGCCAGTCTTCTTGCTGAGCGTTAAGATTACGACAAAGATACCTTCGCGCGAGATATGAATACGATCCTTAACAACCGCCTCATTAACCTGCTGGTCGGCATCATCATAAAGTTTGTTGCCGACATGAATGCGGCCATTTTTATGAATAGTTTGGTCTGGCATTAACTCTACAATATCGCCATCATCAGCTACGATAATGCGCTCGCGTGGAATACCAACAACATTTTCGGCCATCTCAGCATTGTGTTGGAGCATATAGAACTCGCCGTGATATGGCATATAGTTCTTTGGTCGCATATCGGTGACGAATTTGACATGGTCTTCAAAATAGGCGTGACCAGAAAGGTGAAGTGGACCAATGTTGGTAAGATGTGTCTTACCGTTCTGAATAACCTGCGCACCCTCGCGAAGTAAGCCGCCGACGGTGCTGGTGACTTTCGGCTCGTTGCCTGGAATCGGGTTAGAGCTAAAGACGATCGTATCAGTTGCCTTAATCTTGATGTAACGATGCGATCCGGTCACCATGCGGTTGAGCACGGCGTTCATTTCGCCCTGCGAACCAGTACAAACAATTGTAACTTTCTCATCTGGAAGCTTCACGATATCTTCCATCTTCATGATGGTATCTTTTGGCACCTTAATAGATTTCGCGCGGAGTGCAACTTCAACGTTGTTGATCATTGAATAACCTGCAAAAGCTACCTTGCGACCACGCGCGGCGGCTTCTTTCAAAACGAGCTCGATGCGCTTCACTTGTGACGAGAAGCAGGAAATAATTACGCGACCATTGGCGTAATGATCCATCACGCGGCCCATATTCTCACCAACGTCAAATTCGGAATGCGGATGCGTGCCTGGCGTATCGATGTTGGTCGATTCATTCAAAAGCAAGGCGTAACCTTCTTTGTCGCGGATTTCAAGCATGCGGTCATAATCGGCCGGTATATCCATTGGATTATTTTCAAAGCGCCAGTCACCAGAAAGCAGAATGTTGCCGTTTGGCGTGCGGATGACAATTGAAGTGTTGCCTGGAATCGAGTGCAGAGTATGAATAAATTCGCAAGAAAGATGCTCAGAAATCTTAATATTCTTATGATCGAGCGGATTGACCTCGTTGTAATTCATATCTGGCACATCGGCGAGCTCGGACATCTGCTTCTTGATCATGCCGATCGTGAATGGCGTTGCGTAAATTGGCACATATGGGCCAAAGAATGGCAAAAGATGACGGCAGGCGCCGATATGGTCCAAGTGCGCATGCGTAAAGAGAATCGCTTTGACCTTGTCGCGGTTATCGTCGAGCCATTTAGCATCTGGCACCATGTAATTAACGCCCGGATAATCTTCGCTGGCAAACAAGGTACCCATATCGATCAAGACAATTTCGCCCTGATACTCGATGGCGGTCATATTCTTACCAATACCAAATTCACCAAGACCGCCAATCGGAATAATGCGGACGGCGTCTTTGTGTGGACGCGCGGCTTTGATTTGCGCCATCGTGACCTGTTCGCCATTGTAGCCATTGTAACGAGACTTATTAACTGGAATACCGATGATATGCTGTGTAGCCTGAGCATTCACGTCCTGGCTCAGCATACGTTGATGATGCACCATTTCGCCCTTACGGGTAGAAACGAGCAAATTCACATCACGTTTTTTATCAGTGTTGCTGGCGGCCTGCTTGGTAGCCTTCGAATTGCGCGAGGTGTTAGATTTCTTGGCGACAGCCTTTTTGCTAGCTGGCGTAGCGGCTTTTTTAACAGTCTTGGCGGCAGCAGTTTTAGTGGTAGTTTTCTTGCGGACAAGTTTTTCGTCTTTGCCGCCAGGGGCAAAGTTGGCGTTGAAGTTGCGTTTTTGGTTTTCTTCAAAGGCCTTTTTGATATCAGGAAGACGCTCGGCGCGCATCTTTAATAATTTGGCGCGGCGCTGTTCCTCAGCTTTGTTTTTGTCGTTCATTTATTCCTTTTAATTAAAGATTTAATATTAATTTCCCACACTTAAGGCGCAGTATCTGCGGAAGAATCTTGCAGAATATCTATGATGTTGCGCTAAAAGTAATAACTTAGTAACTTTATTTTACCAAATTAGCCGAATTGTGTCAAAGGATAGAAAATGCCCCATCCAGTGAAGGATGGGGCGGACAATGGGAGCAATTACTTCTTCTTGGGAGTCTGATACCAGGCAATAAGGTCGCGCAAGGTCTGAGGGTAGATAGCTTTCGGCTTCTTGCCGGCAGCGCGGTTCTCGCGCTCTTTGCCAGCCGCCTTATGCAGCCTTTCAACCTTGCCACGCATGCGCGTACGGAACTGAGTTTCCGGGTTAGTACTGCGAGCCAGCGGTCTGAATTCGCGAACGTCCTGTTCGGTATAGGTCATGCCGAGTTCGTTGCAAGATTCCAAGACCGCACCCCAGGTACGTTCAATACGCCCCTTGCGCTCAAAGTATTTCTCTTCCACGATGCGACGGTTTCCACCGTAGCTCTTCTGGAAAACGGTTGCCACCTCAGGCGGCATCCACTCGTCGAGCTTATCGTAGATTCCTCTAACCTGATTGAACTTACCGACGGCATCAAAGAAACTCATCAGACGCCAGTAGTACAACTCCACTGCAGATAACGGTGCTCCAAAATTTTCGATTGCTTTAGACACATGATCACCCCACTTTCTTTTTTATAGTGCAAAAGCAATATACTTATATTATAGCACAAACGGTTTAAAAAGTCAATATTACCACTCCTCTTTTTCGCTTGTGCTTTTATCGAAATTGTGCCACAATTGGGGCATGTACGTAGACCATCAGGGCAAAGCTGCCGGCAAGATTCTGCACAACTTCATCATTATCGCCGTTATTGTAGTGATTGGTATTTGTATTTACTTCGTATACGACAAAGTGCAAAATGGCCTATTTCAGGGAGACTCCACCAAGGCTAATGCCTGCGCAAACGAATCTGGCATGGATACTTTAAAGGAGGCTGGCATCGAGAGCGCAACTAAATGCGAGCCAGCCGAGAAAGACGCTAAGACAAAAATTCGCGAGATTTACGGAAGATAACAAAAAACCGCCATCGATGGCGGTTTTTTGATTACTCGGCGTCTTCGTCGGCTTCTTCCACGGCGGAAAGGAGCGAATCTTCGACGTTCTTTTTCTTCTTCTTTTCTGGAGCCTTAGCGACTTCAACGTCAATATCAAAGCCAGTTAATTCGGAAGCGAGGCGAACGTTCTGACCAATGCGACCAATCGCAATTGATTGTTGATCCTTAGCGACATAAACCGTAGCTTTCTTACCATCAATTTCAACCTTCTGAATTTCAGCTGGGCTGAGAGCTTCGCGAATATATTCAGAGTTGTTGTCGCTCCAGTTAACGATATCAATTTTCTCGCGATCGCCGATTTCGTTCATGACAGCTTGGACGCGAACACCACGGCCACCTACAAAGGTACCGACTGGATCAATACCAGGCATCGTAGCAGCAACTGCAATCTTGGTGCGGCGACCAGCTTCACGAGCGATAGCTTTGATTTCAACCGAACCGTTTTCGATCTCTGGAACTTCCTGGCGGAAGAGATATTCGATAAATTGCGTGCAACCACGGCTCAAGATGAGCTGAGCGCCACGTTCATTGCGTTCGATTTCTTTAATGTAAACCTTGAGGCGAGAACCAACGGTGTAATATTCACCATCGATTTGCTCACTCTTTGGCATAATACCAGTAGCTTTGCCGAGGTCGATGCGGACCACGCGTGGCTCAACACGTACGACGGTACCGTTCATAACGGTGCCGATTTTATCTTCAAACATCGCCAAAACAGCATCGCGTTCAGCCTCACGGAGGCGCTGAATCACAACTTGCTTAGCGGTCTGGGAAGCGACGCGGCCAAAGCTCGTAACCTTAAACTTCTCTTCAACATGGTCACCAATTTCCTTGCCCTTAGCATCGGATTGTGGAATTTCGGTAGCTGGATTATAAGCGACGTCGTTTTCGATAACTTCGCGAATTACATAAACATCAGCTTCGCCAGTATTCAGGTCGAGCTCACAACGAACGTCCATATCCTTGTCGCCGTTATCCTTGCGCCAAGCGGCCGCAATTGCCTGTTGGATCACATCAATCACAGTCTCTTTTGGAAGGTTCTTCTCTTCAGCGATAATGTCCACCATGGCCACCATCTGCTTGAGGTCTAGATCCATATTTTTCCTTTCTTGGGGCGTTTTTGCCCAAATTTTAACTTAAAAACACCGCCTCTTTTCGAGCCGGTCTATATCTGTATACTTGTATTTTAGCAAGAAAGGCGCCGAAATGCAAGCGATCGGTTCAAATACCCCTTATGGCTATTGACTTTTTTCAAAAAGTGTGCTACAATAATATTTGTTAGTTGTTATCGAGTGAGGTAGCAGTTGACGCAGCTTAATAGTTGAATTATTACTGCGTACAATTTGCGCAGTAGGAAGAAGGTTTACCGAACCCCGATTTCCACCTCCGGGAAAAGAGGTGTTATAGATACATAGCATTTTGCTTACAGATGCACCATTGTCTTACATGTCCCACCCTGACACGCATATGCGGTCAGAGATTTTGAAAGAGGTGATACCATGAAAGTTACCACAGTTAGACGCGGAGCCATCATCTCCGTACTTTGTCTTTTGGTAGCTGCAGTATTCGCCTCCCCTACAATAAGGGGAGCCATCGCACAGGCCGCTTACGCCGCCGAGGGATTCGCCATCCATTATTTCAATGACGATGTCCAGGATGACGGCAACGACCGCAATAACTACAACTTCGGCCCCGACCGTAAGGCTCAGGCCGATAAAGCTGTAGAGAGCGGCACCGTTGCTAATGTTCAGGATTACATCGCCAAGAAGGATGGAACTGGAGATTTCTTCGAGTCTATCGCCGTAGATCCGGCCCTTTGTGCAGCTATCGCACTGCATCTCGATGAGTCCATGGAGCTGCCAGAAACAATTCTGGTAGACGAGCAGAATGAGCTGATTGGCCAGCGTGCCAATGTTGCTCATAAGCATTTCATTAGCGACCACGCATACTGGGAGCGCGCCGTCAACCTGATTAAACAGTTCCTGACGAGCGGAGAAATCACAATCGGCAACCTGAACGACTATACGTCTTCGATGTACCAGTGGCATAACGGCCTTGACGGCAATAAGCCTTCTGTCATCGTAAAGAATACCCACAATCTGGGTGGTACGTATATCAAGTTTGACCTGGGAAAACCTGGTTCTGTTCGCTTCCGTCTGGAGTGCGGATACCAGCCGATTGACACACCGTATTGGCCGGCACCTGATGAGCCCGAACCGCCGCAGCCGACTCCGGAACCGACACCGCAGCCGACGCCGGAACCGACACCGCAGCCGACGCCGGAACCGACTCCGGAGCCTACTCCGGAACCTACTCCGGAGCCGACACCGGAACCGACACCTGAGCCTACTCCGGAACCTACTCCGGAGCCTAAGGACCCCGATGCTGGACCGCAGGCACAGATTCCGGACGACACCCCGGGTAAGGATGATTTCGGTGGTGGTCAGAACCATGACCCGATTACCGAGATTACGGATGAGCCGGTCAGCCCGCCGGAGTACAATCCGCCCGCTCCGCCTCAGCCCGAGACATCTGAACCTTCGGCTGATGAACCGCCGAAGACTTCCGATGGTCAGCGCGACGCATCTGCTGATACCGATACAGGCAGCAAGATTATCGATGATACCAATGGTAAAATCGAGCAGCATACTGACCCTGACACAGGTAAGACCCAAGATTACGAGGTTCAGGCCGGCGACGGTCAGGACCACGGCGATTTAGGCCAGATTCAGCAACAGAATCATAGCGCCGACACGGTCGAACCTGAACTTAAGGACGACGGCGTAAACGAGGGTGACCTCGATGAAGATGCCGTTGAATAAACCTATACCTTCTTCCATTTCCCCTCCGGGGGAGCACCTTAAAGGAGAGCCGAAAGCTTCCTAGCGAAGCCGAAGTTATCTCGGGGAGGGGCGTCAATGCCCCTCCCAACTTCCTTGAAATTATACCCAGTAACAATTCAACTAATTGACATATAATGCAAAAAGTGCTATAATTACATAGCAATTTTTTGTGCACTTTTATATCGGAAGGAGATGATGCTATGGCTAGATCTAATTTTGAACCTGCACGAATTTACCCGCAAAAGAGATATTCTGCACCCGCTCCGCGTGGAGCACGTTTCTTTGCTCGCATAATGCTTGTCGCACTCGGCGTGATATTAATCGCCGGAGCAGTATTCATCGTCAAGGCCACCTTGGATGACCCTATGAAATGGTCGGACGAGAAAGCTTTGGCTCAGATTCAGGCTTACCGTCAGCAAGATATGGTAAATCTGAATCAGTATCTGTTGGATCAGAAGTATCAACCAACTGGCGACACGGAAGCCTATATCTACACGAAAGGTGGTCGCACAATCGTCATTTCGCCGTACAGATACGACGTTACGGTTGGTGACGGCAAAGGCAACTCGCGCCAATACGGCGCCGGTGCGGGCGACATATTCTTATGTCGCGTAAGCTGGACGCACGAACTCGCAGAAGCTCGCGAAATAATCACATTAGGCGAGCCTGAACTGCGCGACGTTAGTATTCCTAGTGAAGCTTTGGCGGAAATTATCCGCTTAGCAAACCGTTGAATGATGAAGGAGGGGGATTAATTATGGCAAAGATGCATTATGCCGACGGGACTTACAAGGATACGAACGAATATGGGAGTAGCGCCAGCGACGTTTATTACAATCCGCGCGCATACTCACCTACTCGCGCCAGGCGCAAGAGTAGCAACGAGGGGCTGAAATGGTTCGCGCTGATTGCCTTAGTCATCGTAGCAATCGGCTGCTTGGTTGCTGTCAATCACAACCTGTTCGTGGGTAAGCACGCTAACGCGCGCAACTGGGGCAACGAGATCAAGTACGCCGAGAATACTACCGCGAAAGCATTAAGTGACTTTACTGTCGACGACCTGGCGGCCGAGAATGGCCTGCAAAGCTTGATCGATTCGGCAAAAATCTCAGCACGCCACGAATACACTAATAACCGTGGCGAGTGGATTATCGCATTCTTTAACGAAGAGTGGATTCCGCATAGTCCGGAAGTAGTATTGCTTGGCGATTCGAACAGCCACGAGATTAAGGGCTACAAGATTGAGCGCAGTAAAACGCCGGCCGTGACAGATTTCAAGAACGAGCCGAACGAAGCGCACGACATTGAGCTGACGCTCGGAAAGCACACATTCGTATTGACGCATACCGAAGCACAGACACTGATTGATTTGATTCGCGCGAATTTCTCCTGAGATGCAAACCGCCCTGAGTCTGGTAACTCGGGGCGTTTTTTATGCGTTATTTTTCGTCAAGTTCGGCGAACTTGGCCGCCATGGTTGAATTACCTCGCGTGAGGCGCTTAATGGTCAATTCCTCGGCCTTATTATTCGCAAGACGCAGGTTATTTTCGGAACTCAGCAGAGCCTCTTTAGTCTTTTGCAGATGCGCAATAGTTTTATCGATTTCTTCAATGGCAGTACTAAACTTGCGGCTGGCCAGTTCGTAATTGCGCGCAAAAGCCTGCTTGAAGTTTTCCATGTTTTCTTCAAAATGCGTAATATCGAGATTTTGGTTGCGCACCACGGCGAGCTCCTGCTTATATTTGAGCGAATTTAGCGCCGCGTTGCGTAGAAGCGTAATCATCGGAATGAAGAATTGCGGACGAATGACGTACATTTTGTCATATTTATAGCTGACGTCGACGATGCCGGTATTATAAAGCTCGGAATCGGCTTCAAGTAAAGTCACCAACACGGCATACTCGCAACCTTTTTCGGCGCGATCCTTGTCGAGTTCTTTAAAGAAATCCTCGTTTTTATGCTTAGTGGCGGTCGTCTCGTTCTCATTCTTCATTTCAAACATAATAGAGATGATTTCGGTGCCGCTCTCATCGGTCTCACGATAAATGTAATCACCCTTGGAGCCGGTCTTACTGACGGTATTATCCTTTTCGAAGTAGGCGTTTTTGAAAGCAGTGGCGCGAAGGCGATTAAATTCAGTCTGACAGTGTTGTTCGAGCGTCTCGCCGACCATTTTAGTACTGAGTTTCGACTTCAAATCTTTGAGGCGGTCAATCTCCTCATCCTTGAGCTTAAGTGCACCTTCGTATTGAGTTTTGAGGGCAGATTCGCGTAATTTCACTTGTGCCGTAAGAGATTCTTCACGGAGTTTGGCTTCCTGAGTTTTAGTTTTAAGGTCAGATTTAGTAGCCTCGAGCTCTTTTTCGACTGGAGCAAGTGCCTTCGTAATAGCAAGCTCTTTCTCGGCTTCGATTTGCTTAATTTTGCTCTTCAACTCGGCAATCTCGGTGGCCTGATTTTGAGCGGTTTTCGCCTGCTCGGCCTCCTGCTTAGCGAGAGCGAGATCTTTATCGGCGACAGCTTGCTTTTGCAAAGCAGCAATTCTCTGCTCTAATTCCTGGTCAAATTCATGCCCGCGCACCTGGCTCAAAATATCCGCATAGCTGCTGTCGTCTACTTTAAAAGTCGTTCCACATTTTGGGCACTTAATTTCCGCCATCACTCCTCCTGTTTCTCCCTATTATAGCATATGCTTACATTGACAAAATCGCCTAAGTGTGCTATAATAGAAGAATACTACTCCTCTGGCTCGAGAGGTAGTGAAGAAAGGGGGAATGTCTAATGAGAGACATCTTTAACAGAGCTGGTCTGAAACGTATCGACAAGGACACGCGCTTCCCCTACGAGAAAGTGTGGGATTTTGCCTCAAAGCTGATCTACATCGCTATTATCGCAGGGATTTGCTGGTTTGCGAGCTTCATTCTGTTGCTGGTTTTCCCGGCAAAATGGACGCTCATCGTGGGCTTGCTGAAAATCGTTAAGTTCCTCGGCAAATGGGCTTTCTGGATTACATCAATCGGCGCTTTGCTTTGCTATATTGCTGGCTGGATTGTGCCACTTTTTACCAGAGACCAAGGCGACGGAATCGAATACCGCGAAGACCCACATTGCGAACGCAGACCTTAATCGCGACTTTCGTCGCAGCACCTTATCGGCCGGGGCTCCTACATGGAGCCCCTTTTTCTATTCTTTTTCGATAGCGTGCATAATTTGCTTGTATCCCTCAATCACAAAGAGGATGATTAAGGAAATGCCGAATAGGCCAAGCATGTACAAAATCGGCACTGATACGGTTTGAAGCAACTGCGACAAGATTGGTACTTCCATGACGAGGAATTGCAGGAATAGAGTTCCACCAATACCAACAAGCATCATCGGGTTGCTCTTGAGCGATACCGAGAAGGCGGAGTTACGCTCCGAGCGGCAGTTGAAGACATGGACGTTCTGAATAAAGACCATCAAGCACATTGTATAGGTGCGCGCAGTAACAATATCGAGCTTTAGCACGTTTACAAAGAGGCAATATGCCGCAAAAACAACCGAAGTAATCACGAAACCCGATACGATAATTTCGCGAATCAAGCGCTTGTCGAAAATTGATTCCTTCGGATCGCGCGGACGCTCTTTGAGAATACCGCGCTCCGCTTTCTCGAAGGACATGGCGAAATCTTGTACGCCATCCGTCACGATGTTAAGCCAGAGCAATTGCACCGCCACAAGTGGCATTGGCATATCGGTTGCGATTGCGAGACAGAAGAACGCCGCTTCGGCCAAGCCGCAAGAAATCAAGAAATAGATAATCTTGCGAATGTTCGCGTAGGCCACGCGTCCTTCTTTAATACCAGCCACGATCGACTTGAAGTTGTCATCCATAATAATCATATCGGCCGTTTCGCGCGCGATATCCGTGCCAGAACCCATGGCGATACCAATATTAGCAGTTTTGAGGGCCGGCGCATCGTTCACGCCATCGCCCGTCACAGCTACAAATTCGCCCTGGCGTTTCAGGGAATTTACAATATTAAGTTTTTGCAGTGGCGTGACGCGGGCATAGATAATATGTTGCGAAACAAAATCATCAAATTCATCTTCGCCTTTTGCGAAAGCTTCTTCAACTTGGTCGGAGGTGGCGACTTGGCTGTAATCATTAGCCAACTTTAAGTCGCGCCCAATCTTGTAAGCCGTGAGTGGGTGGTCGCCCGTCACCATCAAAACCTTAATGCCGGCCGTATGACAATCGCGAATTGAAGCCACAACTTCCTTACGAATTGGATCAATAAAGCCAACCATGCCCATGAAAGTTAAGTTTTTGATATCAGCTTCAGTATAGTGTTCCTTGCGAGCAATTTTACCGTTTGCGAGCGCAATCACGCGATAGCCATCACGGGCGAGATTATCGTTTTGTTCGTCGAGCTTCTTGAAATCTTTGGCTTTACCGTGCGAGAAATTAATGTCGTTACTAAAGCCTTCGATTGTTTCGAGCGAGCCTTTGGCGGTACAGTAAACTTCCCCATTCTTTTCATAGAAAACGGCAGAATATTTATTCTCGGACTCATATGGGATAGTTTCGAGGATTTTAATACCATCCTTTTTGACACCCAACTTCTTGCCAAGTACGAGGAAAGCAATATCAATCGAGTCGCCAATCGTTTGGCCACCATCGATATTCGCTTCATTGTTCAAGACACCGAGTAAACCAATTTCTTCTGCATATTTGAGAGCAGCTCCCGTCACCTTACCCTTTAATTCGTAGCCAGTACCGCTAACCTGATATTCCTGGCCATTCGGCAAGGCGATGATTTTCGCGGTTTGCTGGTTAACGGTCAGCGTACCTGTCTTATCTGAGGCAATGACCGTACATGAACCAAGCGATTCGGCGGCGTTAAGCTTGCGCACAATCACGTTTTTCTTCGCCATGCGGTTACTGGCGATGGTAAGCGCCATCGTGAGCGCCAGTGGTAAACCTTCCGGCATGGCCGAAAGCGAAAATGCAATTACCGTAAGGAAGATTTCGTTATATGGCACCTGCTTGACGATGAGCAACGTCGTAATGAGCGCCGCGATAATTAGAATCAGCACCGTAATTTGTTTCGAGAAACGCTCGACGCGAATCGTGAGTGGCGATTTTTCGACTACAGTTTCGTTGAGACTGTTGGCAATTTTGCCGAGCTCGGTTTGCAGACCAACTTTTACCACTACGCCTTGCGCGCGGCCAGAAACCACGGTCGTACCAGAAAAGGCCATATTGCTTTGATCGCCAAGCGATGGGCGTTTTTTCGTGACAATGTCGGCCGATTTGACGGCTTGAACGGATTCGCCAGTCAAAATCGATTCATCAACGGTAAAGTTGTGCGCTTCAACGAGGCGAATATCAGCTGAGATCTTATCGCCCGATTCGAGCAAGACGTAATCGCCGACCGTAAGATTTTCGATTTCAATTTGCTCTTCTTTGCCATTGCGCATGACACGTGCGTGCGTGGCTACCATACTAGCAAGAGCCTCGGCGGTGCTGTTGGCCTTGTTCTCCTGATAGGTGCCCATGATTGCGTCAACCAGAATAATAAAGGCAATCACGCAGGCATCCAGGATTTCCCCCACAATCGCAGAAGCAATAATCGCGACGAGGAGTAAGAGTACCATTGGATCATAAAATTCGTGAATAAAGATTTTGAGAATACTATCTTTTTTCTTTTTCGGCAGCGAGTTGGCGCCATATTTTTCGAGGCGTTTAGCAGCCTCAGCCGAGCTGAGACCTTTTTTGTCGGTTTTCAGCTCATCGAGAATATCCTCGGCGCTACGGCTATAAAATGCTTCTGGTTTCATATCTATATATTATAATATAAGCATATGCGTAAAATACAAATTCCGGGCTACCATGCCATTGTTGTAGCGAAAATTAAGGTCGATCCAAAGAAGGGCCTTAGTCATGATCAAGTGCGCAAAATGAAGCGCGCCGGCGCGATTAACGAATCCGTCAAACCGCCGAGCAAAAGTGTGCAAGAAATCGTACGTAGCAACGTCTTCACGTATTTCAACTTTGTCTTTTTGATTATTACAATTATTTTGATTTGCGTGCAAAGCTGGCGCGATATTACTTTCTTGCCGTTAATTATTGCAAACACTTTAATTGGTATTTTTCAGGAAATACGCGCCAAGTCCGTGCTCGATAAGCTTACAATGCTCAATGCTCCAACCGCTCGCGTAATTCGCGACGGCAAAGAACAAGAAATTCCGGCCGAAAAGTTGGTGCAAAATGACGTCGTAGTATTCCGCGCCGGCAATCAAATTCCAGCCGATGCCGTAATTCTGACGGGCGAAGTCGCCGTCAATGAAGCTTTACTAACAGGCGAAGCAGATGAAATTCGTAAAGGTAAAGATGGCGAATTAATGTCCGGCAGTTTTATCGTGTCAGGCGAATGTACGGCGCAATTAACGAAAGTTGGCGCCGCTTCGTATATTTCGCAATTAACTCTGCAGGCGAAAAAATTAAAGAACAAAGAACAGTCTGAAATCATTCGATCGCTTAATAAAATCGTCACGATTGCTGGCTTCTTAATCATTCCAATTGGCGGCATCTTATTCTATCAAGGTTTCTTTATGAATCACTTGAGCGCACAGGCTAGCGTGCAAAGCGCAGTCGCATCGGTACTCGGCATGATCCCGGAAGGCTTATTCTTACTATCGTCGATCGCGCTCGCCGTGAGCTCGATGAAACTCGCGCAAAAGAAAGTACTTTTGCATGACATGAAATCGATTGAAACTTTAGCGCGCGTAAATGTGCTCTGCGTCGATAAGACTGGTACGATTACCGAAAACACCATGGCCGTAAGCGATTTTGGGCCAATCGGTAAAGTGAAAAAGACTGACCTAGATGGCCTGCTCAGCGACTTTGTAGGCGCACAAGCCGCCGACAACGCCACAATGGGCGCATTGAAGGCTTTCTTCTCCGCACCGGATGGCCGCACGGTAGTATCGGTTTCTGGTTTTACGAGTCAGTATAAATACAGTGGTGTAAATTTCGAAGACGAGAGTTACGTGCTGGGCGCGCCGGAATTCGTACTGGGTAGTGATTACGAAAAATACCAAGATACTATCGAAGATTACAGCCATAAAGGATACCGCGTATTAATATTCGGCAAATATGACGGCATCGTGGAGGGTAAAAAGTTGACACATAAATTTACGCCAATGGGCTTAATTATGCTAAGCAACCCAATCCGCGAAAATGCCGTGGCAACCTTTGAATTCTTCAACAAGCAAGGCGTTGCAATTAAGGTCATTTCTGGCGATAATCCGGTTACCGTTTCCGAAGTAGCACAGAAGGCTAAGATTAAAGGCGCGGAGAAGTATGTCGACGCTTCGACCTTGCAAACTGACGAGTCAATCGCGAAAGCCATGCGCGAATATACCGTGTTTGGTCGCGTCACACCAGAACAAAAGCGCAAATTTATCAAGGCTATGCAGCACGATGGCAAGATTGTTGCAATGACCGGTGATGGTGTCAATGACGTGCTCGCTTTACGCGATGCAGACTGTTCTGTCGCGATGGCTAGCGGCAGTGAGGCGGCGGCGCAAGCGGCGCAACTAGTTTTGCTCGAGTCAGATTTCGCACGCATGCCAGACGTAGTGGCGGAAGGTCGCCAGGTCGTAAATAACCTCGAGCGTTCCGGCAGTCTATTCTTAGTAAAAAATGTTTTCTCGTTGATTACTTCCCTGATTGTAATCATGTTTGCAATTACCTACCCATTAGTGCCAGCACAAATTTCACTAATTAGCGCCTTTACGATTGGTATTCCAGGCTTCTTACTCTCGCAAGCACCAAACCATGATTTGATTCGCGGTAGCTTCGTGAGCAATATCCTAAAACGCGCCACGCCGGGTGGCTTAACTGATGTCGTGTTGGTAGCTGCAATGGTAATACTAGGTGCGATTTTCGGTTTGCCGGATACAGATGTTTCTACCGCTTGCGCTGTGTTAATTGCCGCCGTCGGTCTCGCGATGGTCTGGGAAGCTTCTAAACCAATCGACTGGTATAAAAAGACCTGCTTCATTGCCTGTTTGGTTGGTCTAATCTTCTGCTACATCTTCTTAAACGATTTCTTTGGCATGAGTCGCATTTCGATCCAGTCGGCAATTATTTTAGTCGCTTTGATGGCGGCCGCATATCCGATTTTGAAACAAATGTATAAGTTCGTGGACTGGCTTTGGAAAGCTGGCGGTAAGTTTATCGCTCGCGTTCGCGACTATACGCACGCAAACGAAATTCAAAACCCATTCGCAAAGCCGGATGACGATTAAGTGGGAGAATTATGGGATTATTCGGTATCGGTAAGAAAAAGACTACGAGCGAAAATAACTATGCCAATATAGATTCATTCGAGAAGGCGCGCGCATTGGTGGCGCAAGGCAGACTCGAGCGCATGTATATTGTTTCACCGTCATTATTCGGCGGCTCCGAAGCGGACGATAATGTTTTATATGTGCCGCTCGGTACAAGTGCGCGTAAGGATGAGTTAGACGCCCAATTAGTACAGTGGGCCGAAGAGGGCCATAAGATTGGTTTTAACTGCAATCCCGAATATAAAGACAAGAGCGTCGTACCGTCAAAGATTACAATCATCTGCAAATGCGACGGCACCGCCGCTGTAACGTCGACGCTGGAATTGTGGTGAACGACAACTTATCTGACCGTCTTTCACGCTCAAAATTTCGCTCCAGCTTCCATTTGAAGCCTAAAGATATTGCATACATCGACAGAGTTGGCATCGATAAGATACGTTCGCACGCTTACGATTTCATCAAAGCTCGCCTAGCTCCAGCCGAGCCAGCCAATGACGGCAAACAAACGCCAATGCGCGGACATCCGGTATTTATCGCGCAGCACGCATGTGCTTGCTGTTGTCGTGGCTGTCTAGAAAAGTGGCACAAAATACCAAAAGGTCAAGCCCTAAGTAGCTCAGAGGTCGATTACGTCGTCGATATATTAATGGAATGGATTAAACAAGAGTATTGCAATTAAACGTTGCTCGAGGTGTTGTTTGTATTGCCAGAGCCGCCAGTATCGCCGTTATTTTTATTATCTTTGTTATTATTATCAGCGCCATTATTATTCGCACCGCTTAACCCTAACGCTTGGTAGAATAATTTAACTTCGTCAGCCTCAAGTTCCGATTCAATATCTTGCGTATAATTAACGCGGAAATTATCCTCAATTTCGCAAATGTGATGTACGAGCTCAGCTAATGATTCTTGCTGCTCTTCGCTCAATGTCGGGATCTTTGCGTTAGTATTGCCATTTGCGACTACTGCAACGTCTCCGGAACGCTCTTGAATGGTATAACGCGTTCGCGATGCTGCATCGTAGTAATAAACCTCAAATAAGTCGATATCTTTTTCCGAGTTTGCTACGGCGCTATAAACAATGCGCTTCTCCGTATAGTCTAAGTCGGAATAATCCGTGCCGCTCTCGAGGTCAGATAGGAAATCATAAACCATATCAAGATGTTCTTCTGAAAAATGCAACCGATGAGTTACGTGCCGGTCTTCACATGGGGCCTGAATGCAGACAACCTGCTCGTCATATTCCACGGTAATACCAGAAACGCCGTAGGTAAAAGTAACATCATGGCCACGACCATAGTAATTCGCAACAGTCTTAATGACATTTTCTAGCTTTGCTTCCTTGCGAGGCTGAGGTTGTTTCGGCTCCGAAATCATTGCGCTATTAAGGCGATAGGAAATTTCATCCCATAATGTCCAGTAATTACATGGTTCATTCTGGCACTCCTCCGTCGCCTCTCCGCCACGGCATGGCGAGCCGCATTCGTCGAGCACAATGAAGTGTGCTATACCCACAAATGCAACAATCAAGAATGCCAAACCGAACATTATCATGCCACTAATCGGACGGCGGCGCCTTTCGGTCTTAGAATCGGTTTTCGTATTCTTATTCGTTTTATTCGTGGTGCTCATGCTTATCATTATAACTTATAAGACCATAATGCGGTATTCTAGCTATATTAAATTGACTTTTCAAACTGTTTGTGCTATAATTAAATGATGGCTCAGTGATATTTTGACCCCTGTAAAAAGGCCCGCAAAAGCCCACTCGCCAAGTTCATCTACATGATTCTGGAAAGGAGAGCTTATGGATTTTACTTTCTCGGAAAACGATCCTTTGATGCGCGTTGGTCACGGTTTTCTTTGTAACAGCTTTGATTTCACCGATGACGAACTGCTGATCTTATGTGCAGATTCGCGCACGCGCGAGTTCGCGCAGTATTTCTATGACTGCCAGAACTTTAGCATCGACGGACCGCATTTCTACCGCAATTCCACCATGCGCCTCGAGGGCGCGCTCAGCAACCTGGAGGGCTATATGTTCCAGCAGAAGCGCCTCTATAAGTCTCAATCGCGCGAAGTTCGTTCACGCTATCGCGATTCCTATCGCATTTTCATGCGCATTCTGAAGCGGATGCGTTTCCAACTGGCCAAGCGTTGTAGCACGCTAGAATCGCTCAGCGAGATGGAAAGCACCGCCGAACGCGAACTCTCGCGCAAAGCAACTAACGCCTAACTGGCACAGAATCATTCCAGCACCACCCCCGATTGTGGGGGTGTTTTTTATTCTTCCGTTCTAGTCTCAGCTTCGCGCTCTTCTCTCTGCTCCGCCAATTCTTCTGGCTCTAGGCGATCAGCGCTAACCCGGTTCAGGACACTAAGCATTAAGACCGGACAAATTAAATTAGAGACAAAATAAAGTCCAGACATTATCATATACGGCATAATTACAGTCGTTACTTCAATAAGACTCATGCTGGCGCCCGTCTCCTCTGTGTTCATTACGGAAGATACAATAGACGGAATCACATAAGGCCCCATGATATGTAGGACTATAATACCTATCAGCCAGATTCGATGCTTCGGAGCCAACTCTTTACGGATACTATCGCGAACCAGGGCGTGCTGTTTTGTAATTTTCAGAAAGATAGTAGCAAGAATCATCTCTAAAACGACGACAATTAGAGTGTCGATAGTAAAAGGCAAAGATTTCATTATCGCATAACTTGTAATAAGCAAGACGACACCAACAATCGTTGCCGCTATGCTAGTAAAAGTCGCGATGCGTGCGATTTTCTTGGTTCTCTTTGAGCGATAATCTTCTAATAGCTCAAAATGAATTGCGACTACACCATCCTCCGCAATCTCATCATTTGAGTAGAATTTCGACAGCAAGGCCAGATATTGCTCTTTAGTGAAGTCTGGTGAATAAAGACGCTCAATAGGATATGCGTTGGCTAGCTCCTCGAAGTCCTTATAGACACGCTTTTGCGTGACGCGCACGCGTAGTTCTTCCTTCTCTTCGGGGCGCTTCAGAATAGTGATAATATCACCCTTCTGGATCAAGCGACGTTTTTCGTCGTTAACGCGCGCCTCGACATTCTTCGTACCATTCTTTACCTGCTCAAAAATTTCTGGATCTAGGTGTATTTCCATAAGTATTATTATAAGCTATATTTCGACTAGATAAAAACCTGTATAATTTCAGTATGAAGATATGTATTTGCTGTAGTTTAAGTTTTTCCGATGAAGTAAAGAAAGTAGCCGCCGAGCTAGAAGCTCTAGGACACGAAGTATTATTGCCAAATGGTATCCTACTGGACGTCATGAAAGATCCGAATTTTGATCCAGTAAAAGCTAAGACCTGCAATGGCTACAATGCGATTCGTGGGCATTTTAATAAGATTCTTGAAGCCGACGCAATATTGATCTGCAATTACACAAAGAAGCGAATCAAGAACTACATTGGCGCCAATACTTTTCTGGAGGCCGGTTTCGCCTATTATCACAAAAAGCCTATCTATGCCTTAAACCCGCTACCAAATCAGAAGTATATTCATGACGAAATTTATTCGTTCGACATTAAAGTTTTGAATGGGGATTTGGGCAAGATCATATAATGCGAACGGAGCTAAGGCCCCGTTCGTTATACTTCCTAATCATTAATTAGGATATAATGCGAACGGCGCTAAGGCCCCGTTCGTTATATGAATAGATTATTATAACGGCTTATTATTTCATATAATGCTCACGGGGCTTTGCGCCCGTTCGTTATATGAAACGGGTACGCTAGCGCGTACTCATTTTTTGTTACACAAAAAATCCACCTATCGAGGTGGCTTTCATGCTTGTAAACAAGATGAAAGGCCACCCGTTTAGGTGGCCGTTTCATATAATTCGGCATCTTGCTAGTTTCCCGCAGAGCAGTATAATCGCCGCGACCAGGCTTGACTTCTGTGTTCGGGATGAGAACAGGTATTTCCCTGGCGCTATGGACACCGAGAAAAGACACTAAGGGCGCGCCGCAAATCCAATGGCGCTGTTTTAGTATCTTATCTCGATGTAAGATGCTAGAAATTTTAATTGACTTGGTGCTTTGAACACCAGTTACTAGTTAAGTCTACTCTACTTATCGTCGTTATGCAAGCATAAAAACA
>CAMZHH010000004.1 GCA_947306745.1 uncultured Candidatus Saccharibacteria bacterium
AGCGCGTGGGTTATTAACACTTTCAATATTGTCCGCAACAATCGGTTTCTTTGTAATAATCTTCAACTCCGACTCGATACCGTTTGCACTTGCCTCTTTAAAGAAGTCTTTCACGAGTCGATCCTCCAAACTATGGAAAGAAATAATTGCGACCCTACCACCAGGATTTAACAATTTTGGCAATAACGGCAATGTGCGCTGAATTATCCCCAACTCATCGTTTACAACAATGCGTATTGCTTGAAAAATCCGCGTCGCAGGATGCGTATGAGTATACGGCGAATGCAACTTAATCAGCTCGGCGAGCTCAGTAGTTGTATTGAGTGGCCGATGCCTGCAGATTTCGTGGGCTAGCAATTCAGCACGGCCACGTCGTTCCTCTGCATAAGTTTCAAAAATCTCCGCTAGTTTTCGTTCACTCCACTTATTTACAATGGTCCAAGCATCTAATTCTTGCGACTCGTCCATTCTCATATCGAGCCGTGCTTCTTTAGAGAACGAAAAACCTCTTTCCTGTCGGTCTAGTTGCGGTGAAGAAACGCCAAAGTCAGCCAGAATCATATCGAAGCAAATTCCACTCTCCACTAACCGTAGCGCAGTATTGTAAAAATCGTCATGCATCAATTTCGGCTTCACCTTTTGGTACTTCGCTTGCAAGAAATCAATCGCATTCTGATCACGGTCATTCAGGACCGCACCATTATAATTCTGCGTTACTTCCAAAATCTTATCTGCGTGCCCACCGTATCCAGCCGTCAGGTCTAAATATGTTTCACCTGCTTGCGGCTGCAAATACTCTAATACACTTGATAATAATACTGGAATATGAACTTCATTCATTTCTTCATTATATCTTGTTCGAACCCGAACATCTAGAAATTTCAGGTGTTTGTGTTTTTTGAAGTTTTTATTTTGTCCTTACACTTTTAAGAACCACGATTTGCCTCCAGCGTATAGCTGACTCATGATCATGGCGTTGAGAGACTTAATTTGTGTGAGGTGGAGTTATATGTTTGGGAGGTGTGTATTTCTTGAAGAACGGGGCGGATTCGGTTTCGCGTGTCCTAAACGCGCCCAAAACTCCTAGATGACCGGATTCGAACGATGTCAATGTGCGGAAAATAAAACTCTAGCGTTTCGACAGAGTAATAATTTGATAATCCGATTGGACTTCAATTGCTTTTTTCTTGATCATTTTTCCAATCGTTCCTGGTTTTATTTTTCTTTCGTGGTGTTTGTTTTATGTTTGCCACTTGTCACCAGTTTAAGCAACTTTTCAGACTTTTGCAAGACCCAATTTTATGCACTTTTCCACATTTTGGCGCAAAACTGATCACTTCAACAGAGGTAAAACCGAACAAATTATTATTTCGCTTTTGGCTTTCCCACAATTGATTTTCTGTTCGGTTCATGTTTTAAAAACCGAACATTCACCCCCTTGCTTTTTTGCAAAAATATTTCAGAACACACACCCTGCTCTATCTTGACAAAATATAACGTTTATGCTAATATATAAGTATCCGAGCAGAGCCCCGGATTTTTTACAAGTCCCCTGCTCCGCCTCATAAGCACACCCACAAAAATACCTTGCATCACAATCCGACCTTCAAAAAAGTCGAATAACTATATCGAAACCAACAAAAAGCCCCCGGAGTCATCACGACCCCGGGGGTTCTCTCTTTATTCAATTGTCAAACTCTAGCAAATAGAACGCCTTGTTATCGAGAATGTCCAACGTCATATAGCGTCGATCGAGCGGCGGACGCCCTTCTGGATCATTCCACATCGATAAGTCCATCTCATAGTCATCCATGTAAGTTCCCTGGAAATGCCCAACCAGTTTCTGATCAATATAGAGCAAGCGACCAATCTTTACTGTATGCGCAATTTCGATAATTATATTTTCTAGCAAGTCTAGAACCAACCCCAACACGAAGCCGATTTTAATCGCCAGACCCGATATTAACCAAACCTCATACCGATACGGAAGCAAGAAAGCACCCAATAATACGAGCACTAACCAATAGATTAACGTTAAAACTATCCGAACCGACCATTCCGCCGTCAAAGCTTCCTGGTTTTTCTTCTCAAAGAAACCTCGACCATTTTCCATCAAATAATCGCCAGCGAGTTGCATAGAGACATCGTAAATTATTTGCACAATAAACATTTCGAAAATGAAATCCGAAATCTGGTAGATTACATAGGCTACAATAACAGTTGCTATCAGAGAGCAAAAAGTACTAAGCATCATCACCGCCCCTTTCAAAAAGTATTTGCCTCTGCGTTTTATTCTTTCATGCCAACAAAATAAAGGCAATCATAAGCAAGAATATTTATTCGCTCTCTTTCGGCTCACGTCCGGTTACTAGGCTACCAACGATCAATAGTACCAGCACTACACCAGAAACAACCCACCCCTGCCACGATTGTATAAACTCTACCAGGAAACCCAACTTCGGCGCCGCGTAAACATCTTTACCGACTAAATTCGCCGCCGTCACATACCCTATATCAGGACTCTCGTTTGCATCGCCTTTCGTAATAATCTTATCGCCCTGCACCTCATGCACACGATGCGTCACCATCACGTCGCCGCTTTTAAAAGTAATCACATCGTCTTTCTTTAGCTCAGCAAACGTCACATTCTGATTTACAAATACAATGCTACCGGTGCTAATTTTCGGCTCCATTGATCCAGACAGCACCACATACGGCCGAATACCAAAGACAAACAGCGCCAAAAACGCCACACCTAGCACAACCAAAATCACAATCACGCAATTAATTATTTTGTTCAGCACAAAAACCGGATCATCCCACCGGCTGGCGGACGCTGTTTTACTCTTCTTCATTTTGTTCGCGTCTCTCAAAAAGTGAAAGTAGAATTAACCCGCCAAACGATGCCAGGAAGATAATCATTGCGGCCGTAATATTATCTTCGGTTTGCGGACCAACCGGAATCGGCTGTTCTTCAGTAGCGTCCACGCGGAACTTCCAGCTAATCGCGCTTTGAATACTGCCAATATCGTTGCCCGTTTCTGCTGGCAAGCTTAGGCTTACAGAAATCGTACCCGCATCACCCGGAGCGAGTTTTCCCAGCGATGTTTCAGCCAAATCAGCCAGCGACCCCTCATATAGCACTGCGTCATCCTTTGCGATGCGTACGGTCAATGCGCTGCCTAGTGCTGCATCTGACACATCAACATCTACCCATAGCTCATGCTCTTCATTGCTCTTATTGCTAATCGCAATTTCCCCGCTCACTTCATCACCCGGCGTAAGCATGTTCAGTTGCGCTAAAAAGTCATCCGGTACGTCAACGTATTGCTCAGCTACACCATCGTAATTGACCGTCACCGCTGACGCGTGCGATTCCGAATCAGTCTGATACCCATCATCCGCGAATTCCGCAATCGTCACCGCACCCCAAGGAGCATCGTTCGTAAAATCTGGCTCTAAATGCGCCGCCTGAATCGCATCCGCGCGCAACACCATCGTGATTTGGCTATTATCATTATCCCAGCTCGCTGGCACCGAAATACCTTTAAACACGTCTAGCGTTTCACCAGGCGTCGCTTCGCGCGTTAGGTAGTAATAGTCACCAATTTTCGTCCAATCGGCCGCCAAATCGGTCGCCGTAGCCGCTTCCGCCGCCACGCCACTTTCGTCGTAGTAATTTACCGCCAAACGAACATAGCTAGAAATGCCCAGATTTTTAATCCGTGGCACCGACGAAATTATTGCACCACTCATAATATCTTCGTCAATATAAACGCCCCGAATCTCGGCGCCATCTTTTTTATAAAAATGATCTAGCGTAATATTCACGGCGCCCACAGAAATCTCGTTATTCACGTTCGCCATCGAACCAACTGCCGCATAGACACCCGCCCCCAACATCGCCAAAATCAACAATACGCTGATTAGCGTGCGAATTCTATTCCGTCGTACTTTCATCTTCTCGCAGTTCCTCTTTCTTTTCTCCACCCGTTTCCGCATTCCCGGCATTTGCCGCGTCTTCAGTCGTATCAGTTTTCATCTTAGTTTCGTCATCATTTTCTTCTGGCACTTCCGCCGCTTTCGGAGCTGCTTGGAGTGAGTTGAGACTGTTTGTATTATTGGCTACCTCATATTGCCAACGCGCCGTTAACGCCAAATTACCAGTAGTACGCGCCGCAAACGTACTATATACATTGTTGCCGCTCTGACTTCCTGTAAGGGCTAGTTCTGTAGACCAGCTAGTATTCGTGCCAGCAGTATCGTACCGGTGCAATACTCCGCCTTGGTCTTCCCAACCGAGTAAAGTATTCCCTTCAATATCTACGCTCGGAACATCTTCATCGCATAAGATAGTGCCAATCGCATCGCCGCCGCCCAAAAATTCAAGCCACGTCGTACAATGATAAAACCTATCCAATCCAGACGTATATGAAGATACGGTCGTAGCATCATATGGCACTCTAATCATGTCATATACCGTATATGTCGTCTGTAGCGGATCGGAGAATGTAATGTCTTCTTCCTCATAGCTATTGAAATCGTACGCAATGTTATATGTAACTGGCGCAAAATACACGTTGACGTAAATGTTATTGGATGCAGGTTGCGAAAAACAATCGCCAGTATTTACTCGCGTCTGCGCACCGTTTGGGCCTGTCCTATATGTAATATAGCTAACCTCGAAACCATTTGGCGGCGTTATAAACTTCGCATTCTGGCTAGCCGCGCAAATTAATTCATTTTCCAAAAACGTCGTCCGAACATTCTGATAGTTATTACCAGTAATCTGATAATAATTACCATTGCTGCCTTGATAGTAATAGCTAAGCCTATCCGTCCGCGGATTACCCAATTGCCTAAACGTGAACTCATTTGTTACGGAATCGGCATCGGTCAGATAGGCCAAGGTACTACCCGTAATTGAAGCTAGCACCAGCGACGCTACTGCCACTAGTGCTAAAACGATACAAATTTTATGAGATATCGTATGCTTCATTACGTTTTTTTGATTACTTTTTATAAATCTTAAAGATTAAAGACCAAGGTCGCCCCATACTGCTACAGGAGAAGTGTGGCCTTCTGGCAAACCTTCAGCCTGAATAGCATAGGCATTTACGACTACATTAGCTTTATGATCAATATTTTCGAGCTCAGTCGCAGTCAAAGCCGAATTTGCTTTAATCTTCGTAAATACTGCTGGCAAAGTAGTATTTTTAGCAACCGAAGTCATAGCCGAAGCGGTACCATAGGCATAGACATGCTCGCCGGCATTCAAGCCGGTCATAGCGCTGGTTATATCCGTCCAGCCACTACCAAGCGTACCGACCGTAAAGAGTTCGGTATTGGCAACACCGCCAGCGGTACTAGTAGGAATAGTTACCTTCACAAATACATATGCGTTCTTTGAAGTAGTTTCAACCTTAACAGTTGGATCCTTATCTACTTCCTGGCCAGGTGCCATATCGGCAGCAGCCGTCTTACCGGTTTCTTCCCAAGTTGGCTCAGTCAACGTAATATCGACATTACCAAAGGTAAAGGTATTAGTTTTTGTTTCTGACGTATCAGTCAAATACGCCAAAGTTCCGCCTACGGCAAACACTGCCAAAAACAGCGCGACCGCCTCATATTATATGACTAAAAAATACCCCATAGCTTCGGCTACAGGGTATTTTTCTATAATGCGTGATTGCGTTTGCGCTTGCGTACAATCGGATCAAGGTCACGCTTGCGTAGGCGCAAAGATTTCGGCGTCACTTCAAGCAACTCGTCTTCCATCAAGAAGTCCAAGCATTGCTCAAGCGATAACTGCGTATATGGAGTCAGCTGAATTGCGCCATCAGATGCGTGCGTACGCATGTTAGTGAGCTGCTTTTCGCGACAAACGTTAATATCGAGCTCGTCTTTCTTCGATAAGCCAACAATCATACCCATGTAAACATCAACTTGCGGTGGAATATACAGCACGCCACGAGCCTGCGCTGCATCGAGTGCATAAGCCGTACTCTGGCCCGCTTCGGATGCTACCAAAGCGCCGTTGCGCTCTTGGTGGTAATGTGCAGTAACTGGCTGGTAACCCTTCGGCAAAGTATTCATAATTGCCGTACCGCGCGTTTCGGTCAACAAACTGTTGCGAAGACCAATTAAAGCCGCCGTCGTAATCTTATAGCGGAAGCGCGTGCTACCAGTAGTCAACATTTCTTGATCAATTAATTCAGCTTTGCGAACGCCAAGTTCTTGCGAAACGGCACCCACAAATTCTGGCGCGACTTCTACGGTCAATTCCTCGACCGGCTCCATCTCGACGCCATTCTCATTCTTGTAGACTACCTCTGGGCGGCCGACTTCCATTTCGTAACCTTCGCGGCGCATAGTTTCAATCAATACCGAAAGATGCAACTCGCCACGACCGGAAACTTTATAGCCTAAACCCTGTGGTTCTAGGCGCAAAGCGATGTTGGTTTCAAGCTCGCGCTTCAAACGATCACCAATCTGGCGCGAAGTAGTAAATTCGCCTTCACGGCCCTTAAGCGGCGAAGTATTCGGGCCAATGTAAATGCTAAGAGTTGGCGCTTCGAGCTCAATCGTTGGCAAAGCCTCTGGATTATCGCCGGTTGCAATCGTGTCGCCAATTGAAGCTGCACCAAGGCCGGCCAAAGCTACGATATCGCCAGCAATCGCCTCGGTAGTTTCCTCGCGGCCAAGACCACGGTAGGTATATAAACTATCAATCTTACCCTTCACGACTTCACCGTTTACCTTCATAACCGAAACGGCCTCGTTCTTCTTGAGCTTACCACGGAAAATCTTGCCAATAGCATATTTGCCAAGATAGCTATCAGCAGCTAGCGCCGCCACGAGAAGCTGTGCACCCTTGGAATCGTCGACATCTACCTGTGGTTCTGGAATTTCATTAATGATAGCGTCAAAGATAACATGGAGATCATTATCAAGCTCCGGCGTCTTACCAGCTTTGCCGTCGCGCGCAATTGCATAGTAGGTTGGATACTTCAATTGCTCTTCATTCGTCGCAAGCTCCAAGAACAAATCGCCAATTTCGTCTTCTACTTCACCGAGACGTGCTGCTGGCTTGTCGATCTTGTTAATCACCACAATCGGCGTCAAAGACAATTCTAGAGCCTTCTGGAGCACAAATTTCGTCTGCGGCATCGGGCCTTCTTGTGCATCCACAATCAAAAGTACGCCATCTGCCATATTAAGCGTGCGCTCCACCTCGCCGGAGAAATCAGCGTGGCCTGGCGTATCGATAATATTGATTTTATAACCGTTATAAAAAACCGCCGTTTGCTTTGCAGTAATGGTAATACCGCGCTCATGCTCCTGGTCGCCAGAATCCATGATTAAAGTTTGGCCCATTTCGGCCTGATTTTCACGGAAAGTATTAGATTGCTTCAAAAGCGCATCCACCAAAGTGGTCTTACCGTGGTCTACGTGGGCAATAATCGCCACGTTGCGAATTTTACTCTTGTCGTTCATATTATTATTCCTCACCCTTGCTAGGATTACATCGGAGACTTTTCTTTTCTGGGATGACTAAAATCGTCGAGATTGGTGTTTTCTTCATGAGAGCGCGCCTTCATCGGCGAGCGAATCATGAAAAAACGCCAACATCGGCGATTTTAGACTTCCAGATGGTGGGCGGTAGAGGATTCGAACCTCTGACCTCGTCTACGTCAAAGACGCGCTCTAGCCAACTGAGCTAACCGCCCTTAAGTCTGCATTTATTCTACCACAGTTCCCCACTCTCCGCAAGCGTTTTGCACTTGATTTTATCTCGGAACGGAGTATAATAGCTGTATTGGGTCCGTAGCTCAGCTGGTTAGAGCACCTGCCTTTTAAGCAGGGTGTCGTGAGTTCAAGTCTCACCGGACTCACCATTTTTTTGGACAAAAAAGTGAGGCCGGTCAGATTTGAACATTTGAAAATCGAAGCCGGACTCACCATTTTTTTGGACAAAAAAGTGAGGCCGGTCAGATTTGAACATTTGAAAATCGAAGCCGGACTCACCATTTTTTTGGATAAAAATACTCCTCGATATTACTCGAGGAGTTCATTTTTTATTTATTCAGCATCTTTTTCGTCGATCTCAATATCGACCTTTGTATTCTTTTTGGACTTACGAGCTTTTGCAGCTTCTTTTGCCTCTTCTTCCTCTTCTTCTTTCTTTTTGCTACGAACAGCTAAGAATACAATCAAGGCAACGATCGCAACAATTACTACTCCCACTACGATGATTAGCCAAATTGGCAAGTTTATAACGGTGCGTGAGTTAACGGCGCTTACCATCTCGCCATTTTCGTTTACGTAGGAAATTTCCTGCTCGACGTTATAAACGCCAAAGCCCAAAGCTTCACCGGATTCGGTAAATTCAACTTCTTTACCAGGCGCAACCTCAGCGGTCTTTTCAACTAATTGCTTCCAATCCATACCACCAAAAGCATTTTTGCCACGCAATTTATAAGTAGCTTGGAAACCAGCATTTCCTTCATTCTTTACAACTGCTTTTGCACTAACCTGATCACTAATACCAAGTGGGGAGATAAAGCTCGTGCCAAGCTTGCCACCAAACTTCGCATCTTCGCCGCCAATCATCATGCGAACTTCAATTAGCTGAGATTTCTCTTCACTATCGACAACCTTGATTTGTGCATATTGACTGCCTGGCTTTGCGTCGGCCGGCACAATCACGCGTACATTCACGGTCTTATTGCTGAGTGCTGGCACTTGATAGTAAGTGACGCCACCAACGAAGGCTAGCCAGCTCGAAGCAAGCTTATTCTCTTCTGCGACATCGCCATCGTATTTAATAGCCGATACGGTATAAGCCATATCGCCTTCAGTAGTGTTATTAATCGTAAAAGTAGCAGTATAAGAACGACCAACTTCACTTAGCATGCCAAAATCAAGCGTATTTGGTTTGACGCTCCAATTATCAGGATTCGGAATTTCTTTTTCGGCAACACAATTAGTCACCTCTCCGTCTTTTCCTTCTACCGGTTTCCCGTCCGCACCGATACAAGCATTTGCCGGCACGCTCAAAAAGCTAAACGATAACAATCCACACAGGATAGCCCCCACCAACCAGTATTTTTTCATCACACCTCACTTGTTTATTAACTCTATTTTAACACAATCATTTTTCGCATATGTTGTAAAAAATACAACAAGAAAGCCGCATCCGATCTTTCTGATTACACGAATATCTATATACCGATTCACGGACAATAAAAAAAGAGCCGCGACTCCGGCTATTAACATGAGATGGTGCGGGTTAAGAGACTCTAACTCTCGACCTCTTCCTTGGCAAGGAAGCGCTCTAACAACTGAGCTAAACCCGCAAGTTCTGAATAAGATTATACACAACTTCCCTCTTTTTGACAAGCACTTCATATTTGTCAGATAATACTTATATGAACGAAATCTTTGAAACCGCATTAGAAATCGCCGTCCAGGCACACAAAGGTCAAACCGATAAAAGTGGCGTTGCCTACATTCTTCACCCACTCGCAGTCGCCGCCCAGCTCGATAGCCTAGAGCTCAAAACCATCGCTATCTTGCACGACACGATTGAAGACACTTTCGTTACTGCCGATTATCTACTCGAAAAAGGCATCCCGAAAGAACTCGTCGACGTCGTAGTGCTCCTCACTAAACCAGAAGATGAAGAATACGAAAGTTATCTCCGTCGCGTCAAAGAAAACCCAATGGCAAAAGCAGTTAAGCTCGCCGATCTTGCTCACAATACTAGCCCCGCTCGCGCCGCCGGCCTTAACGAGCAACGCCGCCAGAAATACGAGCTTGCCAAACGTATCCTTGCAGAGTAAAAAACTGGAGCCCCACCGGCTCCAGTTTTTTCTGCCTATCTTTTTCTAAAAAAGAAAAAACAGCCCCGAAGGCCATACTAAAATTAGTATTATCGAACGATAAAATTGTTCAGATGGGTATTTTCTTCTTGTCTTGCGCGGTTTTATTACCGAGCAATGGCAAGAAAAAATGCCCAGATGGGCAATTTTAGCTTCGATAATGGTGCGCCCGACTAGACTCGAACTAGCACAGCCGTTTGAATAGCCACTAGCACCTCAAGCTAGCGTGTCTACCAATTCCACCACGGGCGCAGATATCCATATCTTAGCACACTTTTAGGATTTTGTAAAACCTATGGCGTCAAATTTACCGAGCGTTTATTCACCGCCCAGTAACGAACATCCGAAAAACGATCCAGAGCGTCCGTCAATTTTGCATCTTCGTTATATAAGTCAACGTTCTGGCCGTAATAGTAATTCAATGTCGACTGATAAATACCAATCGCCGGTACGTCATTCACCCATGACTTCAAGAAGGCTTCATACTTCGCACGACGCAACTTTAGATCCGTCGTCAAACGTGCCGACAATAAGTTTACGTCTACTAAACTATTTCGATAATTACTTAAATTCCAACCCGACTCCGTAGCCTGCGTAGAACTGTAATACACAAATGGATCCGCACTTACGCCAAGATCAATTTCATATAGCAAGATATCGTACTCGCGCGGCTTGATTACAGTCGTAAAGAAATCGGATAATTCTTGTGACTCGTCAAAGACATTCAAAGATACTTCAAAACCTAAAGCGCGCAACTCATTCGCTAAACGCTCCGCAACACCAGAAATCTTATCGCGTTTCAATACGGCTATACGCAAAGTTACTACGCCGCCATCGATATCGTAAAGCTTCTTATCTTTTTCATTATAAGTTAATTTTGCCTCGGTAAATAGCTTCCGAGCTGCTTCGGTATCATGCTCGAGCATATCCGGATAATTCAACTCCGACTCCTGGCGTTCCAAAATTGGATAGTTCAAAAATTCCGCTTCGTCGATGCCTTCGCGAACTTTTCCAAGATCAATTCCTTTGCGGATACCCTGACGTACTTTCACATCTTTCAAAACCTCACTTTCGGTATTCAAGAAGGCAAAAGCGCCACCATTAATCAGGCTCGTACGCAAATTAATCGAATTGCCAAAATCTTCCTTGCCGAGCTCCGCCGTCGCCAAAACATCACCCGAACGTACCGCGCTCGCAATATCTTCAGTACTATTATAAGTCTTTAATGTAAACGAACTTAACAGCGCATCGTGTAAGAAATAATCTTCATTTCGGTTCAGATAGACTGTCTGCATATTAGTACTCGTCGCATTACCTACCTGCAATACGTTTAATACGAATGGACCGGAGCAAATCGGTTTACTCGAAAAATCACTTTCATAAACCAAAGCTGGGCTAATATCTTTGAAAGCATGTGCAGGAATTAATGGAAATTCCAAGCTATCCTTAAAATCCACATAAGCCGACGGCAAAGTAAACTGCACCGTCAAATCATCTTTCTTCTCTACTTTAACGTTCGCAAAGTTAATCGCAATCGTCGTTTTTGCCGAGCTATCACGTATCAAATTTACAGTATACACAACATCGTCAGCCGTAATCGCTTCGCCATCCGACCATTTTAGACCGTCACGCAAAGCTACAGTCCAGATCTTCCCCGTTTTGTCCATCGTAATCGTCTTTGCAAGCTCAGCCTTTTCGTGCCCAGAATTATCTGGCGATACTAAGTTTGCAAATAATAATTTCGCTAAAACTTTTTCCGAATTCGTCACGGCATAAAGTGGGTTCATGGAATTAATCTTACCCAAAGTAGCCTCGGAAAATTCGCCACCATCCGTATACGCAACCGTCTCATACGAATCGCCATACCACATAATCTGTACGATGGCCAACAAAAATACAACTAGTACCAACAATGCCCATTCGAGCACCCACAAGCGCACTTCGTGCACATTTTCAAGGCGACCCAAAAAACGTTCGCTAAAACTCTTGCCCAAGCGTTCGCCGAACTCATTTATACGCGACGAAATACTTCTGCGTCGTCTTTTCTGCCCACTCTTTTCGTAATCTAATTTCATTATCCTACAACTAAAATTGCCAAGATCGAGAGTACGAAGATAATCGCAATCACGATCGTAGTGTTATATAGCGACTTCTCGAGGCCACGACGTTCGGTATTCAATTCACCAGAACCGCCAAAACCCGCACCAAGAGATGCGCCACGTTGCTGCAATAATACCAACAAAATCAGTAAGATTGCCGAAGCGAAAGTAATAACTGAACAAATCACACCTATATTCATAGGTCTATTTTACATCAGGCATGGCTAAGTTGACAAGGAAGTTTATCACCGATATCACGAGGCAACTCCCCACTGCACCCCAAAACGATATATAGACATCTGGAATAATCCAAATCGTCAGCCCTACCATTGCAGCGTTCACTAAAATTGTAAACAAACCTAAAGTCAGAAAAATTGCTGGCAATGCAAAAATCGTCGCAAGCGGCTTCACAAACGAATTCACCAAAGAAAACACTAAGCCAGCCGCCGCATACATCCAAAACGAATGCTGTATATCTGAGCCCTCTTTAAAAGTCGCAAACAAATTAATACAAATCCACATCGAGACCGACGAAATCAGCCAGCGAATCAGAAATGTTGCAAATTGTTTCTTAATCATAAGCAGACCTTATTTTAACGCATCCTTACGTTTTAATAAAGTGTGGTACTGAATCGCGAAACGATGACTCTCATCGTCAATACGCGCAATTAATTTCGCAATATGACTATCCGGTGCCAACTCAACCATTCGGTAGTCTTCTGTACCTTCCGGAATTACAATTCGCACACGCGCATTTTTACTATGATCGCCGCTTTTATCGCGCCCAATCACCGGCACACCCGCCTCGGCAAGCTCTGTTCGTACAGCGCTTAGTTGCCCTACCGAACCATCTAATACAATCAAATCCGGCTGACCCCAATCCTTCAGATGATGCAGACGGCGCATCAAAACTTCATGCATACTTTCCGGATCGTTATTCTGTTGCTTGCGCAATTTAAATCTGCGATACTTCGTGCGGTCCGCTGTACCATTGATAAAACACACCATTGAACCAACTACGTTTTTGCCCGACTGATGGCTGATGTCGTAGCCTTCAATCCGCACTGGCGGCTTCTTTAGCCCTAATATCTCCTGCAAATCGCCCAAAGCCTGGTCGCTCGAAATATCCAAGAATTCCTTATCCGAAAAGACAATCTTCGTGCCCATACCCTTCAAGCCAAATAATTGATTACGCAGCTCAGCCGCTTTTTCATATTCACCATTCCCTGCGGCTTCATACATCGCTTTCTCAATATCGCGCAATAGCTTCTTGCGGTTACCTTTTAGATAGCTAATCATTTGGCGCAAATTACGTTTATAATCATGTGGTGTCGTACGTCCAACCTCAATACCCGGCGTCAAACCTAAGTCTGTATTTAAAGTCTTACGACCATTGTATGGCTTGTCGTAATACGGAAAAATCTTACGCAAAATCCGCAACGAACGCTGAATTGCCACTTTGCCATAATATGGGCCATAATATTCCGCGCCATCATCGTCTGGATTACGCGTCATCGAAACATATGGCACTTCCGATTTCATATCTATGCGCACATAACTAACAGTTTTATCGTCACGCAATAAAATATTCCACTTCGGCATGTAGCGCTTAATCATTTCCGATTCCAAAAACAGCGCATCCATCTCCGTATCGACTACGATCCAATCCGTATCATCAATTTCCGCCACCAAAGCGCGGGTTTTAGCGTCTTTACGTTCTGGCGATTGAAAATATTGACGGACACGATTTCGTAAAATCGCCGCCTTGCCAACATAAATTACCTCGCCTTCGCGATTTTTGTGAAAATAAACGCCAGGTTCTTTTGGTAATTCCTTCAACTTCGCCTTCAATTTCGGCGTCAATGGTACGGTAGCCATAAGTATATTTTATCAAAAAACACCCACATCACTGTGGGCGTTTTTTTCTTAGAGGTTGCCAATTATAAGTAGGAATTAATACCGTTTAATTCACCAGTGCTTGTCAGGCCACCAGTCATACTTCCGGCGCTCTTAAACAGACTTTCAAGATCAACGTCCTCGAGCATTTCGTCCATTTCTTCCTCTACACTCTCAGTACCAGCCTTAATGCAGGTTTGTACATAAGCGCCAGTATAATGCGACTTACACATCGTCTCGACGTACTCTTTGGCAGTCGTCTTAATTTTTTCGCGAGCGTTCTTCTTGAAGGTTTCGTTAACATCCTTCAAAGTCTTAACATCGGATGGAACATCGATGCTAGCCTTATCGTAACCAATATCCAATTTAGCAGAAGACTCAGACTTCTCCTTTTCGTTCTTGGCGCTAATCTCAACCTTCATCAATTCATGCGAGAAGCCTTTAATGCCCAACTTAACGGTAGCATCCTTTAGGCTATCTGCGTCATCAGAGTCTTCCTTGATTTGGAAAGAAGAGCTACAAGTATTGAAATCCTTAACAGCCTGAAGGGCCATCACGTCCTTTACGAAAGCTTTTTGCTTTTCGGTATTAATCTTTACCTCGATAAACTTCAAGCCATCACGTTCTTCAACCTTAGCATCTTCTGGGACTTCGATGAAGCTATTCTTTTCATAAAGATCAGCGATTTGCTTCTTAAAGTCGGCCGAAGAAAGACCTTTTGCCTTATCGGCGATACACTTGAATTCCTTGTTATCTTCTTCGGAGCTAAGGTCGAGCCAGACATCAGATACCGACTCGCCGAGCGCACCGAACAAATCTTCCATCAAAGCCATTTGCATAGTAGTTTCAGGATCGGCTTCGTCCTCATCGGAAATGCCGCCCATAAAGCCGCTCATTAACTGGAAAATAGCATCAGTTACACTTTTAATATCTTTAAGCTTAATATAAGCTTTGCCATCATCGGTAGTTACCACATCGGCACCAAACTTAAGCTTAAATTCGTCCGAACCGGCATCAAAACCAAGGCCAATGCCCATGTTATTACCGCTCGACTTTACATCAAGCGATACGTTCGATTCGCTCTTTTCGCCGTCTTTAGTTGAAACCGTGTTAATATCGCCCTTCACCTGAAGGTCGTTAGCGTCCCATAACTTCGAAATAGCATCTTTGACACTATTTTCTGGCGATTCATGTATTGTATACCAAATGAAAAAGCCAACACCGCCGCCAATTAATAATAACAAGACGACTATAATAGCTATAATTAAGCCAGTTTTCTTTTTCTTTGGTGTGCCAGCAGCGGCAGCTTGAGCTGCGGCCTGCTCGGTTGCAGGATCAGTTGGTACAGCCGCGTTAATTGGTGACGCAACTGGAGTTGGCTCAGCTACAGGAGCTGGTTCTGCTACTGGTTCAGCGGCAGGAGTATCAGCAACAACTGGCTCAGCCGGTGCAGCTTCTTCGACGGCAGGCTCTGCAGCAGGCTCAGCTACAGGCTCTGTAGCAGGCTCTACTGTACCTTCAACGGACGCAAATGGATCCACAAATGCACCATCAGTTTCCGTGGTCGGAGCTTTATTTTCTTCTTCGTTCACGTTTTCGTTCCTTAATGCTTCTTCGTTATTAAATGGTTTTTCTGGAGTTACAACTTCCAGGTTTCCGGACCCAATTGCGCCGCCGTTAAGCATTTTTTCTGCTTCCGTCGGCTCAACTGGTTTTTCTTCCTCTGCTTCTTCCTTAAAAAGCATCGGGTTTACCGTATCCTCTTCGTCGGCGACAAATTCTTCTTCTGCAATCGCTTCATCGTGAATTGCCACTGTCTGTTCGGCTTTATCCAGATCTGAAAGGTCTAGCTCCCTCGAAGCCTTGTCGTCAGGCATATATTATTTACTCCTCAACTGGAGTTGGATCGTCGTTGCCCTTGATTTCAACGCCGTTCTCATCATAGTAACGCAAAGTACAGCTAGTATGGCTGCGAGCGCAAGCTTGAACGGAATCATATTTATTGAAAAGATCAATTGAAGTGATCAACAAGATAACTGCAAGAATAGCAAATACCAATGTTGTTGTAGCAAACAAAGCATAAAAGAATTTATACTTGCCAGTTGCTCGATGTTCTTCTGGATACTTTTCGTAAATAATACCCTTACCTTTTGCTGTTTTTTTGGCTACTGGAGCCGCTTTCTTAGCGGTAGTAGTCTTTTTCTTGGCAGTTTTTGTTGCCATAGGAAAATGCCCTCCTTATAATTGTGCTTTAGCTTAAATATACCACAAAATTTATGCAAATCCAAAAAAATCATAAGCACTATGCTATAATGTATTCAGAGATTTTTTGTATTTAAGGGAGAAAGGCATCAATATGCAAGAAAAGAATACTAATATTAAGCACATCCACGCGCGCCAAATCCTCGACTCGCGCGGGAATCCAACCGTTGAGGCGGATGTAATCCTCGAAAGTGGCCACGCTGGTCGCGCCGCCGTGCCATCTGGCGCATCTACTGGCGCTGGCGAAGCGCTCGAACTTCGCGATGGCGACAAAGATCGCTTTGGCGGTAAAGGCGTTTTGAAAGCCGTTTGGAATGTTAATAATAAAATCAGCGACGTCCTAGTCGGCAACGACGCTGCCAATCAAGAGCAAATCGATCGCCTCATGTGCGACCTTGACGGTACCGAAAATAAATCCAAGCTCGGCGCCAACGCTATTCTTGCCGTTTCCCTCGCAACCGCCAAGGCTGTAGCTCACGCTAAGAGCATGCGTTTTTATGAATATATTGCCGACCTCGCCGGTACTACCGACGACATGAAGCTCCCAATGCCAATGATGAATGTTATGAACGGTGGCGCACATGCCGACTGGTCTACCGACTTTCAGGAATATATGATTATTCCAGTCAGCGCTGGCAACATGCAAGACGCCGTCCGCATGGGTGCTGAGGTATTCCATACTCTCCATAACATCCTCAAAGACCGTGGCTATGCTACGACTGTTGGCGACGAAGGCGGCTATGCTCCATTCGTAAAAGACGGCAACAATGAACCACTCGAACTCATCAAGCTTGCTGTTGAAGCCGCAGGCTACAAGATGGGCCAAGATATCTGCATCGCAATGGACATTGCCGCTTCCGAATTTGCTAAAGATGATCATTATGAACTCAAGACCACCGGCGAATGGAAGACGAGTGCTAACCTTGCTGACTGGTATCAATGGATTATCGACAATTATCCAGTAGTATCCATCGAGGATGGTCTCGGCGAAAACGACTGGTCTGGCTGGCAAATGCTTACCGCCCGCTTCCCTCAAACTCAGCTCGTAGGCGACGACCTCTTTGTAACTAACTCTAAGTTGCTCCAAAAAGGCATCGACGAAAAGGCTGCTAACGCTATCTTGATTAAGCCAAACCAAATCGGTTCACTTACTGAAACTATCGATGCCGTTAAGCTCGCTAAAGAACACGGCTATCGCTGCGTTATGTCGCACCGTTCTGGCGAAACTGAAGATACTTCTATCGCTCATCTCGCCGTCGGTCTCGGCACTGGCCAGATTAAAACCGGTTCCCTTTCTCGCACTGAACGCATCGCTAAGTACAACGAATTAATGCGTATTTCCGAAGGCAACCATTCCCTCGGTCTTACCAATCCATTCAATCGCTAAATATTACTTATCCGGAGCGCTCCGGCGCTCCGGTCATATTGATGCAAAAACTCTCTCAAACTCATCAGCTCCCCACTGGTGAGTTTTTTGTATAAAATTTTTATTCAGCCACCTCAAAAAACCGTGAATTTCGGCTTTTTACCCCTGTAATTCACGGTTTTGAGTGCTAATTATTTTTCATAGCCCGGCTTGCCCAAGAGCTCAAACATGCGCGTCTTGTAAGCCTCAACGCCTGGCTGGTTAAACGGATTTACGCCCAAGCAGAATCCACTCAAAGCGCAACTCATCTCAAAGAAGTAAATCAACGCCCCAAGCGAACGTTCGTCTAGCTTTGGCAAAATTACCTCCATTACCGGCACACCGCCAGCAATATGCGCCTCACGCGTTGCAGCGTTAGCAGTCTTGTTGACGTAATCCATCTCCTTGCCTTCAAGATATTTCAAACCATCCAAGTTTTCCTCGAGTTCCGGCACCATTACGCCATCGTATTCTTCCTTAATCTCTACGAAGGTCTCAAAGAGATTGCGACGACCTTCTTGGATATATTGGCCCATTGAATGTAAATCGGTCGAGTCAATCACGCTAGCTGGAAAAATACCCTTATGATCCTTGCCTTCGCTTTCACCGAACAACTGCTTCCACCACTCATTGAAGTACATAAACTGCGGCTCAAAGTTGGCTAAAATCTCAATATTATAATCGTTCTCGAGCAAAACATTACGCGCTACGGCATATTCGGTTGCTAGACCGCCGTCTGAAATTAGGCTAGCGCGTTCTTCTTCGGCGCCGTCCATCAAAGCGTCAATATCTACGCCGGCTGCCGCAATCGCGAGCAAGCCAACCGCCGTTAATACCGAATAGCGACCACCAATATTGTCTGGCACTACGAAGGTTTCATAGCCCTTCGCGACCGCCTCATCGTGCAAAGCGCCCTTATTCGCATCTGTCGTAGCGTAAATACGCTTAGCTGCTTCCGCTTCACCGTATTTATCAATCAACATCTGCTTAAAAATACGGAATGCAACGGCCGGCTCTGTTGTAGTACCAGATTTCGAGATTACATTTACTGAGAAATCTTTATCGCCAAGTTCACGCTGTACTTTCTGCAATTCGCGCGGACTCAAGGAATTACCAGCATATAAAATCTTCGTCTTTTTCGCACCGCCGAGTGCCTCAATTACGGCGCGATGACCAAGATAACTACCGCCAATGCCGATACAGACTAAATACTCTGAATCATCCTGAATCTTCTTTGCCGCAGCCTTGATGCGAGCGAATTCATCCTTGTCGTAATTGACCGGCAAATCCACCCAACCACCAAAGTCGTTTTGTTGTGCACGCGCCACATATGGCTTCACTTCATCAACGCGACGTTGAAAATCCTCAACACTAATTAATTTGGCGAGATCAGCTTTAAAATCTATCATCTCCTACCTCCTTTTCTTTCTCTTTCTATTTTAACAAAAAACCGGCTAGCTTTCAGCATAACCGGTTCAAATTTCTAAAGTGATACTGCAATGTCATGCAAATCTGTCGAACTCAGATTGCCTTCCTCGTCAGTAATGACATAGAAGACACCACCATTCACCCAAGCCGCATTCGATTTAGATACGTAAATCGTTAAACCTTGCCCCTTTGCAATGGAATATTCTGAACCCCAATTTTTCTTCACATAGTTAGACAATACAGCGGACGAATCCCAGCTCGACTTTTCTTCCATCAAGGTAAACTTCTTGCCCTCATTATTCTTGAAGTTCATCGTGATACGACCAGCATCCTCTTTTACGAGACCATCTAGACGATAATCGGCTGGCACATAGCTTGGATAGGCTTTCTCAATGCCAGTTTGCATCGCTGCGACACGCACAGAAATGTCTGGCATATTTAGATATACAAGATAACCCAACAAAGCAATCGAAACTACAGCCATCGCGGAAGCAATCGCAAAACGACGCTTCTGCCAAAAATGCTGTTTTTCCTGTTTCGCTTCACTAAATTGCGTAACCTCGTCACCTTCAACCTGGCCTACCTTACGCAATGCTTGCTTGATAGCGCGATCTTTCAACTCTTGAGCACTCAAATGAACCGGCTCAGACTTACGTGCAGCCTGACGAGCTTTTGCTACTTGTACGACATGATTACGCTGTACGCCGCGATCTTGTTGCTGTTTAGCGACTGCAATTTGGCGACCAGCGACTTTCTGAACTTGTCTCTGAGCGCGTTGTACTTGCTGAGCCTGCTGTTGCTGACCTTGTTGCTGTTCGCGCGTAACTTTCTTAGCGACTGGCTGCAGACGCACGCCGGCTTTATTGAGTAGGCCACGGCGTTGTTGCCTTTGGCCTTGTTGACGTAACACCATCACCTGCTGGCGCGCCCTAATCTGACTACGATTAACTTGCTGACCCTGCTGCGCCTGCTGACTGCGGCCTTGTTGCTGAATAGCTTGCGCCTGCTGAACTTGCTGAGCCTGCTGAGCTCTTTGCTGCTGTTGCTGAATCTGCTGACGCTGTTGCTGAGCAACCTTTTGAATCTTCAAAGATTTCGAAGCCTCACCGGCGGCGACATTAATACGTGCGCGTGCTACTGGTTTCTTCACAAATTTACGATTCAAAGTGGTAGATCTCTGGACACGACGGTGGTCTACCGAACTGGCATGATGCACTGTAGCCACTTTTCCTGAAACTCTCTTAACTCCGTCCATTCTACCTCGCTTTTATTCTGCTAAAGCTATATTAAAACAAATCAACGCTAAAATCAACAGATTTTAAAAATTATTTATTCACATCTGCACCCAATTTTTAAGCATAAGCGTAATTCTGGTATATAATAATATACAGTGTAATTAATTTTGTTATTTATCTATGGACCGCAGAAAATCTAAACAAATCCAAAACGCCCGCGTTATAGCGACTAACATTTTTATGGGCCTTTCCGTAATTGCAATAGTTTTTGTACTCATGCTGATTGCGATGGGCTTTACGTTTAATGAATCTGGCAATCTCGAACAGTCCGGTCTTGTTCAAATATCATCCAATCCTAGCGGTGCTACCGTTGAAATCGACGGCGATACTCAATTCGGTCGTACCCAAATCAGCAAGATGCTTAGCGCCAGCGAACACACGATTAAGGTTACGAAAGCCGGCTATGATACTTGGCAAAAAACTCTATCCGTCGACGCAGGTCTCCTTACTCGCATTGAATGGGCCCGCCTCTTCCCGTTAAAACCAGAAAAAACTACCGTTACTACTTTTAACGAACCACGTCTTACAGCCGTTTCGAACGACCGCAAGCGTATGCTATACCTCGAAAAGAATAGCTCGAACTTAATCAATATTGATCTTCAAGGCGACAAAAATAAACGTACAAAATTAGATTTAGCTACCATCTTAGGCACCAATAAAGCAGCCGCCCTTACCGGAACCTTATCGATCGTTTCCTGGAATAATTCCAATAATAAAATCGTGCTTAATTGGACCACCGACGACGCTAATAGCATTTGGTATCTTGTTGACTTAGATAATATCAACAACACCATCAATCTTACCGCTAAATACAGCCTCAACTTCAGCCATATCCTAATCGCTAACGATTCCGCATCAAAACTCTGGGTAGTCGAAGCTGGCAAGCTCCATTTAGTCGATACTGGTAATTCCAGTATCTCCGCCACCGACATCGCCGGCATTGAACGCATCACGAATAATAAAGACGTCGTTTCTTACGTCGCTGTCGATCCCGCTACAAATCAACGCGAAATTCGCATCTATAAAGATGGCGAAAGCGGTTCGACAAAAATCCTCACCCTCGACGACTTAAATGCAAATGTTACCCTAGCGATGGGCACATACTGGGGCGATGAATGGTTTGCCTACTCTATAAATCAAAAGGTGATTATCCTAAGCGGTAATTATCCTTCCTATGAAAAACCACGCAATAATTCCCTTAAGAACATCCTTTCCCGCGAGCTCGAATTCATACCACAATTAGTCTCAGTAAATGATTCTCAACGCATTGCCGTCTTCGCCGGCGACACTCATGTCATGGCTTTCGACATCGAAACTAACGATTATTATGATTCTACGCTCGATTCAGCCATTACCAGCATCAATTGGCTAGACGATTTCATTATCTGGCAGAACCATGAGAACAAAATTATTATTCAAGACTTCGATGGTGAAAACCGCCGCGAGTTAATCAAGAAAGCCAACACTCAGCTCCCTGTTGCCCTATCCGAAAACAACAAATGGCTCTACTTCTTTGAGCTCACTGAAGAGGTCGACGAATCAGCTTCCACCAATGCTAATTCAACCGACACTGGCGCCGTCGAAGGAACTAGTGAAACTAAATTCGTTTACACGCTCAAGCGTGAGAAACTCCAGATTTAATCAGCCTAATTAAATATATAAAAAACACCCTCGTATGAGGGTAGTTTTTTATTCTCTTCCAGCTCCATTCAATAATAGACACATAGCTATCGCTACCCCGCCCCGAAGATGTATTGTTGGTTATTTATTCTTGACCAGTCAACCAGCGCCAAAATGCTTCAAGTGGTAGCGGATCATTCTTTGGCATCTCATAGGTAGTCTTATCGTCACTGCCATCAGTTGGCGTATCGGATGCGGCACCTTCATAAGATGGGCTGATTTGCTCTCCATAAACAATGTAGCGCTGCTTCGATGTACCAAGCGGATAGCAAGTTAAAAGCGTAATCATCGGCTTTCCTGCATTATCGGTCGCAATCTCACGCAACGAGTTGACATCGCTTGGATCAACAATCATCGTACCAGTCATCTTATATGCATAACGAGTACCTTCATAATCCATATAGATCATGTCACCTACCGCCAAACGCGGTAAACCTGAAAAGATAAACTTATAATCCGACCGTTGCCATGGATCACCACCCGAGTGGCCAGAAATAACGAAGTTGCCAATTTGGCCTGGCTTTGCCGATGCACCTGGAATCGAAAAATTCGCTACACCATTCGTCATCGCCGCATTCATTGATTTCACGTCAGTCTTTGCGCCAAAAGTCACTGGCACCTCAACATTAATCTTCGGAATCATCACCGTTGGCGTCTGATGCGTCGCCACTGTAATTGTCGGGTCAAGATTACTAATCGAATTTACTTCCGCATTTCCTGGCGACATATAAGCTACCACATGCGCTGCAATCACTTGATTGTATTGATATAACACACCGACGATTAATACAATAATACCTATAACTAGTGGAATCCATTTACGACCACGCTTCATCTTGCGCGCGCGCTGCTCAGCCTTCGCACGAATACGTGCCCTAAAGTCGTCTTGAACGATTTCGGACTCTTCTTTTGTGCCGGCCATCGCCGCGGTTGCCAAAGTCGAAGCTGATTGCTCAATATCCTCGCTCTTACGCTCTTTCTCTGCTTGCTCGCGCTCCATTTTTAGGCGCTCGCGTGCTACATATTCACGTGCGACCTTACCATAATATTCACCATAATACTTCTGATAATAATCTTGCCATGCAGAATGATATCTACGCCAATCGTCGGCGTTAGCTACAGGAGTCGGTGAACTTTGGCTCGGTGCCTTATAGTCCTGTGGTGTTTTCTTGTAGGCTTCAAGTACGCGTTTGCGAGCCAATTCGGTGGCAGTTTGCTGCTGTTTTTGCGCAGAGGTTAATTCGGCCGGCTTATCTTCGGCTTTTGGTTGTTGCGTAGTATTAGCGGCATTTTTTGCTGCAGCCTGCCCCCAAGCATTCCAGCTCGGTGGCGTACTAGTCTGCCCACCTTTTTGATTATCCATTACACTTATTCTAGCACAAACCGGCTTTTCATGATAGAATAAGCATATCACTCATATTGGGCGAGTGGTGAAATTGGTATACACGACAGACTCAAAATCTGTTGGCAGCAATGCCGTGAGGGTTCAAGTCCCTCCTCGCCCACCAGAATAAAAAGAGATGGCCATCGGCCATATTTTTTTGTTTTGATTCGGGGATGATAAACTATAGTTATTACAATTAGGAGAAAAAAATGCCAGCAATAATCACGGGAGGAGTATTAGAAAAAGATGGAAAATACCTCCTCATCCAGGAAGCGAAGAACGATCGTGGCAAATGGAATCTACCAGCGGGTCACCTAGACGCGGGTGAAACGATTTTTGACGCCGCTGTGCGAGAGATTAAAGAAGAAAGCGGGCTCGACGTAGAATTATCCGAAGTCTGCCACATAGGCAATGGACAGAAAGATAGAAACTCCGATCCATTCATCACCTTAATATTTACCACAAAAATCATCGGCGGAAGCATAAAATATGACCCAGAAGAAATATTAGATGTTAAATGGTTTTCTTATGAAGAAATACTCTCAATGAGAGACCAGCTACGAGCAGAAAACTTTATTCTGGGAGCCATTAATAATGCCAGAAATGGCCTGACCGTCTCAACTGATATAATAACCATCTTATAATAAAGTCTGAAGACTCATCAGCCTCTACCACCCCTATCGTAATTGACTTTTGCGCCAAAAAGTGCTATAATAAATTAAGATAGAGTGATTTTTGTTCTCGTTCTTTAAAGGAGATGATAGAAATGATGAGAAAAATTCCGCATTGGTTCAATGCCGCTATTTGCCGTATCTCTGCGCCCGAAATCTTCACCTTTGCACTGAATATTGCCGCCTTCATCTTGTACGGCAGCTTCATGCAACACTTCTACTTGTGGGTGTTGATTATTCTCTGCGATATCATGGTAATCTGCTCGCACGGAGCTTGGCTTGAGGCGAACGGAGACCAAATCTATGGCCCATGGCGTACACCTACGCCGCACGTTGTTCGATTCGTCGCATTCTTAGTCCTACTCATTCTGGCTGCCGAACGCCAGTCTGACGCTATGCTCAGCACTTATATTTGGTATACGGTAACCGTCACTGCCATTTGCCACGCATTCTTCTGCATTCTGCTAACCATGCACCAGACCGATGATAGCTGGCTTGCCGGCACAAACGGACGCGTTGGAATGCCGAACTGGATTTCGATTATCCGCATGGCCATTTCCGTACTCGTTCCGCATCTGTACGCCGTGCAGCCTTTTGGCGAAGCTAGCAGCCTCATCGCGACCATCGCACTTATCGTAGCGATAGTCACCGATGCCGCTGATGGCTTTGTCGCAAGAAAACTCAACCAGACCACGAAGGCAGGAAAAGCCCTCGATCCGCTAGGAGACAAGGTAATCTTCTACCCTACCGCCGTCGCATTCATTATCGCGACCCACGGAACCGCTTTCCTTTCGTTCATTACTCTGCGTTGGTGTTTCTACGCCTGTATCGCAATCATGTTCGCGCGTGACGTCCTATTCTTCGTTTGGTTCTTATTGTATTACACCAAGCTGAAGGACGGCATCGGCGCCAGTATTGTCGACAAAATCAGAATGGCCGCTATGTGCGCATGGCTCGGTTGCTCGGCACTTGCTTTGACCTTTGCAGATATGGAATCACGTTTAGCAATCGCAGGCTTCGTCTGCATCGCAATCGTAGGAATTCTCAGCATCGTCAGCATTTTCGTCGATTACAGCCGCATCAAGCCGCTCATTGCGGAGAAAAAACCGACTGAGCTTCGCCCGGACATCTACGACGACGAAGAATAACTCCAACAAAAAAACGACCGCCCCTATTCGGCAAGGGGGCGGTTTTTCTATTTATAAATCAGCGCCGTTGACGCAACTTTATATCCAATAATATTCAAATTCCAAACTCGAAGTACAGCCATATAAACCGCAAGCGCACCTCCCCAAAGCGTAATCTGCGTCCAATTCGTGTCGCCAAGTTCCTCAGTCACTACTTCCCCATTTTGCGCCACAATCAACTGACTATTATGAAAAGTTGTGAGACAAATCTTTGGATAGCTAATCGTGAATTTATGCAAAGTCTCAATCAACTGATTCGTCGGCATCGACAACGTAATCACCTTCGGATAATATAAGGTACGCAACATCTTCTGCAGTTGCGGCACAGTAAGTAGTAAATTCGTTTCCACTTCGCGCAGTGTTCCCCAGTTCATTACATCCGGTATGGCCGCATCTACCGCATCACGAGTCAGAAAAATCGGCTTTTCACAGCGCTTCATGAGCTCCGCAAAAGCCACAGACGTCTCGGCATTCTTACCAGTATCACCGATCAAAACAACTACATCTGCCCATTCGGACTGAATCAACATCTCGTTTACTGCTTTCTTACCAAACGCCCCAGACGCCTCTGCTTCCGCAAAATAAACTTCCGGTGTACTTGGTACCTGACTTTTTAGCGAACTCGGCATCAACGCACGCACTTCGCCCACGCCCATTTCGTGCGCCACTTTTAGCACATTCGCTACCGCAAAAAACGCACCTTTATTGCCACCGATTACCAACAATTTACCCGCAAAACGCCACTGTTCTGGTTGCTCTATATCGACATCTTTAAATAATGGCACTAAGCCTTGCTTTTTCCAATAATCATAATCGTTCATTATTTCAACTCCAACAAAATTGGGCAGTGATCCGACCCCATCACTTCATCGCATATTTCTGCCACCACGATACGCTCACGCAAGCGTTCTGAGGCCAAGAAATAATCAATCCGCCAACCCACATTCTTCGCACGCGCCCCGCCCCGATAAGACCACCATGAATATTGAATTTGCTCTGGATGCAAAGCACGAAAAGTATCAATAAAGCCATTCGCCAGATAATTTGTCATGCCCTGGCGCCCTTCTTTTGTAAAGCCCGCATGGCCCTCATTTTGTTTTGGGCGCGCCAAGTCAATTTCTTCGTGCGCCACATTAAAATCGCCACATACGATTACCGGCTTTACGCTATCTAGCTGTTTCATGTAGGCCAATAGCGCCTTATCCCACACTAACTCGCGGTATTTCAAGCGACCTAAATCATCCTTTTCGTTCGGCACATAAGTATCAATCAAATAGAAATCCGCAAATTCCGCCGTTAATACGCGCCCCTCTTTACGCGCATCGCCAAAATCGTCTTCCCAACCATCAATCGCGGCGGTTATTTCCTCCGGAAAATCATAACGCACACTTAGCGGCTTTACTTTTGTAAAAATCGCCGTGCCAGAATAGCCTGCTCGCTCAGCCGAATTCCATAACTCTTCATATTCTGCAAAATCAACTTCTGCCTGGCCTTGCTGCGCTTTTGTTTCCTGTAGACACAAAATGTCCGGCGCATAATCGCGCACGAAATCCTGCAATGCACCTTTCTTTAGTACTGCACGTAGACCATTCACATTCCAAGAGAAAATCTTCATACTTCTATTATATAATAGAGACAAATAAGGAGTGTGAAAAATGCGTAAAGACCACATCACCTGGGACGAATACTTCATGGGCATCGCCCATCTCGCCGCCGAACGTAGTAAAGATCCCAATACTCAAGTTGGCGCTTGCATCGTAAATGACGAACACAAAATCGTTTCCGTTGGCTATAATGGCATGCCAACCGGCGTCGATGATGCCGACATGCCATGGGCACGCGAAGGCGAGTTTTTGGAAACCAAATACCCATTCGTTTGCCACGCCGAGCTCAACGCCATCCTAAACAGCGTCGCCGATATGCACGGCTGCAAACTTTACGTTACACTTTTCCCTTGCAACGAATGCGCCAAGGCAGTCATTCAAGCCGGCATCAAAGAAGTCGTCTATGGCGACGATAAATATGCCGACACTGATGGCACTAAAGCCAGTAAACTCATGCTCAAGAAATGTGGCATCAAATGTACCCGCTACAAAGCCTCTGGCAAGACCGTCAAAATCGACCTTTAGATTGACTTTTTAGCCAAAGTGTGATATAATAGAATTGTCTCGTGATTGCGAGGCAATTTTGTTCTTTAAGGCTAGGAAATACTATCAGAAAGGGGTTTTTACGAATGAAACTCGACGCAAAACTTGGCCTTGTCGCCCTCGGATTAGTCGCTATTGGCGGACTTGCTTATGGCGTCTATATCTGCGCCCGTTCACTGCACGCTGGCTTTCGCCTCCTTAGCGAATGCAAAGATTACGAATGCGAAGAATGTCCCACTCACGGCCTTTGCGGCATCGATCACGAAAAATAATTCGCCCCACCTAGCACTGCTCCGCCTCGGGCCACACGCCCGAGGCACTTTTTTGTTATAATGAGCTTATGCGTAAGAATCTCTTAATTAAAATCATTTGTAGTTTTCCAGTAATCTTAGTCGTTGGCTACTTCGTACCAGCCATTGCCGTTATTTTGTCGCTCTTTCGTTATGTCGTCTACGGCAAAACGCATTTCTTCCGCACGCCAATCGTCTTGTTGATTGCTGGCCTCATTTGTCTCCTGCCACGCGGTCTCGAACTTGCCATGACCAATTTCAACTTCAACCTTGGCATTCCGTATTGGACCGAAATCATGGCGCACCCGCTCTATCCGAAGTTTACCGATTATGGTAAATTCCTCGCTATTTTCAGCGTCATCCTACTCGTCGTCACTTACGTTTTGCGCAGCTTCATCGAAGGCCTCAGCAACAAATTCTCCAGCCTCGCTAGTAGCTACTACCAAGACCGCGCCAAACGCGACGATCAAATCGAAAAAGATGTTAAACTCGAATCTAAAATTAAAGAAATCGAGGCAAAACAAAACACGCCACACGCCGTCAAATGCCCACATTGTGGCAAGACTAATCACATCACCGGCACTGTCGGTCGTTGCAAAGCCTGCCGCTCTGCTATCGAATATAAAGGAAAATAATCATGTCTATTAGCCCGACCGAGCTTACCCGTAAATTCGCCGACGAATACTACTATATTCTCGTTAATCAAAAGAAACTCATGCGCAACCCGCGCCGCCCAATTTGGTCAATTAGTAAGCAATATTATTGTTACGCTCTGGCGTCGCTATTCGTTCTTAGTCTCAGCGCCTTTCTGACTCTGTCGGATTTCGGCTTTCTGCCAGTTTTAGTCTTCACGAGTTTCACTTTTATTCTAGTCGTATTCGTCACTATTAAAGTTCTCAAAGCGATTTCTGGCATCACGAATGCCGACCCAAAGAAATACCGCCTCAACCTCACCGCCAAACACGCCTCGTATGACATGCCTGGTGGCACTTTAGTTATGACCTGGGACGAAATCCGAACTATCATTATGACCAAAAACTCCATCGTTTTCCTACCAAAAACCTCCGCCAACGTACCAATCAGCCTACCAATTAGTTGCGAAAAAGAGGTGCGCGCTAGTCTCAAAAAGCTAAAGCGCTCCGATCTCATCGCCTAAGATGCTATAATAAATCTATGAGCAAACCTTCACCTCGCGTAGAGCAAGCTATAGAGGTCGCCACCAAAGCGCACGAAGGTCAACTTCGCAAAACCGGCGAGCCTTATATTATTCACCCGCTTGCAGTCATGAAAATCCTCCAGGAATGGAATATGGATGAGGACACCGTGATTGCCGGCATTTTGCACGACACGGTCGAAGACACCAATCTCACCCTCAAAGAAATCGAAGATCAATTCGGCAAAGATGTCGCCTTTCTCGTAAACGGCGTCACTAAGCTCGGCAAAGCCCGCAAAGGCATGAAAGACCTCAATGAATACTTGCCAGAGACTTCCGATAACCTGCTTAAACTCCTAATTGCTACCGGCCAAGACATTCGCGTATTAATCATCAAACTCGCCGATCGTTTACATAATTTACGCACGCTCTCTGCCCTACCGCCAGCCAAGCAAAAGAAAATCGCCCGCGAATCACTCGAAGTCTTCGCTCCACTTGCCGACCGGCTTCAGATGGGACGCGTACGCGTTGAGATTGAGGAAACCAGCTTCAAATATGTCAATCCAAAACGCTACGAAGAGCTCAAAACGCTCACCGCCGATCGCCTCAAAAAGGCCGACAAGAAGCTCAAAGCCGCCCAGGAAGCCGTCGAAAAGGCCCTCAAAAAGGAGCACATCAAATATAAGTGCGACGGTCGCGTTAAATCGATTTATTCTCTGCACAAAAAACTCGCTAAATACAACCAAAACATCGAGCGTATCTATGATATTATCGCGCTCCGTTTCATCGTTGAAGACGTGACGACTTGTTACCTTGTGCTTGGTATTATCCATTCCCTGTTCCGCCCAATGGACGGCCGCGTGAAAGATTACATTGCTATGCCAAAGCAAAACGGCTACCAGTCACTCCACACTACGGTTATTACGAACGATAAACAAATTGTCGAATTTCAGATTCGCACCAACGAAATGCACGACTATGCCGAGCGTGGTCTTGCTGCCACATTCTTCTATAACGAACAGAAACTCACTTCGGATTACGCCGAAGGTCGCGTTAGCAAGCTACCAAGCAATCTGCTTTGGATTCGCGAGCTCCAAGAGACAACCGCCAAGCTTTCGTCTGGCGAGAAAGTCGATACGCGCAAGCTCAAACTTAATCTTTTTGCTGATAAGATTTTTGTTTACACGCCAAAGGGTGACATTATTGACCTACCGAAAGGCTCCATGCCACTCGATTTCGCCTACCGCCTGCATAGCGAAATTGGCGCCGCCTGTACTGGCGCTATCGTGAATGGTAAAATGGTAGACCTCAAAACCAAACTCCAGCAAGGCGACGTTGTAGAAATTATCACCCAAAAGAACTCTCAACCAAACCCGGGCTGGCTTGATAAAGTCTTTTCCAAGCACGCTCGCCACAAACTCGTTAGCCAGTTACGCTCAATTTTGCCAGACTTTACCCCAAAGCCGAAAGAAGATAAAACCAAGAAAGACAAAAAATCTCCAAAGCAAAAACGTCTCGAAGAAAAGAAAGCTTCTGCCGCCGCTAGCCCGCACGAGGCCAAAGAGGCTAAAGCTGAGAAGAAAAAATAACCCCCTTCCGGGGGGTTATTTTTTATAATTCTGCAATTTTCACACGTACCTGCTCAGTCGTATCGCGATCGCGCACTGTTACTGTGTCATCTTCCAAAGTATCGAAATCAATTACGACGCACTTTGGTGTACCGATTTCGTCTTGCTTGCGATAACGCTTACCAATATTACCAGAATCGTCCCAAGTTACATTGCCATATTTCTCGCGCAAAGCCTTGTAGACTTCCCGTGCTTTTGCAACCAACTCTGGCTTATTTTTCAAAAGTGGCGATACGCAGAAACGATATGGTGCCAAATCTTCAGGAAGCTTCAGGAGCGTACGCTTCTCGCCATTCACTTCGTCTTCGCAGTAAGCCGTGCACAAAACGGCCATCACGAGGCGTTCTACGCCCATTGAAGGCTCAATTACGTGCGGAATAAAGCGCTTACCGCCTCCCTTCACGATATATTCCATATTCTTACCGCTTTCGCGTTGAATATTACCCAAGTCAAAATCTGTACGATAAGCGATACCCATCAATTCTTCGCAACCAATTGGATAGTCGAATTCGATATCGATCGTGCGCTTCGAATAATGTGCACGGTCCTCGGCCGGGACGTCGAGCTCGTGAATATTTTCCTTCTTCAAACCCATCTTGTTTTCGAGGAAATCATGACATCCAGCGAGCAATTTATCGAAGTTCTCTTCCCAAGTTTCTGGATCGACGAAATATTCAATCTCCATCTGCGAAAATTCGCGCGAGCGGAAAATAAAGTCACGTGGCGAAATCTCGTTACGGAAGGCCTTACCCTGCTGTGCCAAACCAAATGGTAAATCTGGGTAAATCGTATCGACTACGTTCTTGTAGTTAGTAAAGATACCCTGAGCGGTTTCTGGACGCAAATAAGCGATATTGTCCGGGTCCGTACCAACGCTCGTGCGGAACATACCATTAAACTGCTTAATATCCGACCAATTCGTTTTACCACAATTCGGACATTTCAAATTCAAAGCCTTGAACTCCTCAGTCGTAACATGTTCTGAAATCTCATCAGACATTTTGTCAGCACGAAAGCGATTGTGACATTCTTTGCACTCTACCAACGGATCATTAAACGTCTCAGTGTGGCCAGAAGCCTGCCAAACCTGCGGATTCATAATAATCGCGGCGTCAACACCATACATATCTTCGCGATCGTCTACCCAGTACTTCCACCAGGCATCCATAATTTTCTTTTTCAAAGCTACGCCGAGCGGACCAAAGTCCCAAGTACCAGCCATACCGCCATATACATCTGAACCCTGCCAGATAATTCCACGACGTTTACATAGGCTTACAATATCATCCATTTTTGCCATATTATCTCCTTCAATTTAAAAAATTCACTCCCCCACTTTTTGCTCTTAGAGTCACAAGAATACTAGGCCCGAAGGCCACCATCCAAAACGCCAATACTGATTAAGTATTTGAATTCGTTCATACTTTTATTATACCACTTTTAAGATACAGATGCGCCATAAGCTCGCAAATAAGCTTATCCTTTCATTTACGGCGTTTTTAGGTTATAATTTTTCAAGCTCTTTAAAAGGTAGAATACTATAGATTGGAGGAGATATGTGTGATATTCATCGAACAGCTTCACGATCGTATTTTTCACGACCCCGAGTGGCGCGAATGGGATAAAATTGTTGGCAATTACACCGTAGAGGAAGATATTAAATTCGGTTGCGACCACGGCAAACAGCATTGGCTCGACGTTGCCCGCATTGCTGCGGATTTCGTCCGTCGCGCCGGTGGCAATGCTCGCGAAATTGCCCTAGCCGACACTGCCGGCATGCTGCACGACTGTGGCATGATTTGCGGCGAAGATAATCACGCCGAAAACGGCGCGCGCATCATTCGTCCTTACCTCAAGGCTCGTTTTGGCAACAAACGCCCACTCAGCGATGTCGACATTGAAATTATCTGTCACGCCATCGCTCAGCATAGCGATTGTAATGAAATTAACAACCTCGTTGACGCTGCTTTAATGTTCGCCGACAAAATCGATCTCGGCAAACATCGCATCCACGGAATCGCTCACAATAATATCCAGTTCTGCGAAAACCAGATTAATCACATTGATTTCAAAATCACTGCCAATACACTGGCTATTAATTATGTCGCTGACCCCGATTTCGATTTCCACTTTTTCCTGACTCATTGGCCAAAATCCTACGAAGTTCCGCATAAAGTCGCCGCCTACCTCGGCAAGAGCTTTGCGCTCTTCGTAAACAACAAACGTATTACTCTACCTCAATAATACGACCCCGCGGCGACGCGGGGTCTATTTAAATCTTCGTAGCCTTTTCTACGCAACGCGCGATGTATAACACTTCATCAATCAGTGCGTCTGCGCCCTGTACTTTTAGGCTCAGCTCCGCTGGCCCGGCCGCCATCAGACGCATCATCTTGATATGATCCGCGCCAATTCGCCCCGCTCGCGCTTTGCTTAAGGCCGCGTTTTCTTCGTCCCAATAATATCGTCCATCAATCGCTAGCTTCTCACCATCAGTATCAAAACTTAGATTCATCTCCTCACCCGAGGCGCGCGTCAAATTAATCCCCCACCAAGCGCGCAGAATATCTTTCCACCGCGATTCTTCTCCAGCATGCTTTTGCATTACCTGTAAAGACTGCTTCAATATCTTATAAAATTCTGGCGATTCTACCTGCTCTGCACGTGCATTCACACTTCGCATCATTGCGCCACCCATTTCTATTAGCTCTATGTCCTTCACGAAAGCATCATAATATTCTACTAATTTCGCGCCCGTCAGAATGCCTAAATCGCTCTTACCCTCATGAATCACAACTTCTGATACGCTAAACAGCTCAATACCTCCTGCTAGCTTAGACTTCTCGCGACGGACGCCTTTAGCTACCACACTCTTCTTGCCTTCCGGTGTTAAAAGCTGCAAAATCCGATCAGCCTCACCGTAGTCTGTTCGACGCAATACAATTGCTTCCGTACGTAAATCACGCGGATTCTTTACCATCGTATTCCTCCGCTAAACTGATTACGTCTGCCGGCATCAGTTCGCCCTTATCGTAAACTTTCACCACGCCGTATTGCTCCGCCATCTCATCCTTCATCTTTACGCTCGAGATAATCGCCACCGGCACCTCGGCCAATTCTGGATAGCTGCGCATCTCATTCAACACTGCAAATCCCGTCGGACCAGTCAAAAGCACATCCAAAATCACCAAATTTGGCTTCACTTCGTCCATCTCCATAATTGCCGCAATTCCATCGTGGCAAAAACACAATTCATGCCCCTTCAAAATCCGGCGGTAGTACGTTTCCCACCCACGATCATCTTCAACTACTAAAATCATACCAAGCTCAGCTGCCTGCTAATCGGCAAATCAATATAAAAGCTCGTGCCATCACGATGGCGCACTAAACCGAAGTCTGAGTGCATATAATTTGCGAATTTAGCCGCAATATAAAGCCCCAGACCGCTCGAACCAGGTCGCATCGCAATCTCTACCGGCTTTTTTACGAAACCGTCTTTAATCTCACGCCAGACCTTTGTCGGCACAGTCGGACCAAAGTCGCGCACGTCGATACGAATCTTATTCTGACGATCATAAACCGACACCCGACTTGGCAACTCCTCGCCGCCGTAATTCATCGCGTTCAGGCAAAAGTTATAAACCACCGAATAAAGCAATTGCCGATTCGCTACAGCCAAATGACGCTTATTCCGATAATCTAGCTGCAATTCGCGCTTATTAAAGCGGAATAGCTTCCAAAGCTCCGCTACTACTTCATCGCAAACAATGCGCGGATTCACTGGTTCCATTTCAAATAGCGCATCGTCCAAACGCGCAATTCGCGTTAAATCTTGCACCTGACGCAAGGCGCGATCCGAAGTTGCCACAATCTGGCGCCCTACTTCGCGCGCGCCGGTAATATCATCTTCGTAATCAAGCGACAGCGCCAACTGCCTCATGAGGCTCAGTGGCGCTTTTAATTCGTGCGCCACAACAATAGTGCTAGAATCCGCCGTCAATCCATCGGATAGACCAGCATCAAAACTAGCACTATATACCTCACTCTCCATGCCCCCTATTTTACACTATTAGGAATTGCGACGCAAAGTCTTCAAGAGAGCTTCGTAATCGCTCACCACCTTCGGCGATTCAGTATCGGTTTGAAGAATTACAGTCTTATCATTCACCTTAACAAGGAGCACTGTACCGCGCATCTCGTCAGTGATTGCACCCTTATAGAGCGCACCAGTCATCTTCTTATTATCGGAGTTCCAAGCCTGGAAGGTCATTTCACCATCTTCTACCTTGGATTGATACTCTGGAGCAACATCTTCATACTGTTCATTGCGGATAATAAAACGCAATGTGTAACGAGAGTCGTCTTCGTCGATTGGACCAACTGGGGTAGCAGCGAAATATGATTCATAATCGCTATTATTGCGACCATCAGAGTCAACGTATACGTTCCAAGTCTTTGGATAATAGAAGCAAACTGAACCATAATCTGCTGGACCACAGAATTGTTTGCGAGGTTCTTTTTGCTCTTCGGCAAACTTCGCCGCATCCGCCTCTTGCGTTTCCTTAACGGCAGCCGCCACAGCTTCGCTCGTCTTGAAATCAGCCTCAGTCTTGAGATCGTTCCACTGCATGAAGAATATGACAGCCACTACAATTGCCGCAGCTGCAATTAAACATACAAAAACTAGAATGACAGTTTCTACCACAGAACCTTTGCGCTCAATCGCCATTGGTGCCGCAGGTACGCCCATTGCTGGGTTTACCGGAGGTAAAGGTTGATTTGGCATTGCCGGGTTTGGCATTGCCGGAGCTTGTTGCATAGGAGCACCACCATTCATGGCAGGCCCATTCATATTATTCTGTGGCGGATTTCCACCATTCATCCAATTCTGGTCCATAATACGATTATATTTTAGCTTGAGCGTTTTCGCAAGATTTTTGCGAATTACTTACTAAAATCCTCCTCTATTACCTTTATTTCATTCTTCAAATTCTTTAAATCGTCCTCAATTTCTTTCGCAAGCGTAGTTAAATCTTTATATTTTGCACTCGCCTCATCTAATTTAAAGTCATCCGAATAAAACCAATCGACTCCGGTCTTTAATTTCTCAATCTTTTCGCTGATATTTTCCTTTGCTTTGGTCATTTTTGGCTCCTTTCACTGATTTTTTCGATTTTTGCATCAATTTCCGTTTTACTTGTTGTGATTTTTACAACATTCCCTATATCAATATTTCCCGTCACTAAAGCATATCCGCGCGCTAACACGTTTTCCGGATTGAGCTGCGCTAATATTTTGATTTGCGCTTGCACCTCTTGCTCCATACTTGTAATTTTTACAACAATTTGTTGCTCAATTCGTTCAATTTCACCCCTGTTTTGCGCTACCAACTCATCAATCTTCGTATTGAGCAAATTATTTATTCGTTTTACATCTGCTTGGCAATTCGCTATTACCTCTTTACGGTCGCGCGTCAACATCTGGGCAGCATTCGACGGTGTCGAGGCCACTACGTCGGCCGCCAAATCACATAGGCTCTCGTCTACTTCATGACCGATACCAGTAATCACTGGAATCTTCGAGGCGGCAATCGCCCGCACTAATGCTTCATCATTGAATACTGCAAGATCATCCGCCGAGCCACCGCCGCGAATTACTGCAATTACTTCCACTTCACTCCGCTCGTTGAAATATTTTAGCGCTCGAATAATCTGGTCCGCCGCCACCATACCCTGCACTTGCGTATGCGCCACTTGCACTTCCAGACCGCCCCAACGTTCATTCAGAATCTTACAAAAATCCGCGTAGCCAGCCGCCTGTGTACTAGAAATTACGCCAATCTTCGTTAATGGTATTGGCAATGGACGCTTTCGTTCTGGCGCAAATAAACCTTCACTAGTTAGCTTCTTCTTTAATAGCTCAAAGCTCTTCTTTAAGCTGCCCTCGCCTACCGGCATAATCGCCTGCACAGTCAAAGAGAACTTGCCCCAGTTCGTCAATTTCGGCACCGCACGCACACGCACTTTCATCCCGTCTTCAAGTGGAAAGCGCAAAGCAAACTTCATCATAAAACAGCCCACGCTCGACTGTTCATCCTTCAAATCAAAGAAGACAAACTTCCCCTGATTGATTTTAAAGCTCGCTACTTCACCCTCAATCACGACACCAGAAAAAGCGGTCTCCATAATCTGATTACAGACCGCTTGAAAATCCGAAACGCTATAAACTTGCGTTGGTTCCATTTATTTCTTCTTATCTACGGCTTTAGCTGCCGCTTCGGCGTTTTCTTTGGCAATCTCTTGCTCAACTTTCTTCGCATCAAACTTGTCTGGGCGGCTCAAGAGTGCCATCTGATATGGTACAAAACCGCAGACAATCGTGCCGAGAAGCACACAAACACGCGTCACAATCACCGTAATTGTCGCAACGTGGAGCGGAACACCCGTTGCTGCCAAGACGGCGATAAATGCCGCCTCGTAGCCACCTACGCCACCAGGCGTGACCAAGACCGTACCTACTACGCTACCGACGCCTTCTGCAATCATAATCTGCGGCAAAATCTCCGGATGCCCCATCGCGCAACCGACTACCCAATAAGTTGCCAGCTCTAAGAACGAATAAATAAAGCCCCACAAGAACGGTTTCCACAAGATGCGACGATTACTCTTGAGTTGCAAATAGTCCGCGCGCAAATCGCCGAAGAAGCGCGTCACGTCTTCTTCCTTCAAATATTTGCGTTTTTTGCCGCGCGTAATCTTTCGCATCACCTTATTAATGAAGTTTGTCGCCGTCGTCGACAACCAATCCACATTCTTTTGTTTACGTACAATCAGCCATGCCACTACAATCAAGCCGATTACGCCAAATGCGATGCCAGCCGCCAATAAAAGCGCCCACGTACCGCCAGCTACCAGCTGACCAGTGCAAATAATAATTCCAATCGCAATCACCGTCTGTGCCGCATTCGCAAGCGCACAAATACCATAACGCAAAATATGAATAAAGCTAATCTGACCTGCCGTTACATTGTAGTCTTTCAAGCGCCAGACAAGATATGCCAAACCGCTCATACCGCCGGATGGAATCGCATGATTCATGAAGTTAATTTCGAGCGAAATGCGCGTCAATTTACCCTGAGATATCTTAAAACCTTTGCGCTGTTGCAAGAAAGCGAAGTAAATCTTCCCCGCTGCATAGTACATAAACAGCTGTTCTGGAATTAATAACAGTAACACCCAACCATTCATATCCTTAAAGGATGCTAAAGTTGCTTCAAACATGGTCATGCCAGTCATATCACCCGGTGCAGGTGCGCTAAAGGCTTTATAAGCGATAATGGCAATTAAAACTAGAGTAACTGCGCTCAGAATCTTCTTAAACATATGGTAAAATTATAGCATATGAATTTTCTAATGGTACTCGGACGTGAGCCTAAAATTTCCCTCGCTGAACTCGAGGCTGTTTTTTCGGCGAGCAAAGTCAAACAAATCGCGCCGAATCTCGCAATCGTAACAGCCCATAGCGTTTCACTTGATCGTCTTGGCGGTTCTTTAAAGGCCGCTCAGATCATCGACGAACCGATTCAGGATTACCTTTCTAATCTACCAGAAGGCAAAATTACACTTGGTATTTCCGATTATTCTACTCACGCCAATCCGCGTAAAACTTGGGAACTTGCACTAAAATACAAGAACATGCTCAAGCGCCACGGTCGCAATGTCCGCCTCGTACCGAATGGCAAAAACGCCGTCCTCCCTTCCGCCACATCGCACCATAATCAACTCGGCGAGAAAACTAATCATATTGAAATTGTTAAATACGGTAAATACACGGCAATTTCCGTCGGCACGCAGAATATTACTTCCTACGCCAAGCGCGATTTCAACCGTCCAGCCCGAGACGCTTTCGTTGGCATGTTGCCGCCAAAGCTTGCACAGATTTTAATTAACCTCGCCACCGAAGGCGCCAAGACTGGCACCGTACTTGATCCATTCTGTGGCACTGGCGTTGTTTTACAAGAAGCTGTTTTGATGGGACTTTCCGCCTATGGCTCCGATCTTTCCGAGAAGATGATTAAATATAGTCAAAAAAATCTCGACTGGATTACTGAACGTACCCCACGCCTACAAAAGCAATCTGCCCCTACCCTCCGCCTCGAAGAAGGCGACGCTACTGATCATAAATGGACTGCGCCAGTTAATTATGTTGCATCTGAAATTTACCTCGGCCATCCACTTTCCAATATTCCTGGCGAAGTAAAATTCCGCGAATTCCAAGGCCAGGCCAAAGACCTTTTGACCGCCTTCTTAAAGAACATTCGTGACCAAATTCCATCTGGCACTACGCTCGCCCTTGCCACCCCAGCTTGGAAACGCGCCGAAGGTGTTTATCAAGGGGTAAATATCCTTGACGAATTGGATAAATTGGGCTATAATGCCATAAAGTATCGTTATGCGTCTTACGATGACCTCTTGTATTTCCGAGAGGACCAAATCGTTGCGCGTCAAATAATAGTATTAAGGAAAAAGTAGTATGTCACATGTCAAAGCTGGCGGTACCAGCAAAAACCTACACAACAATGCCGGCCAACGACTTGGCGTCAAGCGTTTCGGTGGTCAGCAAGTAAAGACTGGTGAAGTTCTCGTTCGCCAAACCGGCGCTACTAAGATTGCCGGCCCTGGCACCTTCATGAGCCGCAACTTCACTATTCATGCCGCTATCGACGGTAAAGTAGTCTTCGTAAAGACCAAGAAGAATCACTTCTCTGGCAAGAGCGTGCCACGCACTCGCGTTGAAGTTCACGCCGCCTAAGGTTTTAAACTTTAAATACCTCCGCTTCCACGGAGGTATTTTTTATAATTCGAAAAATAATTGAACTTATGCTTGGCGCATTTATTGCTTGACTATATATTACTAGCCAGGCGACGCAGTTTTCTAATAACTTTCGCTCCTTAAAATATATGCATTTCTAGAAAAGTCCTTGTCTTTCTTTTCTATACTGCGTGCCGTTTCTAGCAAAAATCCGCTAGGCGATAGTTCCAGGTTCTCGCATGCCTAGCGGATTTTCTTTTCTTAATGTTTTCCGCGATAGCTCAGTCTAAAAGCTAAAAGTATTGCGAACATTATTATATTCTGCAAATAATACCCCATCATTATTGGCATATGTTTGCCGATCCCCAATGTTGCAACCGTACTTGCAATCACTACTCCCAGTATCACGAATATCATCGCCACATTTAGCTGATTTTTGTCGTCAGTATTGTCACGGTTAGTTCGCACGGTATAGCACGCCATTAGGCCAATTAACGATCCGCATAACATACACGTCGCAAAAGATGTCGCCGGCACGAATCCGTGCACAAAATCACCCTCAATAACCATCAAGACAAAATAATATATAGCCATCGCGGCACTTACTAAACTCAATGCAACCAAGATTTTTCGCAATGCATCTTTCATATATATTATCTTATCACGGCTTTATGCTAGCGCCGCAATTTCCAGAAGCGCTTTCTTGATAATTTTCCAGCCATCAATCCCCGTTCGTTTCATGTCTATATCAGCTTTTGCTAATATGCGCACCATATCTGGCGCTTTTCGCTGTTTCAATTCCAGTTTCTTATACGCCGACGATGCGAAAGCGCCTAAAGTCATATATGGATCGTCCGTCGTTTCTATTTCGGCGCACATTTTTAAAGCTTTCGCGCTATGCCCCGCTACCGCCTCGTCAAATATCTTAAAAGTGTAGAATTTTTCCCGCACTTCCGGCAAGGCAAATTCCTTTACTTCTACTTTTGCATTTTTCGAAACTGCTTTATACGTTACCGAACGTTTATCGAAACTATTCAGCCACACTACAACCTCATGCGGAGTATCAAGATATTGTTCAAGCACATTAAAACATTCTTTGTTTTCATCTAAACTTTTAATCAATATTTTTCGCACATCGCCAAATAATGACGTGCCGCGAAAAACCGTATCCATATCCGCTCGCGTTAGGTTTTCTGCTTCGATTGTTTCGTAATTGTCACCTAAGACTTTGCGTACCGCCAGTTCGATTTTTGCGCGGTCGCTACCATAAAAAATCTTCATTATTTCTGGCATCCTTTACAATAATGCGTTCCACGACCAGCAGCGCGTGTTTTTTCGATTATTCCACCACAACGCGGACACTCTAAGCCTTCACGACGAAATACTTGCGCAAACTTCTCCAGATAACTACCCTTCGTACCATCCGCACGCACATAATCTTTCATCGTCGAGCCACCGCTATCAATCGAGCGTTGCATCACGGTTGCCAAGCCCTCTAATAATTTATCAGCCTCCTCACGCTCAATATCACCGCAGTGTCGCCAAGGCAAAATCCCCGCATAGAAGCATCCTTCGTCGGCATAGATATTCCCAACTCCCGCAATATTACTTTGATCCAAAATTACTGCCTTCACTGGCGAATTTTTATGTCTCTGTAGCATATTGTAAAAATCATCCGGCGCCATATCCCATGGCTCAGGCCCCAACTTAGTCAAAAATGGATCCGTCGCAATTCCAAGTTCGTCCATAACAGAGATAAAGCCAAACTTACGTTGGTCATTAAAAAATAATTGAAAACCATTACCAAAATCAAAATAAACTCGCGTATGGCGTCCTGGCATTTTTTCCGTAAAACCTCCATCCGGATGGCCAGCCGCAAATTTCTCTTCGCCAACGTAAATCAACTGCCCAGTCATGCGTAGATGAATCATCATCCACATATTATTCTCGAGTTGTATTAATAAAGCTTTTCCGCGACGATCAATTTTGAGAATTTTCTGCCCTTCTACGTATTTTTTATCGCCACGAAAACTTTTCTCACATAAAATCGTCACCTTCTGAATCGTTTGCCCCACAATAAATTTATCTAGACCGCGACGAATCGTCTCTACTTCAGGTAATTCCGGCATAACAACCTCTATTATACATCAAAAACCCACCACGAACCCGTGGTGGCCAATCTATATCAATCCTAGAGTGCTAAGATAAGCATGCCGGATATTGCACCAAATAAACCCGGATTTACATATAGCGCATAGAAGGCCAAGCCATTCTTAATCATATGCACCAAGATGCCGCCCCAAATAGTGCCCGTCAATTCACGAATCAAGCACATCGCAATACTCATCGTAAACACTACGACGCCAACGTTCCATTGACCATGAACGAGGCCGAATAGTAAGGAAACAATCAAAATCGCTGGTACGGCCGACATCTTGCGACGCATCTTACCATACAACCAACCGCGAAAGATTATTTCTTCTGCAATAGGCGCAATTACTACGAGTGACAAGAAAGTTAAGACGAAATCTAAGTTCGAAATTATATTATTAAAGCCAACATCTTGCTCCTGCGTCCAGTCAATTGAAGGCATGATTGCTTGCATTACAGCCATAATAAAGCCACTAGCAATCAAGAACACAATAAAGGCAATTGGTGCTAATAAGATATCTGTCCAAGTCGGCAAACCGCGCATACCAAGCTCTTCGCGCGTAGTCTTCATCTTTAACAACTTCCACGGCACAAAGATAATCACGAGTAGTGCGACTACATACACCAACGCCGAAAAAATCGTCTGCAAAACAATCTCAGATACTTGCAAATGCATTGCGCTGATTAAGTAAGCGAGCGCGTATTGTACACCAATCAATACTACACCCACCCATAATGCCATTAAGAACGCCCAGCCCAATAAGGCACCGACGGTCATTTTATGATTTTCTTTTGCTCTCATATCAAAACGACTTTTCAAAGATTTAACCGACTTCTTCTCTTCAGTGCTTGGTTTATCTTTTCCTTCGACACTTTGTTTTTTCTTAGTCGTTTTTTGTTCTTTATTCTCTGCCACCATTAGAAGAACCTCATTATGTCTAGGATAGTAATTACTACCGCTAGAATTAATATTACGATAAACGAGCGTCCGACAATTTTTTCTTCGGTCGCCTTGCTTAACTTCTTTTTGCGCAAACGCGCAATGGTAATCATTAGCCAACGACCGCCATCCAAAGCCGGAATCGGCAATACGTTCATACAAGCTAATGATACTGAAATAATTGCGACTAAGAATGCAAGACTACGGCCACCAGCCTTCGCTACATTCGGGAATAGAATACCCACAATACCAACTGGACCGGTTACCGAATCGCCAGCCGATTGTAACTCCTCTGCGCCACTCTCGCGCACGCTTTGGTCGAAGTTTACCTGCTTAATAATGCCACTAAAGAGGTTAACGATTAATTGACCGACACCTTTAAAAGTCTCACCCGTTAGCTGAATCGTCGTGCCAATACCCACAATCGGCGAGCTCCAGGAGCTCATATATAACAGTTCTCCATCTATTGCAGCGCCTAAGATATAATCCTTGTCCGAGGCGTTCAAAGTTACAGGAGCGGTCATTTCGTCTCCATCGCGCGTAAAGCTCATGTATACCGACTCGCCAGCATATTTATCTAAGAAACCAAGCAAATCATCCGTAGTAAGAATCTCGTAACGTTCATTGACGCCTTCCGTACACTCTTCGTTATCACATTTCAAAATGCGCATCGATTTTACAATATCGCCCGCTTGCAAACCTGCATTATCAGCTGGGCTATCTTTCTCGATCGATTCCAATGTGACCGGCTTCGTAATATATACTTCAGTATCAATATCTACTTGGAACTGATTCTCCATAAAGTGTGGCATACCCACAAAAGCCAAAGCCGTAAAAATCACTGCCGCCACAATCCAGTTCGCCGTAACGCCAGCAAAAAGAATTTTAGTCTTACTCCAATAACTAGCCTTGCCAAAAGTGCCCTTCTCGGAAGCATCGTCGTTCTCACCCTTCATCTGACAGAAACCGCCAATCGGTAGCCAGTTCAATGAAATAATCGTACCTTCGCCAGGCGCCTTGTCCCATTCAGACTTCTTCAGCCTGCGCCATTTTCCCTTCACCTTACGCCAAGCGATTGCGCGTGGCGGGAAACAGATACCAAACTCTTCTACTTCTACTCCATTCTTGCGAGCAGCAATAAAATGGCCAAACTCATGCGCCGTCACTAATATTACGAGCGCCAACAGGCCTAATATAACACCTATAACCACATCCATAATATATATAATAACATAAGCACCAAAAAATCTCCCGATTTCGCAGGAGATTTTTTATTATTAAGCGATGCTCACGATTTCAATTTCGGAGTACTTCTGGCGATGACCAGTTTCAGTATGTACACGCTTCTTGGAGTGGTAGCGGATAACGCGAATCTTGTCGCCAGCTACTTTCTCGTTAACGACCTTCGCCTTTACCTTTACTCCTTTAACAGTTGGCTCACCGACCGTAGTCTTATCGCCATCCATTACGAGCAAAGCGTCTAAAGCGAGATCTTTAGTTCCTTCCGGGAGGAGGTCCACACGGAGGGTCTCTTTCTCAGCAACAATATATTGTTTGCCGCCGATCTTTACGACTGCTTTTTTCATAAAATTCCTTTTATTACTTGCGCCATTATAACAAATTATGCACTAAAAATCAATAGCACCGCTTCGCTCCGTCAAAATGATAATTAATTTATTCAAAGCAAGAAAAAATGTGCATCGGGACACCCAGACCAATGCACATTTTTATTCAAAAGGAGCTAATTACAATTTTTGTTTTTATTTTTTGGATTTCTTGGCATGGCCAGTAGAAGCTTTTTGGAGCATTTCAACTTCTTTTTGGCTACGATACCAATATACGATTCCCACAATCACACAGGTGGCCGCAATTACGGCGAGCATAACTTCGCCAGGACCGGTTTTTGGCAACGTTTCAGGTTCGTCACCAGGTTCTTCACCTTCCGTACAAGTGCGTTCTACGTTAATAGTTGCACCATCGGAAATTTCACCATCATCATGATCTACGAAGATAGTATTCGTAAACGAATTGGTTCCACACTTACCGTTCGCTACGATATCACTATTTAACTTAACTTGGTAAGTTAAAATCGCATTTGCATGGCTCGTATAAAGACCAGTATTAAAACCGGTACCGTCAGCGATGATATCCTTCATAGTTAAACCATCAGGATGAGCACCATTTACGAGCTTAGTCGTACCAGGGACTAAAGTAACACCAGCTGGCAATTTATCATGGAAGCCAACGTTTGTTAAAGTAGTCGTACCAGTATTTTGAAATTCTACACGATACGTAACAGTATCACCTGGCTTAGCAGTAACATTCTCAAAGAAGTTTACGCCATCCAAAGATACAGTCTTGGTAACCTTCGCACCAACTTGCTCGGCGCGGAGACGATAAGTGATGTAACCGGAATACTCTGCACAACCAGGCAAACGGCCATCAAGCTTATTTACACCAATGTATTGACCTTCACCCTTGGTGTCATCACCAAAGAGATCAGTCGACAATTTCATACCATTCGTACTACCAGCATTATGAATAGTCGCACTAGCATTCACGTAGCGTAATACGATGTCAGCGGTAGAATCAGTCGTCATATATGCTTCATCCCAAATACGAGTTGGGGTAGCATCGGTTGCATTAATGAAAGCAGTAATCGTAGCTTTCTTCGATGAATTGACGGCAGAGTCGAAGTTTGTAGTAATGCGCACATTGTTTGCAATACCTTTACCACTTGCGTTCAAATTAGATGCCGCATTGTTGTGGTAATAAATATATACCTCGTACTCTTTTCCTGGCACAACTTTGACCTCATCGCCGTATTTGTTGCCAGAATCGGCTTCACGAATACGTACGAAGTTACGTTCATCGCCCAACGCCACGTTATTCGTGATAGAGTTGAAAGTTACATGATCAGCAGGTACTTCATTCGTATACGTATCACGAGCTGGACCGTATGCGAATGTCGTAGCCCACGGCGCTAGGAATGTTATCGCTAACGCCGCCAGACCGGCAACTGTCATCCTCCGTTTAAATTTGATATTTGTTTGTTTTAGCATGTTTGTACTCCTTTTTGTTTTACAAACCTAGATTAATTAGTTGCCGCCACCGAGATCGAATTCTCCAGCAGCCCAATCGGCGGCATCTTGCTCTTCTTGAGCAGCCTGTTGACGAGCGGCTTCTTGTGCGACGCGCTCTTCAGCTTCACGCTGGCGAGCGGCTTCTTGTTCGGCTTCGCGCTCAGCATCTATACGCGCTTGTTCTTCGGCAGCCTGGCGTTCACGCTCAGCTTGTTCGGCCACTTCACGTGCGGCTTGTTGCTCCGCTTCAATGCGCGCCTGTTCTTCTGCGCTAGTGTCTTCGGTTACTTCAGGAGCGACATAATCACTGCTTACGTCGCCACGAGTATCGGTACCATCCGCACCCGCATCTTCAACCTTAGATTGATCTTCGACAACTTCCGCAATCGTACGACCGCTACCGTCACCACTATCAAGGTTCGTGTCCATAGCGCCTCTTTGTTCATTAGTTTGATCAACGACGCCATCACCATTATTGTCGCCCGTGCCTTCTTCTACTTCGTATCCGAAGTTTCCCTCATCCGGATTGAAGTCACCTTCTTGTTGATTTGGCTCGGTTAATTCACCAGCATCAAGCTGCTGCTGATCGTCGCCACCGGCATTTTCATATTCAGCTTCTTCATTCTTTGGATCAAGACCTGGAGTCGGAGTCGGCTCTGGGGTTGGTGTCGGAGTTGGTTCAGGAGTTGGAGTCGGAGTCGGCTCTGGGGTTGGTGTCGGAGTTGGTTCAGGAGTTGGAGTCGGAGTCGGCTCTGGGGTTGGTGTCGGAGTTGGTTCAGGGGTTGGTGTCGGAGTTGGTTCAGGAGTTGGTGTCGGAGTTGGTTCAGGAGTTGGAGTCGGCTCTGGGGTTGGTGTCGGAGTCGGCTCTGGGGTTGGTGTCGGAGTTGGTTCAGGAGTTGGAGTTTCCGGAGTTGGAGTCTCCGGAGTTGGAGTCTCCGGAGTTGGAGTTTCTGGCACAACATCCGGAGTCTCTTCAATGCTCTTCATACCCTCGACACCATCGACGATAAGGTTGCCGCATTCTTCGAGGAAGTATTGCGTATCCAATACACTACCATCTTTATCCATTACATCCATCGCAATGATAGTTTTACCGGTAGTGTCAATCGTATCGTAAGCACCCTCCGTAGTCTTGTAAGAAATTTGTTGACCTGGGTAAGTTGCCGAACGCATATAGAATGCTTTGTGCATGCCATCCAAGGTTGTCTTGCGATAATGCGAACCGTTAATTGTGTAACCAATCTTTTCTTGCATTTGCGCATAGAGGTCACCATCATTTTCAACCGCATCGCAGAGCTCGTCATAATTCAAATTATCAAGCGCATCAATACCTTTTGCATCGGCTGGAAGGTTTGCATATAATGCGGCTGCAGCCTCAGCCTGATTGCCGTAGGCTTCTTGGAAGGCAGTGCGATATTCGGAATCGTTTTGAAGGCCTTGCAAACGCTCAGGGCTTGTAACGTCGAGTGGGCCAATCTTATCTCCGTTATAATCATTGCCTAGTTCATTCGCAAAATCAGAGCGATAATCAATCTTATATCCACCGAGCGATTCTTGGTTATAATCGAACTCCGCATTCATCTCATCCGTAATTGGAGTACGATCGGCATCCCATTGGTTGTGTTGCATTTCATTTAGCTTTGCGCCACCAAATAGTAATGCAGCACCAAGAGCGAGACCGCCAATTACACCACCAACACGAGCGAGTCTTGGATGGCGGCTAATAAAGCCCATCAAGCCACGGCCACGTTTTTTGTTCTTTTCAGCAACTTCGTTATTTTCTGCAATTTCTGCAGAATTATTTTCTTCAACGGCTTCAGTATTGATATTCTCATTTGAATCTTCACCAGCAGCTTTCTTTGAGGCAGCATTTGCTGCTTCGCCAAGCGTTGCACCAGCAGCTACTGCAGCAGCTGCGACAGCAATCGCTTCGCCATGAGAATCGTTGCCATCTTCGCCAGCCTCGGCGGTAGTCGTTTCGGCTGGAGCAGCCTCAGTAGCAGAAGCTTCCGTAGTAGCTACAACAGCAGCAGCAGCAGCAGGAGCTTCTTTCTTATCTTCTTCCTTCTTAGCGGCAGCTTCTTTTTCGCGGTTTGCCTTCAAGGCATCAAGAAGCGTTTGGAGGTCAGCAGGATTCGTCCAATCACGAGTATCCATACCGTTCTCAATATTAAGACCAGCTTCTTTGCCGACTCTGATAATTTCTGCACAGTAATAATTATCGATTTCCTTATTGAGCCTCTCACACTCTTTCTTTTCGGCATCCTCCGCGCTATTCTGCTCAGCTTCTGCCGTATTTTGCTGCGATGGGTCCATATTCCAGTTCTGTGCATCTGGATTTACGCCCTCATCTTTGCGTGGTGGATTTTCTCCTGCCATTTTCTCTTGTTCCTTTTTTAATTTTTTATTTTGACCTATTTTGCCTCATTTTACCACTAGCGTTTTTAAAAAGTCAAGCCCCAAAGTCAAATGCTTCAACACAAAAATAGACCTAATCTGCGTCTGATTAGGTCTATTTTCTGCCGTAGCTTTCTATCTTATATTTTTACCTCTTTCTGTTTAGTTAATCTTGGTTTTTGTTTTTATCTTTACATCGGTCTATTTCTCTGTTTATTTTTAATATTTTTATTTTTTATCTTATAGGCATTCTCCTTTATTTCTTATGTCAATTACTCTTAAGCATAGTAAGAATTACTTGGAATTACCTTAAAATTTTCCATTTGGCATTCTCTTAATGGATCTTCTACTTCTTCCACTAAGCAAGGTAAGTTATATTTTATGGCTTTATGTTGATAGTTATACTTAGGTGCTACTAGAGCGACCATGGATGTAATGCCAAAGCTAATTGTTAAGGTAAGTAGCCATATTTTAATTTTTCGATTTTTCATATTAGGCTACACGACGTTTGATAAATCCAATCAAGCCATGACCGCGTTTTTGTTTGATTTCTTCTGCAAATCCTTCTTTTGCTTTTGCTAGTTCGGCTTGTAAATCTCTCGATTTTTGGATTTGATCTTGGGTAACTTCTCTACTGTTTTGGTAGTTTTCTTCGTCTTTGAATGCTTCAAAGTCGTAGTTACCGGCTTCTACTTCTTCCGCTAATTGATCCCATTTACTTTTACTTGTATCTGAGTTGCTAATTGTCGGAATGTTATATTCGCTAATTGACATATTATTTTTATTTTCCTTTCTATTTTTCTATTTCTCTCCTTCCTGATA
>CAMZHH010000005.1 GCA_947306745.1 uncultured Candidatus Saccharibacteria bacterium
GAGCGCCTTGGCGCTTGCTGTGAATGTATGGAGCCATCTTTGGGTGCCAGCGGCTAGTCTTATGACCAAAATGCGCACCGGCAGCAAGGAGCTCCTTGATATCTGCTTGAACAGGCATCTTCTACCTTCTCCTTCGTTCCACTCCACGCGGAACTGATTCATTAAATTTAATTACTTTGCTATTTTAACACAAATTTCCAGATAACGCCAGAGTTTTCTTCCCTATTATTTGTAAAACTTCATTTTTGTGGTATAGTATATATTGTTGGCTGGCTTTTTGCTCCCGCGAAAAGCTCCAAAGTTCTTAGAAAGGGGTAAAAAACATGAAAACTAAAACTACCGAACTTCGGGTTCTTTACGAAGATCCCACTCCGCAGATTGGAAGTTCCTTCTCTCGCAGTATCTCAACCATGCACGGTGACCTGATGACTTCGCGCCTTCGGGCGATGATTTCTACTCATGGGGAGCGCGTCCAGATTCCCAACATGTTGGTCTGGGAAATTGTACGCAATCGCGATAAGCTCTCCCGCCGCCTGAAGGTGACCCAGCGCGAGCTCAGCAATGTCAAAGCCGACCGCGACCTGCTCGACGATGCACTCAACGAAATGGTCAGCATTCTGCTTGAGCTGATGACCAGCAGCGCCGAATTGTGCGATGCGATTTCCGAAGAAGCTGATGAGGCTACGATTCAGAAGCTGACCGATAAGCTGGAGGCCGTGCGCGACATACTAAACTGCGCCAACGGCATGTTCGATGAGGACGACGAGGACTGCGACTGCGGTTGCGAGTGCGACTAAAAATCGCGTGTAGTTTTATTACCCATCAAAAGAGCCGCTAGCGATAGCGGCTCGTTTTTTGTATTAATATTAATCTTTATATGCCGAGAGAGTTACGTTGACGACCATCTCTTTATTGTCGCGGATAATCGTGACCGGCACGACGTCGCCGACTTTATATTCACCAATTAAAGTAGCAATAGAACCAGCGCGACCAACTTGAACGCCATTAATTTTGCTAACGATATCGCCATCTTCGATACCGGCCTTATCGGCTGGACCATCACTTACGACGGCGCTTTGGCGGCTATTATCGGAGTGGACGTAGGCGCCTTGGTTTACAGAGAGGTTAAACTCCTTTGCGACTTCGGACGTAATCGTGACATAAGACAAGCCAAGATAGGCACGTTCGGCCTTACCGTTGTCGATAATATTCTTTAGCATGCCTTTTACAGCAGAGATTGGAATCGCGAAGCCAAGACCTTGCGCGTCAGTAGAAACGGCGGTATTGATGCCGATTACTTCTCCGGCAGCATTTACAAGTGGACCACCAGAGTTGCCTGGGTTAATCGCTGCATCAGTCTGAAGCATATCAGTGAGATATTCGACATTATTACCATCAGAATCACCCGCCGAGATAGAACGGCCTGTACCGCCGATGATGCCTTGAGTGACAGAGTTTTGATAAGCTCCAAGAGCGTTACCGATAGCGAGTACTGGCTGACCGACAGCGATTGTCTTTGAATCGCCAAGCGGAATAGTTGGAAGACCGCTTGCGCCATTAATCTTAAGATAAGCAACGTCATTGAGCGGATCGGTGCCAACGATGGTTACGTTATCATAAGTATCACCAGAGTCGGTAATAACCTGAACGGAACGAGCGCCATTTACGACGTGTTTATTTGTAATGATATATCCGTCCTCCGTCACAATCATACCTGTACCAGAAGCACGTGCAGTACCATAACCGAAGTAGCTAGTGGTACGAACTTCGGAAATAATTGAAACCACGGCTGGCGTAACTTTCGATACGATATTCGCAATAGAAGTTTCTTCGAATTCAATAGAATTACCAGTGTAATAGCCGTCAGCAGAAACGGTAGCGGTCGGCTGGCTACTTTGAGAGTTCATCATATTGACGATAGAAATCGCCAAAGCACCGCCGGCTAGCATGATAGCGAGAATTACACCGACGATCACGCCAGCATTACTACCGCGACTACGCGGTGGGCGATCGACAACTAGCGTATCGACGTTATTTTTCGGTTTATAATTCTTCCAATCATCAGACGGAGCACTGGCACTTGAAGTAGATGTGTCAGGTGGCGTAGTAGGGGTCGACTGATCGACTACTGGTGTGTTGTTATTTGCTTCGTTTGAATTCCCACTCTCCATATTTCTCCTTTCTTTGAGGGCTTAAATATCGAAATTCGCAACTGAGAAAAAGAATACCATTACAAACATAACTAAAGCTGAAAATAATGCTGGAAGCATAATATCGTCAGCGCGAATTTTACCATCGTGCTGCAAGGCTGAACTATAGCCACGCGCAAACACAAAGAACATTAAACTGGCCACGATTGGAAATTGCGGAATGACGAAGGTCGTATCGATACCGATGCGATATACGATTGACCAGTGATAAAAAATCCAGCTAAGCTCACTTAATAATAGACCACAGATAAAAGTAGTGAGGTTAAAATCATGATCAGAACCCTGAGTAAGTATATGCCTTGAAGCGCTATAGCCAATGACGAAGCTAGCCAATACGCCAACGATCGGATCAAAGTTTGAAGTTACCAATGCGGTTGCAAAAGTGCCAAAGAAGATAGCAAACATAGCCTGAATCTCAGTCGCGAGCGTATGGCTCATTGGCTTAATGATCACAAGCCAGATAGCATAAATAGCCGTCAATATAATATGCCAAGCATTTAAGCCGTCCGTGCCAGCCAAGAATACAAGCAAAGCTAAGCTGATACCGACCGTGAGATCAACGAGATTTGCCTTAAGGTTGAGCCACCAATAGCGCGGGCGCACAGCCACGATACGCCACTTCGAAAGAATGACTAAGAGCACACCAAAAACCCAGTTACCGCTAATAACCGTAAGCGCCGTCGAAATAACCGCCAAAGCGACGTTTAATACGACGTGCGTAACTGAACTGAGCGCGTTTCGCCCTTTTCGGAGCATGACATAATCGGCCATAACTTTATCTATTTTAGCACGAGAAAGCGGTTTTCCGCCACTTATGCTAAAATAGTCTGTATGGAACAAAAACCAACTTTTGGCCAAAAGTATCCGGCATTAAAAGATATACTAAGCTTCTTAAGTTTCGTGACTGCTGTAGCGGTAGGCGCATTTATTTTGAATACTTTCATCTTCCGCAGTTTTAACGTGGTAGGTGGTAGCATGGAAAACACTCTGCACTCAAATGACCGCGTAATCGTAAATCGCATTCCAGTCACCCTGGCGCATTTAGCCGAGCAGGAATATGTGCCAGAACGTGGCCAAATTGTAGTATTTGCAAACGGTGGCAATGTTTCCGCTACAAACTGCGAGCCAATGTCTGGCATCGTTGATCAATATATCATTAAGCGCGTCATCGCCTTCCCTGGCGAGCACGTCGTTGTCGCTGACGGCACCTTGACTGTCTACAATGACGAACATCCAGAAGGTTTTAATCCAGATCTAGACACGCGCAAGTCCGACCAGGATGGCCCAAAGGAAAATATCTCTGGCAGCGTGAACGTAATCGTTCCAGAGGGCGAGTTGTTCGTTGCTGGCGACAACCGCGAAGGTGGCAATTCCCTCGATTCGCGTAGCGGTCTCGGCACAATTCCATACTGTCGCCTGCAAGGCCCAGTCTCGATGCGAGTTTGGCCATTCACTGCAATACGTTTCTTCTAAAAAAATACCCCCGATAGCGGGGGTATTTTTTTATTCTTCGAGAAGTGGTTTGTCTACGACACTAGCTTCAATAGACGGCTCGTTACCGGTAATTTTTACGACATCCTTGTCAATCTGCGCGAGCGTTTTATGCGCTGCATTGTAATGATTTACCGTCGTGCCAAGCGACGAACCAAGTTTGCCCATGTAGGTATCGAAAGCTGTAATATGCTGGCCAAGCTTGGCGACGCGAGCCTGAATCTCGGCGGTGTCTTTCTCGATCTCCAAACTGCGTAGGCCTTGCAAGATCGTCTGTAAATAAGCCATGAAACTAGTCGGACTAGTCACAATCACTTTCTTATCGCGGTATGCATACTCTATTAAGTCACGTTCCGAGCTCGTAGTGCCAACTTTGTTGATTAGTAAATCATAATAAAGACTTTCAGACGGGATAAACATGAAAGCAAACTCCATAGTTTTCTCGGCTGGACGAATATATTTTGAAGTCTCGTCGATACGGCCTTTCAAATCTTCGCGCACCTTCTTGGCATATTTTTCGCGCTCAGTTTTATCTTTGGCAGCCACCATGCGATTGTAGTTTTCGAGCGAGAACTTCGAGTCGATTGGGAGGATTTTGCCTTTGTCCAGATAGACTACTGCATCGACTATTTCGCCGTCTTTAAACTTATACTGTAAATCATAAGAGCCCACCGGTAAAACATTGCCAAGCACAGTGTCGAGATAATATTCACCAAACACGCCACGCTGTTTCGGATTCTGCAAGACGGCCTGGAGAGTTTTGAGTTCGTCGGCGACCGATTCGACGTGCTTATTAGTCTCATTAATCGTAGCAAGGCGCGCCGAAATCTCAGCAATAGCTTGCTTACTATCGCGCATCTGACGACCAGACTCAGTAAGCTGGCGCGAAATCGAATCTTGCACGCGAGAGTTATTGTAATCGATTTTACGGTTCACTGCTTCATTCATTTGATCGATTTTATCTTGCGTGCGACGATTCTCTTTATCAATCTTTTGATCGATAGCTTTTGTAATCTGATTCATCTGACGCATCATGATAATTACTGTTGTAAAAAATACAACAATCATGACGACAATTAAAATAATTTCCAAAACATTATCCATAAGCAATATTATACCTTAAATTGACTTTTATGGTGTTTTGTGATATAATTATAGTATAGCTACTTCTTTTAGGGGGTGATTGTTATTAAAAGAAGTATTATCTTAGCGCTTGACTTTGGCTATAGTCTGAACGGCGATACTCTTTCAAGTATCGACGATTTGGCGCTTGCAACTTTGAATGCAACTTATCGCTACGAAGATTGTATAGTCTTAGCTCAAGAAAAAATCTACGAGCAGCTCGCTCGCATCTCGAGCCACGATTTCGTGATGTTTAAGCTAGAGACTGGCCAATCCACTAGTATGAGCACCAATTCTGGTGGCACCTGGCAAGCGCTAATCATGGCAAAGTCCATCCTCGATCAATACGATCTAGGCTACGACGTGATTCTGATTGCGCATAAATTGCACTTCAGGCGTGCGCAGAATCAGGCCAAAAAGCTTGGCATTAACGTCATGCCGGCGCTTGACGTCGCACTACCCTATCGCTGTTATGCAGCAGCCGAGCAGTGGTGGTGTCGCAATCCCTTTTCTTGGCATCTACGTGAACTGATAGGTTACTTCCCGCTCAAACTAAAAGGACAGCTCTGAGGCTGTCCTTTTTTCCTTTAACCCTTGACGTGGTGTTTACTTGTCTACAACTTCACCTTCAACAGTTTCGCCGTCGTCGCTGGATTTGTTTTCCGATATTGATTCACTGCTGGAGGAAGCGTTTTCGCTCGAAGCTTGCTGATACATCTTTGCGCCGATTGGCATGATGGCATCATTCAAAGCCTTTGTAGCAGCTTCAAGTTTATCTTTATCGTCTGCATACTTAGCGAGCTCTTCTTTAGCGTCAGCTACAGCTTTATTGATTGCTTCCTTATCTTCGTCGGAGATTTTGTCCTTATATTCGCTTGGCATCTTCTCGGCTTGATAGATGGCATTCTCGAGCTGGTTCTTAGCATCAACAGCTTCCTTGCGCTTCTTATCATCTTCGGCGTGAGCTTCAGCTTCCTTCTGAGCTTTCTCAATATCTTCCTTGCTCATGTTGCCAGAGTTGGTAATCGTAATGCTCTGCTCTTTGCCGGTGCCTTTATCCTTGGCGGTAACATTCAAGATGCCGTTCGCATCAAGGTTGAAGGTAACTTCAATTTGCGGAATGCCGCGTGGAGCTGGAGCGATACCATCCAAGATGAAGCGACCGAGGGATTTATTATCCTTAGCAAATTCACGTTCACCCTGAAGGACATTAATTTCGACCTGGTTCTGATTATCCGAAGCGGTACTAAAGACCTCGGAAGCACTGGTAGGAATCGTAGTGTTGCGATTGATGAGTGGAGTACGTACGCCACCCATGGTTTCGATACCAAGGGTAAGTGGAGTGACATCGAGGAGCAAAACGTCCTTAACATCGCCGGCAAGCACGCCACCTTGAATAGCGGCACCAACAGCGACGACCTCATCTGGGTTTACGCCCTGCATTGGATCCTTACCGAAGAGCTTCTTTGCGCGCTCAACGACAGCTGGCATACGAGTCATACCACCAACCATCACAACATCGGCGATATCGGAAGTCTTGAGGTGAGCATCTTCGAGAGCCTTCTTGACTGGACCATCGAGACGATCGAGTAATGGCGAAACGAGCTCTTCGAGCTTGGCGCGAGTGAGCGTCATTTCGAGGTGCTTAGGGCCATCAGCGTCGGCGGTAATATATGGAAGGTTAATATCGGTTTCGGTAGCACTGGAGAGTTCCTTCTTGGCCTTCTCGGCTTCGTCTTTGATGCGCTGCATAGCGGCAGCATCCTTGCGGAGGTCAATATTGTTTTCCTTACCGAACTCTTCGAGAATGTAATCAACGATACGGTTATCGAAGTCTTCACCACCAAGGTGAGTATCACCGTTAGTAGCCTTTACTTCGAGCACGCCATCGCCGAGCTCAAGAATGGAAACATCGAAAGTACCACCACCAAGGTCGAATACTACAATCTTTTCATCTTCCTTCTTATCGATACCGTAAGCCAAAGCAGCGGCGGTTGGTTCTGGAACAATACGTTTTACTTCAAGACCAGCAATCTTGCCAGCATCCTTTGTAGCTTGACGCTGAGAATCGTCGAAGTAGGCTGGAACAGTAATAACGGCTTCAGTGACAGGCTCGCCAAGGTAAGCTTCGGCATCGGCCTTAATCTTGGAAAGAACCATAGCAGAAATCTCTTCTGGGGTCATTTCCTTGTCGCCAAGCTTAACAGCTACACCGGCACCTTTGCGAACAATCTTGTATGGCAAAATGTCGATATCGTCTTGAACTTCCTTATCGTCAAATTTACGACCAATCAAACGCTTGATGCCGTAAATGGTATTTTCTGGGTTCGTAACACGCTGGCGTTGAGCAATTTTACCCACGAGGCGCTCGCCCTTCTTCGTGACTGCGACAACGGATGGCGTGGTGCGATCACCTTCACTGTTTGTAATCACCTCTGGCTTACCGGCGACCATATAGGCAAAGGCCGAGTTGGTTGTACCGAGGTCAATACCAATAATTTTACTCATTTTGGATTTATCCTCCTTGATTAAAAACGATTTTCATGTTTTAGCACTCACATGGCGCGAGTGCTAATTTATTATCATTGTAGCGCGCTGGCACTCGCGTGTCAAGTCTGCCAAACAGAGGTAAAACCAAGATTTTTTGACTTTTTTATTCGGCTTCGAGATATTCGACGAAGTTTGGAATAATTAATAAATAGCCACCCAAACCGGCACCCAAAGTAGCCGCAATTAAATCAAACATCGTATCGTCTACGCCGACAGAAATGAGCTGTTGCATGCTTTGGCCGAGGAATTTATCGCAGCCAAACTCAAAGAATTCCCAGATAACCCCGATTGCCATCGAGAAAAACATGATAAACATCGCCTTAAAGAGTTTTGGCGATTTATTTACCTTAAAATAAACCAATGCGTAATGGCCAACTAGGGCCGAAAAGACACCAGAACAGAAGTGAACCGCTTTATCGAAGAATGGCCATGTTTTATAGAGGTCCATGCAAATGCCCATATCGAGCGCAATAAAGAGAAACGCGTAGTAGATCAAACTAATACGGAAGGTGAACTTACATTTAAAGATTTTCTCGACAACTTCTGGCAAGAATGGTAATACGAGGCCCGCCAAGAAACCGCCATATTTATTATATGTAGGATCCGTAAAGCACTTAATGCCCACGACTACTGCGAAAAGTAGCAAAGATACCTTAATAAAAAGTAAAATTCCGCGCTTATATGCTTTCATTTAGAACATATTTTACCACATTTGTCTATAAATAAAAGTATAAGCGAGTATGATAAGATGTAATTATGATAAGTTCTGCGGCGCTACAATGGATAGCACTCATTACAATGACCTTGGATCACATTGGGCTATATTTCTTCCCCAATCAGATTTTGTTCCGCATTATTGGCCGAATTGCGATGCCGATTTTCGTTTTTACACTTGCGGAAGGCTTCATTCATACTAAATCGCGTCAGAAGTATTTCATGCGCCTTGGTATGCTTGGCGTCATCTCAGAGATTGTAATGATTTTAATGCGTCAGTATACTGGTTACGATTTGCAGATAAACGTCGTAATGACTTTGGCGCTCTGTTTTATTGCGATGCTCTGCGCAGAACGTGGCGGAGTGGGATGGTTTGGCGTGGCGGCCATTGCGGTAGCAGCCTATCTATTCAATTTCGAGTATGGCGCGCCAGCTGTACTATTAGCCGTGGCGTTTTATTTCATCTGTAATCTACGCGACTTCCATGTCACTTATGCCGTCACGCTCGCATTAGCGTTAGGTGCTTTCGCGTATGCTACAACTATCAATTCTCATTGGACAGTACAGGCCTATTCGGCCTTGGCTTTCGTGCCGCTAGCTTTCTATAGCGGCGAAAAAGGGCGCCGAATTCCATACCGTTTGAATTATTGGTATTACCCGGCGCACCTCCTAGTGCTTCTTGCGATAAGATTAATGCTTCACTAAAATCGCCATCGTACCGGCTAGACGAAAGTCATACTCTGCTTCATGGGCTTCCATGAATTCCGTCACAGCTTTAGCACTGCCTGGCAAAGCCGCGTTGCGATAATCATGAACAGCAATAATGCCGCCAGGATTCAAACGTGGAGCCACGAGCGTAAAACTAGTTTTGATAGACTCATAGAAATCACCATCTAGTAAGGCAAAAGAAATCTGAGCCGGCAAATCATCAGCCGTTAGCTCGTTGAACCACCCCTTTACGATGACAGGGTCAGGAAGCTGATATTTCTTGAACTTATGCGCCACAGAATCCGGCGAGGCCTTGAGCTCACCCTCTTTGAAGCGCCAACCGTCGGCGGATTGATCTTCGGCAGTTTTAGCCGGCAAGCCCTCAAAAGAATCATAAAGATATAGCCACTTATCTGGATTATCTTCCATAGCGCGGGCGAGCTGCACCGAAGTGTCGCCCATGTAGCAACCGAATTCCACGACGTCACCTGGAACGTCGGCGGTTTTGGCGAGCTCTTTCAAAAGTAATTGCGTCTCGCGATCTGGTATTTGTAAATCCGCAGCCATTAGTCAATAAACTTTATCTCTTTCATGAGTTGACCGAACTTCTCATGGAAGGTCTTAATATCTGCAGAGTTGTCGACATAATAATCAGCGATAGCGATTGGGCCACCTTTCTCGAGATTCTCAATTTCGCTGCGATCACGCTCAGCGACTTCGGCAGCCGTGAATGGACGCTCTGGGCGCTCGGCAAGGCGCTTGCGGCGCAATGCTTTTGGTAATACGATAGCGACCACGGTCATTTCATTCGGGAATTCTTTGCGAAGAATCTTGTACTCCGTCCAGCTATAGAGACCATCGAGCACGATACGCTTCTGGCCGGCTTCGATGAGTTTCTTCGTGCTCTCAACGACACGCTTAACGACGAAGTCTTTGCCTTCTTTCTCGCGTAAGCCTTCGCGGAATTTCTTCTCGGTCTCTGGGGTGATTTCTTCGCCGGCTTCTTTAATGGCGTTCAAAATAACTCCGCCGAAGTATACTTTCGGGATACCGCGCTCGGTAAGATATTCGATGGCGGTTGATTTGCCGCTGCCACACATCCCAACAATGGCAACGATTTTGACGTCTTTGCTTTCCATTACTGCTTATTATATCAGATAGCGCCAAGTACGCGCGACCAGAGTTCGTCGACGACGGATTTATTCATATTGCCAACAGCGGCAAGGCCGGAAATGCCTGATTGCATAAATTCGCGCGCAAGGCTGACAATCGTGCTCTTATCGATAGCTTCAATCATCTTTGGCGCCTCGCTCATCGGCTCAAAAGTGCCGGTGGTAATATAATCGCGCATATAATAATTGCTAATTTGATCAGCGGTCTGCGCTAGCATCTGATGGCGACCGAGCGCATAAGTCTTAGCGGCATTAATATCAGCTTCGCTAATGTCACCATTGATCACCTTGGCAAGCTCAACGGCAATTAAATCAAATAGCTCAGCTGCGTTTTCGTGATTTACCTCGCCATCGAAGTCCCAAGTACTACTCCACTTATCGCTGTCCGCATTCGAGCCAATACCATAGACAATACCGCGACGACGTGCGGTGCCAAAAATCTTTGAGCTCATCGTGCCGTTCAAAATATGGTTAAGACAATCCATGGCATACTTCTCTTTCGGCTCGAGCGCACGCGAAATAATAAAGGAAAAGCCGAAGCAAACATTCGAAGCATCTTTACGACGAATCAAAACTGGATTCGTACCATTATAAATGCTAATCGGCACCTCAAACTTCTCACCTGGCTTCAAATCCCAATCTTCAAGCATCTGGATAATCTTTTTCTTACGCAAGCGCAAGTTGCCACAGATAATAAACTGCATATTAGCAGCGGTATGCGTCCGACGATGATGCTCGCGCACATCTTTTAGTTCGATATTATTAATCGTCTTGAGACGTTCGCCATAAGTAAGAACCTTCTCGCCAAGCTCTTGCTGTAGCTTTGGCCAGATAAGGCGCGCATAATCGTTTTGATAGCCGGTTAATTCCGAGCGAACGTTCCCTTTTTCGGAGTTTAGTTCTTCTTCATTAAATTTCGGTTTAGCAACGGCAAGCTCCTGAAGGCTAAGAATACGATCCCATTCAAAGTCCGCACATTCTGCTTCGTAGGCAATAAAACAATCCGAAGTCCAAGCATTGTGATAGGCGCCGTTCTTCGTAAACTCCGATTCGTAAGCCTGCTCGTCTTTGTATTCCGCATTGCGGCCAAAAGCCATGTGCTCCATCAAGTGGGCAACTTCATAAATCTCTGGCTTTTTGACAAATTTATTGCCAGCACGAAAAATAATCTTGATGCTAAGCACGCTAGAGCCAGGAGCATCAATTAAAAGCCCGCGAGCGCCAGATTTAAGGTGAACTTCTTCAATAGTATGTTTCATAGAATAACGGTTATGCTTGACAGATATGCAAAAGTATGATAGAATAATAATATCGCTGAGAACGCGGCCAGTTTTGGTCGCGTTCCCTTTTTCTAACTAACGGCGGCCCTTCTTTTTATTCTGACGGGCTTTTTTCTTAGACTTACGCGCAGCATTACGCTTGGCGTTTTTATTTGTATTCTTGCCAGTGGCAGTCTTTGGCACGCCGGAATTTTCGGCTGGCTTGCTGACGCCATTTTCGTCTTTAGTGAACTCGTCGTCCATATTCTTAACGCCGGCTGAGACTTCATTTACACCCTTATTCGTAGCACTATCGGCCATCTTGGTAAGCTCAGTCTCATATTTATCGTCAGCGACAACACCCATATCTTGCATCTTGAGATTGAGTAAGATATGCATAACTTCTTCACGAAGAGCGCGCTGCAAACCGTCGAAGAGCTTCTGCGATTCGGAGCGATACTCTACGAGTGGATCACGCTGGCCAACAGAGCGCCAGTGAATACCCTCACGGAGATGTTGCATGTTTTCAAGGTGTTGCATCCAGAGCGTATCGAGAACGTTGAGGTAAATCTCACGCTCAGCCTTGCGCATCACTTCCTCGCCGAATTCAACTTCTTTGTCGTGATACATTTCTTCTACAGCCGCGAGAGCAAGCTTGTAGCGATCCTTCTCTTTGCGCATGAGACCAATCGTATCGATAAGATCATCGTCGAGGTCAAAGACGCGCTTGAAGTTTTCGGCAAATTTCTTATTTACGCGAGAGCTAAATTGTACAAGCTCGGCGATTTCCTCTTTGTAGAGGCGAGTAATCTCTGGGCGGATGTTATCACCGTCGAGAATCTTGCGGCGCATGGTATAAACAACCTTGCGGTGGCGGTTAATAACGTTATCGTACTGAACCACGTTCTTGCGGGAATCAAAGTTGAAACCTTCGATGCGCTTCTGGGCATTTTCAAGAGTCTTGCTGACGGTTTTGTTCTGAATCGGCATATCATCATCAACGCCGAGACGTTGCATAATCATCGCGATGCGATCACCTTGGAAGATGCGCATTAAGTCGTCTTCGCAAGATACAAAGAATTGAGTAGTACCAGGATCACCCTGACGACCGCCACGACCACGGAGCTGGTTATCTACACGGCGAGAATCATGACGGGCAGTGCCAATCACGACAAGACCGCCGAGTTCGGCGACGCCTGGAGCGAGTTTAATATCGGTACCACGACCTGCCATGTTGGTAGCAAGGGTGACTGCACCCTTTTCGCCAGCCTTAGCGATAATCGCAGCCTCGCGCTCATTGTTCTTAGCATTCAAAAGCTCGAATGGAATACCTTCTTTCTCGAGGTAAGCCGCGATGCGCTCGTTGTTGGCGATAGAGTCGGAACCGACAAGCACTGGCTGACCGCGATCATGGTATTTCTTGACCTCAGCAGCAATCGCTTTGAGCTTGGCAGCCTCGGTGCGATAAATTAAGTCATCCTTATCGACACGAATGATTGGCTTGTTCGGTGGAATCTGAATCACGTCGAGTGCGTAAATCTGCTGGAACTCTTCTGCCTCGGTGAAGGCGGTACCAGTCATACCGGAGAGCTTATTGTATAGACGGAAGAAGTTCTGGAAGGAAACCGTAGCGAGGGTGGTAGATTCTTCACGAACCTGAACACCTTCCTTAGCCTCGATGGCCTGATGAAGACCTTCATTATAGCGACGACCGTGCATCAAACGACCGGTGTGCTCATCGACAATCATGACTTCACCGGAGTTAGTGACAACGTAATCTTTATCACGCTTAAAGAGCGTCTCTGCGCGGAGGGCTTGCTCAAGGTGATATACGATGCGAGTGTTTTCGGTAGTGTAAAGCGTGTCGACGCCGAGAATCTTTTGGACTTTTTCGACACCTTTATCGGTCAAAGCAACCGTGCGGCGCTTTTCGTCGACGATGTAATCTTCGTCGGAAAGCTGAGCGCAAACCTTAGCGAACTGGTAGTAGCTCTCTGGGTTGTCGGCAGCTGGAGCAGAAATAATCAATGGCGTACGCGCTTCATCAATCAAGATAGAGTCGACCTCATCTACGATGGCGAAGTTGAGTTCGCGCTGGCGAAGGTACTGAGCATCTTGCACCATGTTATCGCGGAGGTAATCGAAACCGAATTCATTATTCGTACCATAAGTGACATCACACTGGTAAGCTTCCTTACGAGTGCATGGGCGCAAATGTCTGAGGCGCTCATCGTCATGATCTTCGTTTTCATACTCTGGATCATAAGTGAAGCTAGCTTCATTAATAATTACACCAACAGTGAGGCCGAGGAAGTTATAGAGTTCACCCATCCAGCCAGCGTCGCGCTGTGCGAGGTAATCGTTTACCGTGACGATATGAACGCCACGACCGGTCAAAGCGTTCAAATAAGCTGGAAGCGTAGCAACAAGAGTCTTACCTTCGCCAGTCTTCATTTCGGCGACGTTGCCTTCATGAAGGACGATACCACCAATGAGCTGGACATCAAATGGGCGGAGCTTCAAAACGCGGTCGGACGCCTCGCGAACGAGAGCGAAGGCATCTGGCAAAATCTTGTCGAGAGCGCGGTTCGCCTCGGCGATTTTAGCCTTTTTGTCCTCTTTCTTGGCCTTCTTAGCAGCCTTCTTGTCTTCCTTATCGGCATTCTTGGCGCCTTTTACCTTGGCGAGCGCAAGCTTAGCCTGGTCTTGCTTCTGAATTTTCTTGAGACGACTCTTGAGTTTCTCGGTCTGAGCCTGAAGCTCTTCGTCGTCCATCTCAGAATATTTCGCACCAAGCTTATTAATCTCTTCAACGCGCTTGGCAAGGCGGCGCAAAGTGCGCTTCTGAGCATCGCCAAAAATGTGCTGCAAAAAGATAGTCAAGCCAGATTTATCGGCAAGTTTATCGGTTGGTTTCTTCTCTTTTTTCGGCTTCTTGGAAGCTTTTTTAGCTTTTTCTACCACCTCAGCTTCTTCGACTGGGGCTTTTTTGGAAGTTTTTTTGACTTTGGCTTCCTCTTCTACTGGAGCCTTCTTGTCTGCGTGTTTTGTTTTGTCAGCCACCCTCTTCTGATTCTCGGACCTCTTCTCTTTCATCGTTCTAGTATATCACGCGGCTTATTTCTTCAAAAAGCGCTTGAGAAATCCTTTCTTGTCGTAATTAGTTTTTTCGGTCTTGAAACGGCGAATCTGACCCATCAACTTTGCCTCGAGGATATCAACACCAGCGAAAACGTTGGAGGATTCTTCCTTAGCGTTGAGGACTTTACCGCCTGGAATATCTAATGTAGCGGAGATCTCATATTTGTTGCCGTGGTCGCGGTTTACCTGAGTAACAACTACCTTGGCGCCGACATCTTTGCGGTTCTGGCGTGGAAGATAGCGATCGAGCTTGCCAATGCGCTTGTGGACATATTTCTGGAAGCTCTCTTCAACCTTGTAGTTAGAGCCACTAATGTCAATATTTTCAATCATGTTATAGGATCTCCTTTCCATCCATATATTTACGCAAAACTTCCGGAATACGAATCGTCATATCCTCGTTTTGGTAATTCTCGATAATTGCAATCATAATGCGACCCAGCGCAAAGGCGGTAGCATCGTTCGTGTGAACGAGCTCAACCTCGCCATCCTCGCGGCGCACGCGAGTATTGAGGCGGCGCGACTGGTAGTCGGTCATATAATCTGCAGTATGAGTTTCGCGATACTTATTTTGGCCTGGGAGCCAAACTTCCATGTCGATACCACGAGCATCTGGTTTGCCGATATCGAAAGTACATTTGCGGATTACGCGATATGGAAGTCGAAGTTGTTCAATGAGCCAGCGCTGAATAGCGACGAATAATTCGTGCTCCTTGCGGCTGGTTTCTTTCGTAGAGAAGCTCTCCATTTCGAGCTTATCGAACTGATGCATACGGATGATGCCTTCCATGTCTTTGCCGTAGGTACCGGCTTCTTGGCGGAAGGATGTAGCATAACCCAAATAGCGAACTGGGAGTTCAGCTTCTTGGAAAATTTCGTTAGCATGCATGGAACCCAAAACATGCTCGGCGCTACCCTGGAGCCAGAGTTCTTCGCCATCAATCTTGTAGCGGTCTTCACGTGGTTCAAGGCGATCCATAGCATCGTACATCTCAGTACGAAGCATGAGTGGTGGCAAGACAAGCGTAAATGGCTTTGTTGAGAGACCGGTAAGCTTGTTCTTCTTAATAATCTCAGCAATCACGCCCTCGTCGGAGAGGCTATTCATGACGAAGTTCACAATGGCCATCTGAAGCTTGACCATATCGCCCTTAATATAGGCGAAACGGGCGCCAGTAACCTTAGCGGCGCGCTCCTTGTCGATCCAACCGCGTGCTTGACCAATTTCGTAGTGATTCTTTGGCTCAAAATCAAACTTGGTTGGTTCGCCGATAACCTCGGCAACTTCGTTCTCGTCCTCGGAGAGGCCGACCGGGACGTCGTCTTCTGGGACGTTTGGAATTAACTTTAATTTGGCCAGATAGGTCGGCTCAACTTCGGACAACTTGGATTCGAGTTCAGAAAGCTCAGTCTTGAGCTCTTTGCCGCGGGAAATCAGTTTCTGATCCGGCTTACCGTTTTTCATCTGCGCAGAGATTTGATTGCGTTCTTGGCGCAAGCTGTCAATTTTCTGCGATAGACTCTTGCGCTCGTCATCCAGCTTCAGCACTTCGTCAAGATCAATCTCATAGGCCTTGTTACGAATTGCATCCTCAACCTTTTGGCGATTCGCACGGATATAGTTAATATCTAACATAGTAATTTCATTTTAACATCAAACCACCGCTGTGACTAGCGGTGGTTTAGGGATTTTACAGATTAAACAAAGATTGGCTTTTAGGCGCAGGCATAGGCGATATTATGAGCGACGGCCTGCTCTTCGAGACGAGCCTGGCGAGTAGCGTCATCAATACTAGAGTTTACAGAGTGTTTGACGCGAGCTTTCTCCTCAGCCTTTTTGCCATCATTCCAGCGATCGAGCGTGCCTACAAGATAGCCAGTGATGCGGCGCAAGCGCTCAAACTTGCTACCAAAATATTGATCATGCTCGTCTAGATAAGTCTTTGCGGTGTCCATATCACTACTTTTAGCAATGAGAGCGGCGCCGGTTTCGACGAGACGGCTGACGTGAAGATTCTCGTAGTTATCGAGGTCTTTAAGCGCGACTTCGATGTCTTTGCGAGAAACCTTCGCATAGCGGTTGAGCGATTTCTCAAAGCGGGCGAGGTCGAACTTCTCTGCATCGTTGGCATCAAAATAAATGATATTCTTCATATTTAATTTTCCTTTGTTTAATTAATTTTTCTGATATACGTTAGCGATTTGATTTAATTATAAGCACTATATATAGCGTAGTCAACAATAAAATTACGCTATATCTAGTGATGTTGTAAATATTACAATGCGTACCCTATTGGCCGATCGCTTACATTGATTTTTCGGGCAAAATGTGATATAATTAATAGAGTGTTGCCCCTCTGCGTATGGGGTACATGTGTTGTTTTTGGCTCAGGTTAAGTGAAGCTTAATCTGTCTCAAGGAGGTGAGGGTATGGCTAAAAAACAAGTTAGAAAGTCGCACGAGGAATATCTCGATGATCTGGGCGAAGCCCTGGTGGATCGAGGCGAGTTTGAAGCGAAGTTGGCCCAGTTGTACCAGGACAAGATTGATTGGCGCAAAGCCGCCCGTCGCGCGAAGTGGTTCTCCGAAGACCGCTACGACAAATGGTCCAACTATTACGCGGTCAAGGCAGACATCTGCCACCTGAAGAAGGTCATCGCCAGCAACAATCGCAAGATTGAAGTGCTGGAAGATCGCGTAGCTTCCTTCGGCATCCCGGCACCGGTCGAACCGGAGCCGGCAGATGGCCAGGCTCAGCCAGCCGAAGCCGAAGTCGCGCCGAACAACGACAAGGAACCGAAGATCACGTATTTTACGGAAGCCGACTTCGAAGACGCCGATTAACCCTCGTTTGACGATACACCCCAACCGCCCGGGCCCCTGTGCCCGGGTTTTTCATGCCTGATTCGTGCTACAATATGCTTATGGATAAAAAGTTGAGAGATTATATTGATTATATTGAAAAAGCCTCCGACGAGCCGTCCGAGGAATTAATTGAATATCATAAAGTCATGACTCAACAATTTCAGCACGAGCGCTTCATTCATTTAATCGTGACAATGTTTTTCGCGCTATTCTTGCTGATTTTCTTTGCCCTGTTTATTTGTTTGTCGATTTTCTTACCACAAGGCTACGCAGCAGATTATCTTTTGATTGGAATTGGCCTTATTACGGCCATCTTTTTCGTAGTGACACTGTTTTACGTGCGCCATTACTATCAACTTGAAAATGGCACACAAAAACTTGAAGAGCTTACTAAGAAGCTCTTCAAGCGTTAAATCTTTTTCAGCTTTTTACTCGCTGTAGATTTCTTTACCGTCCATGTTGTAATACTTGTACGAATCACCCTTGTGGATGCAGAAGTATTTTTTATTGGTAGTATCTACATCATCCTCTTCAAGGTCGTCAGCAATCTTGTTGAAGTCCTTATCAAAGATTGCGTATTTAATTTCGACATCTTTAGTGCCGTAGCTGTAAGAGTAGTTAAGCTCGTCGTCATCGTCATCATCGGTTTTCTTTTCGGTAATCTTAATCGACATACCGGTGTAGACATGTTCCTGACCGGAATAGGCAACATACTTAGTATCATTTAGAACCTCTTTGCCGGTAGTATCGATAATCATACCCTTCACGTCTTTAAGCGGATCGGCGGTACGGTTGAGGTAATACGTAGAGGTGCTGACGTAGCCAGTCGTGGCAGAGTAATAATCGTCATTGATAATAGACAAGCTGTAGACTGGGCCATAAAGCTTGCTACCGTCGGTGCCGTAAAGGAAGTAGCCCTTCTCGTCTTTCTTAGCGTTGTCGCTATACGAATTGCTGATAATCATTTGGCCGTTCGTATTAATACGAGAAACTGTGTAGTAATCATCTTTAGCGAAAACTTCAGTACCGTCAGCTTTTACGACGATAGTTTTATATTCACGGTCGTCGTAAAGGCGAATGATGTAATAACTATTACGGCTCTTTACATCAGACATCGTAGAGATCGAAGAGACCTTGGAGTAGGTTTTCTTCACTTCGCCATCAACATAGATAGCTACGGCTTTATCTTTACTGTTATTTACTGCAAAGTGTGTGGCGTCAATGTAGGTAGCGCGTTCATTATCGAGGCTGCTATTGTATGGATATTTCATCTTGTTGCCATCATTGCCGATCGGATAGCGCCTGCCTTCATCGTCAGGGTCACAGACAACGAGATCCCCACTAGTAGAAGAACCATCGCTACAAGCACTGTTGAGGTCAACGAGCTTGTCGCCAACGATATAAAGAGCTTTTCGATCGTCATCGAATAGTGAAGCATCGTCGTCTAAGACGGATTGATAGAGATAAACGCGATTCGTATCAAAGACGCGACCAATGGTATAAACGTCGCTTGGCGCGTCTTCTTCCTTCGCGGAATAGACTTCTTTCAGGTTGTTTGCATCGTAAAGTACGAGGCCATTCGAGTAGGACAACAAAGCGAACTGCTCATAGTCTTCGCCATGAGACTTTGTAGCGGAGCTCAAAACTGGCGTTTTCTCACTTTCGAAGCTCATGACACGCTTACCGCGAGCATCATAGAGATCGTATGCGTTATCTTCTTGTGGAACCAAGACGTATGGAATATCGTCGTCATTAATGAAAGCAGTGGAGACGAATGGCTTATCGCTCTCGGCAATCTTGCGATTGCTACCAGTAATGAGCTGATAGCCGGCACCGTCACCTGTATCAACGGAGACGCCATAAATACCTGCACCAATGGTCATGATTTCGTTCTCATACTCATCGAAGTTAATCGACATCTGGCCATTTTCTTTAATGACGCCGGTCTTGCCATCTTTCTTGACTAAAGCCATGCCATCAACGATATCGCCAGCCTCGTCAAAGACCTCCTCTGAGGCGCGTTGGCCATCAGCATTGATAAGAATGTATTTTTTGTCTTTATTCTGGATAAAGTAGGCTTTCGATTCAAAGATTGGGCCACTAGCAAAACCACCACCAACTAAGTTAATGATAAGAATGATTATGCCAACGACGGCCAATACACCCACGATGATGCCAATAATTAAACCGATGCGCTTCTTGCCACCTTTAGCTTTTGGCTGAGGGGCTGGAGTAGCGTCAGAGGCCGGGGCTGTGGCCGTATCGCCCTGCGCCACAACTGGTTGCGGTTCCGGAGCAGCCGCTACTGGTGCCGGATCTGGAGCGGCGACCGGTTGCGGGGCGACCGGGGCCGGATTCGGCGTTGGATTGATATTTGGTTGATTTGGATCCATTCTTCCTTTCTCCTTTATTTATTCGTATGCGTAGAATTTTTCGCCTTTAAGTGTGAATAGCTCGGTTATCGATGCACCAGAGACCGCGTAATAATTCTGGCGCATTTCTACCTTGCCCGTAACATTCGTAATTAGCTCGAACTTATCGTCTAAAATGTCAGTCGCACCATCATCACGCGTGCCTACATATACATTATTATCTTCATTATATTCAATCGAGCGATAAAGGCCTTCATTTAGCTTAAATTTACCAGTTTTTGGGTCGATAATGTTCACTGAGTTGCTAGACGATTGCTCGTAGTAATAGTAGCCATGGAATCTGGCTAGACCGAAAGTTGAGATATCCGGAGTGAGCACTTTGTAATCTTTCGAGTAGATACCACGCGTCAATAAGCGGTTGCCGTACTCATCCAATGCGGCATAGTCATGCTCGGTTGATTGTTCAATTATTTCACCATTTGAAGAGTATAGATAATATGTAGTCTTATACGAACTATCTACCGAGGTGAGCGCATAAGAATTATCGACAATGTTAGGACTATAATTGCTTTCCGCACGCTTCACTAAGGCTCCGTTAACGTAGAATTCAACGTCATATTTGCTAGTTTTATTGTTTCTCGTATAGGTTAGCATATGATCAGCATCAAGCATTAATATATCCGTGCCACTACTTCTGTAATAAGGGCGACTGACAAGCTCGAATGATTCATTCATAATTTTGAAACCATCACGATATGGCGTGTTATACGAAGCAGTACTGTCGGAATAGAAGATACAAGGCTTTTTTAATCTGACGTGATTGCCATAAGTGGACCCCTGGTCGCGTAAGGTTAGGCTTACATCAGATTCATATTCCTTAAACTTTCCGTTATACAGAACGCCATAATGGCGGTACTTGTCTTTACTAGCAAGAAGTAAGCATCTGTAATCTTTTGAATGGGAATATATTTCATACAATTCCGTCGTTTTTTGATCAACGATAGGTTCTAAGCTACCATCTTCAAAGATAAGTACGCGGTTTTTGCCAATGATGTTAAAGTTAGCAGTCGTACTGTCATGACTATAAACTGGTTTGTCGTTCGATTCGAATTCAAACTTTTTGTCGCCAGTTTTAGTGTCGACGACGTAATACTTGTCGTTTGACTTTACGATGGCGAAATGGTTACCGTCGTAGTATTCAACCTTATCAGAGACGTCGGCGATAACCTCATCGTTTCCCTTAATTAGTCGATGCAGGCCGTCATCGTTTTCGACTTCATAGATAGCATCTATTTTCTTGATTGAGCCGTACTTACCAAAAGCAACGCTCATTGCACCACCCGAAGAAACGATGCCGGATTTTGCGCCTTCAGTGTCAGATACAAGAGCGTAACCATCCGCAAAGTCTGTTGCGGACGAAAAGATGAAGTCGGTCAACTGTTTGCCGTTTTCGGTATTAAAGACGGCATATTTAGTATCTTCATCAGTCTTCTCGCGAATCAAGGCCGCTTTAATTGTGTTGTCTAGCGATATACGCGAATTTTTCTCAATTATCGGCACTACTACGAATATTACGAGTAAGATTACTACAACCGCGGCCAATACGCTACCGCCGATGATGGCAAGTTTCTTAATGTTCAGTGGCTTTTTGGTTTTAGCCTTTTTGTCTTCTTCTTTTATGACGCCAGCGACTGGGATATCATTAGTCGGTTCTGGCGGTACGCGATAGCCGTCATCTTCTTTGGTCGGAGTCGCAATTGGCGTCTCTTCCTTCTTAGCCTCCGGTTCATGCTCGCCAGATTCAATCACCTCCGAATCTGGAACTAGTGAACCGTTATCATTTAGTGGGTTCGGATCATCTGGAACAAGTGGATGGTCTTCCTCGTTCGGAATAATTGAAGCGGTCGGCAAGACATCGCCGCTTGGCGCACTACTTGTGCCAGAATCCGGAATTAAGCTTTTTGATTCTTCTTCCATTTTATACTCCGTACTCGTGGATTTTCTTTCCACTTAATGAATAATATTGGCGCGAGTTGCCTCTTTTTACCACAATGTATGGATCAACGTTTAGAATATAATCTCCACTAAGCTCGGCAGCTACTTTGTATTCAGAGTCCAAGAGGTCGTAATTATTTTCGCTTGCAATGCCAAAGAGAACATTGTTTTCCTCGCCAAATTCATAGCGCGTGTATTTGTTTGCCGGAACTAATTCTTTGCCGTTCTTGTCGAGAAGCGCGGCCTTACCGTTGCTCGAATTGCCAACTACGGCGCGGTAATAGCCGTTTCGCATCGCGGATATGTAGTAATAGTCTTTCGAAATCTTTTCACCACTCTTATTGACTAGATATTCTACCGAATTGCCATTGGAATATTCATACAAAACAGCATTCTCATTCATATCTAAACCATCAATGCTAGAAACATTGGTCTTTGAAAAGATTTCATTACCATTCTTGTCATAAAGCGTCACCTTTGCAGAGCCGCCGCTATAGTTACGAATTGAGACATAGTCGCCATGTGTTGTAACACTCATGTAGCTACCGGAAATAGTCTTCACCGCTTTGCCGTCTTTATAGAAATTAACTTTAGCGTTTGCCTTATCAACATTGACATATTCCGTATCGCTAAAGGCATGATTAGCAGTTGGGTCTTTCGAATCAACTTCACCACTGCTCAAAACAAGTCGAGCATTATAATCGGAATCGGTGCAATACACCTGATCGCTAGCTACGGATTTTCCGTCTTTATATAACTCGCCGAAATAGATACGACGACATTTATCGCTATAATCAGTCACTTTACCATCGCGGAAGAGCGCATACTTACTAAAGTCGCTTCCCTCACCGCCAACAACGAGAATTATGCTGTTGCCACTATCCGAGATGGATGATGCGTGATACATTTCACCACTATCGTATTTGCCTACAAGCTTTAATTCTTTATTGTTTAATACGATGAGGCTACCCTTATAGCTGACCGTAACAGTATCAGCAAGAAGACTGGTTTCGATATCTTCGGTAGTATCAAAGTCCATTACTTTATTACCTTTAATATCGTAAATCTCGTTCTTACCTTCAGTATGGCGCACGATAGAGAAATAGCTTTCGGATACCGCTAAGACTTTATCCATCTCTTCAAGGTCAGAGACCTTCTTGCCAGTCGCGGTCATTAATACACGGCCACTATCATTAGAGCCTACATATAAGCCGCCATAACTGATGATGGTGTTGTACTTGCCAAAGCCAACCGTAGTTTTACCCTTGGCATTAATGATTCCTTCCTCTCGGTCAGTAGTTACTACTGCACTATAGCCACCTACCATAACCGAAGCGGAAGTATACTCAAACTCCGTCAAGCGGTCACCATTTTCATTAAATAATGCATATTTGCTCGAGGTGTTTTCCGGATCTCCATCTGGCAAGAAGAAAGACTTCTCTTCTAAGATTTCAACATTAGCTGCAGCGCCGCCCATAAGTAGTATTACAGCCACAATAATACCTACGACGGCGAGTGCACCGGCAATAATGCCAATAATCAATCCTTTACCCTTCTTCGGTGCGGTCGCGCTTGGCATACCCATTGGAGGAGTAGCGTCTGGCGCAGCCGCAATCGGTTCTACGGCTTGCGTAGTGGGACCTTGCGTTACGACTGGTGCCGTATCGGCCGGGCTCGGTTTAGTCTGAGCCGGTTCTTCTGCCATTATTGGTTGAGTGCCCATCATCGGTTCGACCGGTTGTTCCATCGGGACGGCGCCCATTGGTTGAACCGGCATAGCAGGTTCTACCGGCACAACTGGCTCCATCGGAACAGCGCCCATTGGTTGAGTTGGCATGGCAGGATCTGCCGGAATCGGTTGGGTAGCCACAGGCATTGGCTGGGCGCCCATCATCGGCTGGACTGGCATTGGTTGAGTTGGTGCGACAGGTCGGGCTGGCATAGCAGGATTCATCGGAAAAGGTTGCGCAGCAACGGGTTGTGCCGGATTAGCATTGATTGGCGGGACGGCCGAAGCTTGCCCATAAGGGTTAGCCGCCGGCATCATAGGGTCCGGCGCTGGCGGCATAGTAGGCGGTACGCCAGGAGTGGGACTCGCAAATGGCTGTTCGGGAGTCATATTTTTCCTTTGTATTAATACTTCTTATGTTTATTTTACCAAGTTTTAAGCTTTTTGGCGATAAATCAAAACGGTATTCTAGCGCTTTACTTCTGGGGTTTTATCTGATATAATTGGCTGTAATTATGAAAGAATCAATTCAACCTAAAGACTACCGTTTTGTAGTGTTCGCCGATGAGCAGGCAAAGTTCTCCTTTTTGACCCGCTCTACTGCAAAGTCGGAAGAAACCATCAAGTGGACGGATGGCAAAGAGTATCCACTCGTGAAGATGCAGATTTCTAGCGCTTCTCACCCATTCTTCACTGGCGAAGAGAAGATTATCGATACTGAAGGTCGCGTCGACCGCTTCAAGGCTCGCGCTAAGAAGGCTGCCGCTCTTAGGAGCCAACTCGGCAACAAGGTCGCCAAGGCACAGAAAGAAGCTGCCAAGAAGGCCGAAAAAGCTGATAAATAATCGACTTTCAAGAACCCCTCTCAAGGGGTTCTTTTTTGTCCTGAATTATGTTAAAATAATAGATATTATGGCAAGAAAAGCTAAAAAAGCTGTTGCTAAAGCTAAGCTTAATCGCAACAACAATCACAAGCACAGCGAAAAGCGCAAGCATGTGAATTTGCGCGACGGTCGCTAGAAATATCTCCCAGGCGGGAGATATTTTTTGGTGTAAAATAAAAATAAATACCTTAATCTTCAGTAAAGAATTCTTGTTGCACCGTTTCCGCCATTAGGCTTGGGTGGACGATATTGTCTACTTTATTCGCCTCGATAACTTTGCGCACATTGGCATTAGTTGGCGAAACGCCGGCTTTCTTCATTTTGCGACCAATTTCGCGACCTAGGCCCGACTCTTCTTCGGAGAATACGCAGCCGCAATACTTCTGCATATACAAGCCAATACGGCGCGCTTCGTCTTGCCCTTCTTGCCAGCCTTCACGAAAGTCACGATAGATAAATTCAATGCCGTATTCTTCGGCGAGGCCAGTCATTAAATCGTCGATATATTCATGCTTTTGATAAATGCTATATAGCAAAGTTGTCGAAACCGCATCAAAGCCATGCGTCTTGGCATATTCAAAGGCCGCGCGCAAACGCTTCGGATAGCAATAATCTTCACAGCGAGTAGTTATTTTGTCGTAGACATTGCAGACGAATTCATCGAGGCCGTAAGCATCCTCTTCGCGAAGTTCAACGCCAACAACTTTTGCATACTCGCGCAAACAATCGCGACGCGCTTTATATTCGGCATAAGGATGGATGTTTGGATTGTACCAAAATAAAGTCGGCTCGATGCCTTCGGAGCGAAGCTCTTTGATGCAATAAACGCTACACGGCGCACAGCAGGTGTGAAGCAATAGTTTCATAGCAATATTATATAATATCGATATGAGGCTAGCGAAAACACAAGAAAAAACAGATAAAGAAAAACAAACAAAACCGGACGAAAATAAAATAAGAAAAGCAAAAGATAAGCTGATTGCTAGTATTCTTTTCTTAATTCTAATGCTAGTCGCATTGCTTCTTATAAAACTACCGCAAGCTAATTTATGCTTATCCAGCTCCTGCGCCAGCGAAACCGGTCAGATTACTTGGCGTTCATTATTTGATACTGCGATGGAGATGGGGCTTGTTGGTATTGTAACTTCACCATTACTAATTGTTTTCATTTTTATCATAACATTACTCACGCATCCACTTTTGGCGGTTCTATTTTTAGCCATCACTATATCTATGATAGTTTTACCAATAAAAGTTTTAGCAAAAGCAATATCTAATTATAAGGGAGCAAAAAATGGACTTCGAAACAGTAATTCGTAAGCGCGAATCGACCCGTCGTTTTAGCGATAAGAAACTTGAACGCGAAAAACTTGAAAAGATTCTAGAGGCCGGTCGCTTGGCACCAACCGCCAAGAACTTGCAAGATTTTAAAATTTATATCGTGGAAAGCGAGTCGGCCATCAAGAAGCTCGACGAGGCACATCCATGCCGCTATGGCGCGCCAACTTCCCTAATTGTTTGCGCCGACAACCGCGAAAGCTTTACGACCGACGAAATTCATAAAAGCGGCGAAATTGACGCCTGCATCGTAGCGACGCACATGATGCTCGAAGCAACCAACCTTGATGTCGATAATATTTGGACTTGGGCTTGGGGTAATACGAAATTAGTGCAAGAATTTGCAATGCCAGATGGCGTAGAGCCGATCTGCGTTTTGCCGCTTGGCTACCGTTCCGAAGAAAACCACACTAGCCACCTACACAGCCAACGCAAAGACATCTCTGCCCTAATTGAATACGTCTAAATTAAATAGACAATAATGCCGGCGTTGTTATTTTTTGATTATTCGCAGCTTATATTGCTGACGGACTTCTCGATAGTTAGTTGGCAAACCTTTGTCTCGTCTGCGCTCACGATCTTAAAGTCATGTTTACCAAAATCGCGCCCATCGCCAACGAAGTTAATCAGGTAAACATATTCGCCAGTTTCCTCTTCGTTCTCGCCGTAAACCGGGTCTTTTTCGATGCGAAGGCGGTCGCCGAACTCAGATTCGATTTTCCACTCTTTGTCTGTATTTAGCCCATAGTCTGCACCAGTAAAGCTCAATGAAAGCTTGAAGTCTTCCGGATTCGACCTGTTAGCAAACATTAAGATTAAAGATGCTACGATTGCGACAGCAAGCGAAATACCACGCAACTTCCAAGTATTAAGTACGCCAATTAGCAGCACTGCAATAATGACGATACAGACGATACCGCTCAAGAAATATTGCGGAAAATTCGAGAAGGCTGTATTGAATTCGCCCAACGCTTCGACAAACACTAAGCCGACAGCGGCCGCCAAAACCAATGCCGACCAGATATCTTTGCGTGCGATTAGCCAATGTCCGATAAAGCCCATCGGTAGCGTAGCGATTGTCCAGCCAATCCAGTTTTGATAAAAGCCCATCAGTGACCAATCGGCTGCGCCAACTAGAATTTGCGTCAGATAGATTAGTGGTTGTGATATGAGGAAAAAGACGAAGCATTTTAGCGCAGAATCGATGTTCGATTTGCTATTTGTAATAATAATCGTGCCAAATAACACCCACCAATAAAGAATAACGCCAATGCGCGTAAAAGAAGTATCCTTGAGCGCCGGAATGGCCATGAGCAGACCGACAAAAACTCCAATTACGATTGACGCAATAATTAGCTTCGGCCAAGTGAGATTTAAACCGTAAAATAATTTCTCTAAAATATTTGGTTTTGACTCGACCTTTTGCTTCTTGTCGGCCGAATCGGTTTTCTGCGTTTTTTGAGCCTTCTCTGTCATGCCTATATTATATAATTTGGATATGAAAAATGTGAGTACGGATTAATACTAAGTCGGGTTTACGATTACGCGAAGCGCTTACATCCAGACTTGCCCCGCCGGCTCCTTCCGGCGGGTTTTCAATCCGCTAAATAGCTTGGCCGTTGACGTAGAGTTTATAGCCGTTCAAGTTGATGTTTTTGTTCGTAGTATCCGCGTTAGTGAGAGATTTGACGTAAGTATCTCCGGTGAGCGTGAGCGTGCTGCTTTTATCCAAGACGAGCGAGACCGTACCGGCGTTTGCGCTATTGATAGCTCCCTTAAACGACGAGCCGTTTTTCAGGTTCATCGTAAGGCTCGAAATTGAATCAACCACAATGCTGCCAGTAGCAGATTGATTAGTCATATTTAGTGTAACCACGCCACCATTGCTGCCAGATTTGCCCCATGAATCTTTTTGGATACGCAAGAAATTACCCGACGCGTCATTGTTGATAATCGTGTTATTTTCGAGGTTAATTTCAGCAGTTGTGTTGGTGACATAAAAACTATCGCCCTTGTTGGTAGTAATAGTGGAGTTCTTAGATGTAAATACCGCCTTGCCAGACGCCGCATCGCCACTCATTGACTGATAAAGGAAGATGTTTTTGTAAGTGGTAGATTGGCCATTAAGCGTATTGTTTGTGTCGGTTAGATTTACATTCTCGAGCGTAACACTATTTTTGCCTTCAATTACTACACCCTCAGACGCCGTGGCTTCAAGCGTGGCGTTTTTGACGGTAATGTCTGCCGTAGAATAGATGGCCGGAGAGCCTTGGCCGGTAGTTTTATAGGTGCCCTTATTAACCGTCACGGTGCCGCCGCCGCGATCCGAGCGGATAGCCGCGCTGGACGTGCCGGCGGTATTAATGGTTAGATTTTTCGCGTTCATTACACCGCCGCCAGTCGTCATGATGCCGCCGGCGTTATTCTTGCTAGTAGTGATAGTAGAGTCGGAAATATTAACCGTAGTGCCGTCAGACGACGCGTTGTTCGTCGTGGCTGATCCGCCGCAACTAAAGACGCCGTTAGCACCGTTAGCGTCGGTAGTAATATTGGCATTTTTTATCGTCAGCGTGGCGCCACCTTTAGCAATAATGGCGGAGTTAGTGCCATAAAAACTAGTATTATCGCCGCCATCCGAATCGCCAGTTTTAGTAACGGTGATGTTTGATAAATTCGCCGCGATATTACCCGAGACAGAAATGGCATTTTCATCCGCCGTAGACGAACTGAATTCGCCGCCCGTAACATCCTCGTTGCTAGTAATTTCTTTTGCAGCCGCATATGAGGCGGACGAACCACTACTGCCGTTGCTTGCCGCTGGCGTACCGCCATTGCTGACTACATAATTCTTATTAACTGTATCGACAATTATGAACCACAGTACACCAAGAGTCACGGTCAGGATAGCGATAATGGCGATGTAGGTAGTAAGCTGTTTCTTCTCCATTACGACCTCCTTTCTCTTCTTCAGTTATTCTCGCTTTGTGGATCTTCTGTGTTTTCAGAATTGTTGTTTTCGCCTGGTTTTTCTGGCGGAGTGCCACTTGGAGCGTTGCCAGAATTATCGCCGCTCGGCATTTCCGGTGGCGTGCCACTTGGCATTTGTTGAGACGAGCTAGTGTTGGAGGAGTTATTTACACCAAGCGTAGTCGTGTAGACGCAGAATGAGGCGGTCGAAATAACGGCGCCAACTAGCACGCCAATCACGAATATAATTATTCCTTTCTTGGTATTATCTTTCTTTTCTTTTTCCATTCTGATGCTCCTAATTAATTGTGATTTGATTATAAAAACCGATGCTTGAAGAAAGCTTAAAAATGTGAGATAAATTTAAGCCATTTCGTTGGGGTACTAGATAAGAATGCAATTAAAATCCGCAAAGATATCGAGCGATTAATTGAATAGTTGTTTGATATTGCAAACAATTTCGTCCCACAAGGAAATACGCGCGCAGCCATATAGAGGGCAATCTTCCGCGCCGCAATCAATGCTACAAGGCAGACCACATTCGTTGACGATGATATTTTGCGCAACTATAACAAAGACTATGCAAAGAATAATTACTGTGGCTACGATAGCAATGATGATTTTAGCTTTTTTGCTCATATACATTGTAGCAAGAAATAGCTACAGCTTATTTAAATATTCTCCTTGATGAATGTTTCAATTTTATCGAATGGAATGATGTCTTTTTGGTCATATAAATCACAATGCGAGGCACCTTCAACAATGAGCAATTCTTTGTTGCCTACTTTTGTGAGACCAACCGGAGCGTTGCCTTCGTATGGTGCTGGGGCATGATGGGTTGCAAATTCGTAACCCGTCATAGCCACAAAAGCATCTTCGCCCAAATAGCGAGAGTGGGCTTTTTCGCCGTGGATAATTAATACAGCATTTTTAATTTCATTCGAATTTGTAAATGCAGTTGTATTAGCAAGCGAGATATTGCCCGTCATTGCCCAGCCACCGTTTGAATTGAGACTGCGCGCATGATAGCCGCGTGGCGTTTTATAGTAGGCATGGTAATCCTGCAAGAATTTTGGCGCATCTTCTGGCAATGGATCAACGACGCCGCCCGCAAGTTTTAATTCGCCATTCTTGTAATCTTCTGTGCGCTGAGCATTCATGGCTTCTTTGGCCTTTTGGCGCGCCTCGGCATTGTTATCGGCATCGAAATAGCCATTACGCGCAACGCGTGGCATGTCATACATCGTAGAACAAATCGTCGCCTTAATGCGCGTATCAAGACAGGCAGCTTGCAAAGCTACCCCGCCCCAGCCACAAACGCCAATAATTGAAATTTTGTCTGCATCGACATTTGGCTCGTTGCTCAAGAAATCTATCGCCGCTTGATAATCCTCGACATTTAAATCCCAACTCGTAACATAGCGTGGCTCGCCGCCGGATTCGCCAGTGTATGACGGGTCAAAAGCGATTGTAATAAAGCCGCGCTCGGCCATTTCTTGCGCATAGAGGCCGCTTGATTGCTCCTTGACGGCGCCGTATGGGCCGGCTACGGCAATAGCTGGCAATTTACCGCTTGCATCTTTTGGCGAATACATATCCGCCGCAAGCTCGATGCCAAAATGATTTTTGAAAGTAACTTTCTTGTGGTCAACTTTGTTGCTTTTTGGGAAGACTTTATCCCATTCTGTAGTTAAATTTAGGCTCATCTCTTCCTCCTTAATCCATATTTATTATAATAAAAACATGAACCCAAAAGAACAAATCCTTACAATTATCAAAGACGCAATCGCAAAACATCTGCCGAACGTCAAGCCGGAAGACTTAGAAGAAAACGGCAAGGTTTATTATATGAACGATCAAAATGGTACTATTTTTGACTGGACAATGAATGGTCACGCTAGCGCCTTTATGTGTTTTTATGATGACGGGATGGGCGCCGTAAAAGCTTTGGTTTATGACGATGGTGCAGTAAATGTCTATCTATATGAGCCAGAAGCGCCACACAAGAATATGGTAGAGGAAAAAGCATCGATGAATGCAACCGGCGTACTAACACTCACGACTTTTATGTATTTCAGTGCGGACGCCGAGAATCGTTACGGCAAATCTTTGGATGATTTGGAATACGCGGAACCTAGTGAAGAAAAAATCGCTGAATTCCAGAAGCTTTGCGAAGAGTTTTAAATCGTCGCTTTGCTAGTAAAAATCACGCCTAGTAAGTATTCATACTTATGCTTCACATTATTTTTCTGCCATCTTATTTTCATTATGCGGGGGCTAGAGTTTGCCTCCCTACGCATAATCGAACCCGCTCTCGCGGGGGCTTGATTAAGACATTCTAGGTTCTGTCGGAGTCTCCGAGGAAGGAGTAGCCAATGCGCGTCCGCATTAATTTGTGGCGCGTGGAAGTTACGCTTGGACTTCGATTGAAGATGAAGCGTAAAAAGAGTCGCCGCTAGGGCGAGCTCTCAAAACCCAACGGACGTAATCCTAGATACGCGTCCTATATTATATATATTAGCATAAAAAGTGCTGCGCCTGATGGCCTATTTTTCTGTCAAATTGGTGAGGGGCGACCAGACGTGCTTATTCGGCTTTGCATGGTTGTGGACTGGTGTATTGTAACAATGGAGAAAATAAAAGAAATACAATGTCAATGATATAATTATAGTAAGTAAATAAGGGACCTTTTATGGAACAAACTATTTGTCAAAGTTGCGCAATGCCACTAACTTCAGAAGATATGTACTCTACTGAAAAAGACGGCAGAATTAACAAAGATTATTGCAAGTGGTGCTATAAGGACGGCGAATTCGTCGATAAAGTTTCCATGGAAGAATATATCGAGATGTGCTCACAGTTTGGCGAACAGGCCGGCATGACGAATGAGCAAATGCGCGAGTATTGCACGAAAGTTTTCCCGACTTTGAAGCGATGGAAGGAAGCCTAAAAATGCCACGACCACGCAACAAAGCAGACCTATTAAAGGCTGGCGCCGAGTATTACGCCAAGCTGATTGAAATGGCGGACGGAATGAGCGAGAAAGAAATGAATACGCCATTTGATTTCTCGGGCGATCCGTCAAAGAAAGAGCGCCATTGGGGCCGCGATAAAAACTTGCGCGATATTTGGGTACATTTATATGAATGGCATCGGATGTTGTTGGAATTTGTTGACGCGAATTTGAACAAAGGCGGCAATGCGCCGTTCTTGCCCGAGCCATACACTTGGAAAACTTATGGCGACATGAACGTGAAATATTGGCAGAAGCATCAAAAGACATCACTCGCCGAAGCGCGCAAAATGTTTGAAAAGTCGCACGCGGACGTAATGAAATTAGCCGAGAGTTTGAGCGAAGAGCAGCTATTCACGAAAGGAATGTATCCGTGGGTGGGCGGCTCAGTGCTAGGATCGTATTTTGTAAGTTGTCTGTCGTCGCATTATGATTGGGCGACGAAAAAGCTGAAAGCACATAAAAAGAATTGCAAATAATGGCGAGCACTAAAGATTATCGAGATTATATTTTAGAGCAGTTATCATTGGTGCCGAATGTTACTTGCTGGCCGATAATGGGCGAGTTTTTACTATATGCAGATGGCGTACTGTTTGGCGGGATTTATGATGATCGGTTGCTAGTGAAGATTACGCCTGGAAATGGTGAGTTTGAGATGAGCGAAAAAGAAATGAATACGCCATTAGGTTTTTAGTCTATAATATCCGTAGAAACAAACGGAGGTCAAAATGCCATACATTCAGTGCACGACGCGCGAAATCATTGAGAATATTGAGAGTCGGAAGATTTTTCTGCCACTGATTCAGCGCAAGTTTGTCTGGGAAGAAGAGCAAATGACGAAGCTGCTCGATTCGATGATGCAGGGCTATCCTTTTGGTACTTTTTTGTTTTGGAAAGTAAAAGTTAATACCATCAATAAAGAAGGCCTTCCGATTTACGATTTCATCAAGGATTACGACGAACGCGACAAGACCTACAATCCGCGCGCATCAGTGGCGCACAAAAACGAGGACGAATACATTTATCTCGTGCTGGACGGCCAGCAACGTTTGACTTCCCTCTATATTTCCTTATGTGGTAGTTTGCGCAAGAAGATTCCGAAAAAACGGTGGGATAATCCGGACGCTTTTCCGCGCAAGGAATTGTATTTCAACCTGCGCAGCAAAAAGGAAAACGAAGAAGATGACGTTTATTATGAATTCGCCTTTTTGACCAAGAACGCCGCCGCACAAGACAGCGAGAAACTCTGGTACCGCGTTAAAGATATTTTTGCCTACACGGGAGAATCGGAAATTAACACTGAATTATTAATCCCAAAAGGTTGGGTCAGCGATAAAACTATTACGAATAATATCATCCGATTGTATGAAGTATTAAAGAAAGACAGTGATATTAGCTATTTTGAAATTGGCGAAGATAAAAAACTTGATGACGTGCTAGATATTTTTGTACGCGTCAACTCGGGCGGCACTGTGCTGTCAAAAACCGATTTACTCTTCTCTACGATTGCGGCCGACTGGAAAGAGGCGCGCGACGAAATCGACGAGTTTTTGTCCAACATCAACACGATTGGCGATCATTACAATTTCGATAGCGACTTTATTATGCGAACTTGTCTATATATCCTCGATATGCCAATTTTGATGACGGTAAAAAGCTTTGATAAAAAGAACATTGCTGCTATTCGAGATCACTGGGATGAGATAAAGGATTCGATAAAGGACACTGTCACGCTTTTGGATGAGCTGGGCTTTAGCTCGGACAATATTATCTCCAGCAACGCCGTGTTGCCAATTATTTATTATCGTTTCAAGCAAGGGAAAAATGCGTTTGTCGACGATAGCGTACGCAATGACATTCGCAAATATTTCATTATTTCCCAGATCAAGAAAGTCTTCGGTGGTCACTCAAACCAAACATTGGATGCTTTGCGCAGCTATCTCAAAGATAGTGGACGCTTCAATTATGCTGAGCTCAAGGATATAAAACTAGCTTACGATAATGATTTGAGTTGCGACATTGGCGATATTGAACACTGGATGTCTGAATACAAGAAGGGGCCATACACTTTCTTGCTACTAACTTTGCTTTATCCAGATTTAAAATACGAACAACTTAAGTTCGAGCAGGATCACATTCATCCGGATGCCGGTTTTGGTAAAAACAAACTCAAAAAAGTGATTCTAGCCAACGGCAAACATCTAACGCCGGAGCAAATCGACGATTGGCGCAGTAAAAAAGATACTTTACCAAACCTCCATTTGCTGTCGCCAAAAGAAAATGATAAACGCCAAGATACACCACTAAAAGATTGGCTAAATGCCGGAAAGCGGGTCGGATTCTTGCCGGAAGAAGTGGATTTCGATTTGGCCAGCTTCGAGCAATTCTACGAAAAACGCAAAGCACTGTTAGTGAATTTATTGAACGAAAAAATAAATGGATAAGGAGGCCACCATGGAAATGCCATTCTATCATTCAAAACGCAAAGATATTGAAATCAACATGACCGTCAGCCTACATGACGGCGAGCTGCAGTTTAGCGGCTACGATTTTGGCGAGTTTGTGGCAAAATCCTCGGTTGGCCAGGGTAGTGACGAATACGAATATTACCTGAAGCTCGACGAAGAAAATACCAAAAAAGCTTTTGAGGCGCTCGGCGTAGCAGATAAGTCCGACAAAGAAAAACTACAGTTTATTGTGGACACGTTTAAGAAAGACCAGGGCTTTTCCGGTTTTGAAGAATACTGCGAAAAGCATGACATTGAAGCAAAATTCTTTAGCTGGCCATAAAGGAGCGCGCCATGACTAGCGAAGCATTGACCGAAGATATCGTAAAGGGGCTGAAGCCGGAGGATATTATCTACGCCAAATTTTCTGCGGCCGCCACGACGCACCCAAATGGCACGGCGGAACTTTATGCTTATACGCCAAAACTGCAACATTTTCACGGTAGTCTGAATTCAAAGCAAAAGGACGTGTCAGAAGGATATAAGGCGCTGCAAAAAATGTTCGAGAAAAGCGCACTAACTAAGTATGTTAAAGCTAACACAACTGAATACATCAATCCGGCGGAAATGGCCAAGTTGGACGATTTGCTAGATGCCGTGCAGGTATTACGCCAAAATTCCGAACTGACGCAAAACAAATTACTGCGCAATGCGGCCGCTTTGGCAGTCGAGAAAGGCACCCTGAGTACTTCTCTGTTGCAACGCCACTTCCATATTGACTACGGACGCGCCGCTTCGATTATTGACGAGCTAACCGACATGGGTATCCTCGGCGATGACTCGAAACATAATGTGCTAATTAGTAGTGTGGACGAGTTTCCGGATGAGTCGCCAAGAAAACCGATGCACGAGCCGAAAAAAGAAGAAGATTTGACGCCCGAGGCGGCAGCAAAAATCAAGCCGGAAAATATCATTTATGCCGAATTCGCAGCAGGCGGCGCAATGGGCGCTTGCGGCACGGCGCGCATGTACACACTCGAAGGCGGGACGATACATTATTACATCTGCACTATTTATACTGAAGACGAATCTATCGTCGCTGGCTATGATGCGATTTGTATTAAACTATCTAGAGCCGGAAAAGATGGTTTATTAGACTATTGCTATGGCGGTTTCGGTAATCATGTTTATAAAAAGAAAGATGTCGTTTTCGGCCGCGACGACGAGAAACATACATTGATCTATCATGATGACGCTGATTATCTCATACACCCATCCGTATATGGCGTATATCTGCGGATAGTCGAAGCTTTTACGAATGATAAGAAGACTATGGAAAGCAAATCATGAAAAAATGTCCAGAATGTGGCGGAAAATTATTAACCATTGTTTACGGTTTACCAATCGATGAAATATATGAGCATGCCGAAGAAAAAGGTCTGTATTTTGCTGGATGTTGCGTGGATCTCTACAAATATCACTGCAAAAAGTGTGGCACAGAATTCACAAAAGATTTTAAAATGAGTCGTCGCAAGGATGACGATATCTTTGCGAGCGAAAAGAACGATGGCGAGCACTAAGGAATATTGCGACTTTGTTTTAGAGCAATTGTCGTTGGTGCCGGAAATTACTTGCCGACCGATGATGGGCGAGTTTTTGCTATATGCAGATGGCGTGCTGTTTGGCGGGATTTATGACGATCGGTTGTTGGTGAAGATTACGCCTAGTAATAGCGACTTTGGCATGAGTGAAGCCCTGCCCTACGAAGGCGCCAAAAAGATGTATTTGGTGGATGAGGTGGATGATAAAGAGAGGCTGAAAGAGATTATTGAAGTGACAATTAAAGAATTGCGTCGTAAATCTTAGTTATTGAGCATTTCTTTTAATTTCCGCTCGTATTCTGGTATTACTTCAGATAATATTTCGCGCAATTTTTCTTCGTCGTCATTTTCGTCTTCGGCCGTATTATCCCAGCGCATAGCCTTAAAGTATTGCCAGTTTTCTCTTGGATTATTGCTAGACATTTCAATAATCGTATTTTGTACGCGCACGGCCTTTTGCGTCATCGAGTCATTTCTGTGGCTGCACAATGTTAAATCCACACGGCTCCAACGCACTCCATCATCGAGCACAATCGAATAGCTATAGACCCCGTCCGTATCCATAGCAAATAAATCATTCAAAGTCTCAGTGTGAAAATTGAAATAGTAACCATTTCGCTCTTGTCTCGGGTATGGAAGAATATTTGGTAGAGCAAAATCGCTTACAGTATTTATAAGCCTTACCATATTTTCATTGATTTTACCCCTAATTGGCGCCTCAATATCACGAGTGCGTCCAAGTGGGCCGCGCCAAATCTTAATTGCTTTTTGCGCCATTGCTTCGCCACGCCTTTTAATAGATTCAATCGTCCAATCACCGTCAATCTTGTAGTTCAGCGCTTCTCTGGTTAAAAGCCAATCGGAAATAGTTAAATTCTTCGTTTTTTCATCAATGCCGTTATTTGAATTATCTGAATTGTCTTTTTGGTTCATTGGCACAAGGTTTCCAATCGTATTGACCCATATAGCATGATCAGCAACGCTAATATTTGGCCATTTCGTCTGGTCAAGTGTTTGAGGTAAGATATGTTCAATACTTTCAAATACGATATGTTTATCGTTTCCAGATTCCTGTGCGAGTTTTTCTTGCACATAACGTCCGTAATTTTTATAAAAATTATATTTAGTAAACGCCTCTTTAAATTGTTCGTCCGAGGCATAAATATCGTGCGCCCTATAATTCGATAATTCAAATTTTAAGTATTCACTATAGCTCTTGTCGTCGTCCGGTTTATTCTCTAATAACTCTAAAATCTTCGTCGTTAAAATATCACCGACTTCGCCTGTATTAATAATTGACGTAACCCTAGCCCTGAACGACCAGTCCATGATTACTTTTAGTACATTATTGAATTCTGCAAATTTAATAACATCAGCCCTAACTTTTTCTAATAGCCACATCAAAGTCGGCGTAGCCGGAATCAAGCGAAGCATATCGGCCTCATGTAATAAGCTGGCCGTATCTGGAGCGATTTTTACTAAGGTTTCCGGTTGCTTAATCCATTGGTAGTATTCTGAGTATTTCGTAAGTTCATGCATTGCACTTTCCGCATCGACAAAGAAGTCTTTGTAATTTTTCTTGAAAGTCCTATATTCCGTACCGCTCTTTACGTCTTTGTGTAGACGGAGCGTTAAATAGCGCCTGAGAAAATCTGAAATATTAGAGTTGCCAATGTTTTGTTCAATTTTCAACCAATAGTCATTGTAATATGTTTCCTGTTTTGCTACGCCAATCTCGAACAATAAGTAATTTCTTAGTAGGTCGGCATCGCTAAGCGGTTTGCCCGTCGCGTTGATACTTTCGAAAATTACCTGCGCCGATTCTGCGCCAGGAAGCCTAGATTGTAAGTTAATAACAATTACGTTTAATGCCCTTAGGCCAAGCATTAAATCTTTAGACGTAATGTTCTCTTTTTCTTTAGCGTTTCGAATTAGCGTGCGAAATCTATCATAATTTTTGTAGACCGCAGAGCTCATATTTACATCTTCAAAATCGCGATTGATGATTTTCACATAAGTTTCGCGGTCCATTTCTATTTGTTTGAGTTTAATCTTGGAGTCTTCTGGCGCATCTTGATTCTTTAGGTAATTTACTTCGATGTCGTTTTTTATTTTTTCATCTTCCTCTTCATCGCGTATCGCCGCCAGGAAAAGCATGGTAGAGGTAATTCTTTGCTGCCCATCAATTAATATGTATTGAATATAGCCCGTAAATGGGTCACGCTCCGATTCGTCGTAAACTATGTTTCCAAAATAATGGAATTTTTCTGACTCCCCTTCTCTAGGAATACTATTTTTAACGTCTTCAAATAACTGATCGCAATCGGACTTATCCCAAGAATAGTTGCGCTGATAAACTGGAATGACAAAAGTGAGTTTTCCATTTCCACCAGATGTGATGAAATCTACGATTGGGTTTGGCTGTGAAACTATCATGCTTTTCTCCTTTATAAAATTATACTTCATGTGGAGCAAAATCTCATGACGGCTTATGTATTAATATCAACTACCTGGCGGTCGTTTTAAGGTGTTTTCGTGATATGATATAAACAAGAATTATCAGTCTAAACTGGCTAAGCGGCAGCCAAAAGGATGCGAGATATGAATAAGCAACAATTAGCGTCAAAGATCTGGGAATCCGCAAATAAAATGCGTTCTAAAATTGATGCAAACGAATACAAGGATTACATTCTTGGTTTCATCTTTTATAAGTTTCTTTCAGACAAAGAAGAAAAATATTTCAAAGAACAAGGCTTAACCGAATTAAAGGAACTCAAAGAAACAAACGAAGAATACAAAAAATACGCACAAAAGAATATTGGCTATTTTATCTCATATAACGATCTGTTCTCCACTTGGCTAAGCAAAGGTAAAGACTTCGACGTCTCGAACGTTCGCGACGCCTTGGCCCGCTTTGAGCGCTTAATAGATAAATCTCACGAAAAAGTTTTTTCTGGCATCTTTGAAACACTCCAGACTGGTCTATCTAAATTAGGCGATACTACAAAGAACCAGACGAAAGCGATTTCCGATCTCCTAGATTTAATTAAAGAAATTCCAATGGACGGAAAGGCTGATTATGATGTTCTAGGGTTTATTTACGAGTACTTAATTAGCAACTTTGCGGCAAATGCCGGCAAAAAGGCTGGAGAGTTCTATACTCCACACGAAGTTTCTGTATTAATGTCGGAGATAATCGCAAACCATCTAAAAGATCGCAAAGAAATTAGCATTTATGACCCAACGAGCGGTTCCGGTTCTCTTTTGATTAATATCGGCAAGAGCGCATCGAAATATATCAAAGGCGATAATAAAATAAAATACTATGCTCAGGAATTAAAGCAGAACACCTACAACTTAACGCGCATGAATCTAGTAATGCGTGGGATTTTGCCATCAAATATAACTGTTCGAAACGGCGACACTCTAGCTACTGACTGGCCGTATTTCGATGATTCTGATCCGGAAGGAACATATAATCCTCTTTACATCGACGCTGTAGTATCCAATCCACCATACTCACAAGAGTGGAATCGCGATGATATGGGAAACGATGCTCGTTTTAAGGATTATGGTTTAGCGCCAAAGAAAAAAGCTGACTACGCGTTCCTTCTTCATGATCTATTTCATCTAAAACAGGACGGTATTATGACAATCGTTCTACCGCACGGCGTGCTATTCCGCGGTGGCGAAGAGGCTGAAATACGCAAGAACCTCATAGAAAAGAACCGCATTGATGCAATTATCGGCTTACCGGCTAACATTTTCTTCGGTACCGGCATCCCCACCATTATTATGGTTCTTAAAAAGGAACGCACTAATACCGATATTCAAATTATCGATGCGTCTAAAGGATTTGAGAAAGTTGGAAAAAATAATAAACTCCGCGCATGCGACGTTAAAAAGATTGTCGACGCCGTCATAGAACGTAAGGACGTTGAAAAGTTTTCTAGAGTCGTAACACGTGACGAGATACGCGAAAACGACTACAATCTGAACATCCCACGATATGTTGACTCCTCTGAAGAGACAGAGACATACGACATCTACGCAACGATGTTTGGCGGAATCCCTAAATCGGAACTAGAAAAACTTAATCCGTATTTTGACGAATTTCCAGGCCTAAAAGAGGATATCTTCAAAGCATCCAATGACGAGTATTATGTAATAGAAAAAGGAAACCTAGAAGAGTTTATTAAAAATCACAAAAGCGTAGCCGACTTCAGAGTCAAATACAAGCAGTCAATTGCTTATCTACCAGGTTATCTGAGAGAAGAGCTCGTAGAAAAAGTGCGCAGCGTCGATATAGAAGCAGAAGAGAATGTCATTAGTAAAAGATTATTTGACACACTGGACGGTTTTAAGTTAATCGATAATTACACTGCGTACCAGATATTGGATAATAAATATGCTGAGATATCCGGAAACTTGGAACTAATTCAAAAAGAAGGGTTAGAATGCACTAGAATAGTCGATCCAAACATAGTAATAAAGAAGAAGGATGGCAAGGATACGGAAGTTCAGGAAGGCTGGAAAGGACACATTATCCCTTTCGAGGTAGTTCAAAATAGTATTCTTCCGGAAATGGTCAAGGATCTATCTGAAGAGCGAGCAAGACTTGAAAAGACTGAGGCTAGACGAACTGAAATCCTCGATTCGCTAACCGAAGATGAAAAAGAAGAACTAGGATCTTGCTTAAATGACGACAATACCGATTTCGTAAACGCCGAAATTAAAAAGGTGACTAAAGAAATCCGTAAAAGCAAAGATGTTGCCGAGGATGATTCCGTCAATACTATAATTCTGCAAGTAGATGAAACTATTGAAAAAATAAAAGACTACAAGAAAACTATCAAGACAGCAGAGCTAAATCTAGTAAATGCCACTATTAAAACTACGGAAGAGTTGACCGACGAACAAATCAAAGAACTCCTTCTCCAACACTGGGTAAAGCCTATTGTTGACGAAGTTGAGCTTTTGGACGATAAACTAATATCGGAGCTTATAGAGAAGATAGAGTATCTTTCAAATAAATATCAAGATACACTTATAGACATTTCTGAAAGTATTGCTGAATCCGAAAGAGAGTTAGCCTCAAAACTTGCCGAACTAACAGGCTCAGAGTTTGACATGAAGGGCGTAGAAGAATTCAAGAAACTACTGGGGCGCTAATATGAATAAGAATATCTCACCGAAAATTCGCTTTAAGGGGCATATTGATGCTTGGGAACAGCGTAAGTTCTCAGATTTGGTGCTAATTGAGCGAGGTGGCTCGCCAAGACCGATAGATGATTATATCACCGACGCACCTGATGGCCTGAACTGGGTAAAGATTGGCGACGCACCGGAGCAAGGCAGATACATCACCAAAACGGCCGAAAAGATCAAACCAGAAGGTCTCGCGAAAACAAGGCAAGTGCAGCCCGGCGACTTAATCCTTTCCAACTCTATGAGCTTTGGAAAGCCCTATATTATGGGGATAAATGGCTGTATTCATGACGGTTGGCTCCTTATCCGAGATACTCAAAGTAGGTTCGATTTGAAGTTTCTGTGCCACATGCTTGGAACAGATCAAATGCTTGACCAGTATAGGATGTTTGCTGCTGGAAGTACGGTCAACAACCTCAACAAAGAGCTTGTAGGAAACACGACCGTATCCCTTCCTTCTATTGAGGAACAGAGGGCTATTGGGGAGTATTTAGAGTCCATCGACAACCTTATCACCCTTCATCAGCGTAAGCATATAAAATTGCAGAATGCCAAAAAATCTATGCTCTGGAAGATGTTTCCCCATAACGATAACGAGATCCCAGAAGTGCGGCTCAAGGGTTTTACTGGTGCCTGGAGTTTGCGGAAATTAAATACCTTCGTCAATTACTCGTCATCAAATCTCGCCGCGAAAGACTCCATGAATAAAGGGCGCTACGATCTATATGATGCCAATAATATAATCGGCAAAACCGATCATACCCCAATGGCTGAGGAATATATAACGATAATAAAAGATGGTGCAGGTGTTGGCAGAATCCGGATGCTTCCGAAGAATTCCATGTTTATTGGTACCATGGGTGCCCTAACAGCCAGGAATTCTAATTTAAATTTTGTTTTTACACTCCTTACGGCGAATAATCTAGGAAATTCATTTTCCGGGTCAACAATACCGCATATCTATTTTAAAGATTACGGAGAGAACGCCTATTATATTCCCCATTATGACGAGCAATGCGCTATTGGAGACTTTTTCAAAAATCTTGACGACCTAATTGAATCAGAAAACAGATATATTAATGAACTACTATTAATGAAGCAGGCATTCTTAAATAAAATGTTTGTCAAGGTGGAGGCATAATATGGGTTTTGATAAAGAAATAGATTTCGAAGCTGCTCTTATAGCAGTTCTTCAGACCAAAGGCTGGGAAGCCGAAGTAATTAAAAACCCGTCAGAGAAAGATTTGATCGAGAACTGGAAAAACATCCTTTTTAATAATAACCGCGATCGTGATCGTCTGAATGACTTCCCTCTGACAGACACAGAAATGCAACAGATTCTCGACCAAATCAGAGAACTTAAAACGCCACTGAAGCTAAACGGTTTTATAAATGGTAAAACTATCAGTATTAAACGCGATAATCCAGACGATACTGAACATCTTGGCAAAGAAATTAGCCTTGATATTTACGATAGAGATGAAATTGCGGCCGGAAAAAGCAAATACCAAATTGCCGAACAGCCACGATTTGAGGCAGAAGATCCAATTGGTTATAGCCGACGCGGCGACATTATGCTCCTCATTAATGGTATGCCTGTCATCCATATTGAACTAAAAAGAAGTGGCGTCTCTGTCAGTGAAGCTACGACTCAAATTAAGAAATACTCATACGAAGGTAAATTCAGTGGACTTTACTCACTAATCCAGGTATTTGTAGCGATGACGCCGGAGGAGACCGTATATTTCGCAAATCCAGGCGAATACACAAAGTTTAATTCCGATTTCTACTTCCGCTGGGAAGATTTTAACAACGAAATTATTAACGATTGGAAAACAATTGCATCTACCCTGTTATCAATTCCAATGGCACATCAACTTATTGGCTTCTATACTGTAGCCGATGATGGTGACGGAACACTAAAAGTAATGCGTAGCTATCAATACTATGCTGCAAATGCAATAAGCGACAGGGTCGCAAAGGCAAATTTTAACGAAGAACGAGTTCTTGGCGGATATATTTGGCACACCACCGGTTCGGGTAAAACAATGACGAGCTTCAAATCTGCAGAGTTAATTGCAAATTCGCAGGATGCCGACAAAGTAGTATTCTTAATGGACCGCATAGAACTAGGCGTTCAATCTTTGCGAGAGTATAGAGGCTTTGCTGATTGCGCAGACGACATCCAGGCAACAGAAAATACAGACGTATTAAAAACAAAACTAAAAAGTTCCAATGCGTCAGATACTTTAATCGTGACATCTATCCAAAAAATGAGTCGCATTAAAGACGATGGCCTATCTAGCGCGGATATAGATATTATCAATAAGAAGAGGTTAGTGCTTATTGTTGATGAATGCCATCGAGATGTCTTTGGCGACATGATGGTAACGATTAAGCAAACTTTTCCAAAAGCAATGATGTTTGGCTTCACTGGTACGCCGTTGACAGGCACATCCGAAGTGTTTGGCGATGAACTGCACCGCTACAGCATTTCTGACGGCATTCGCGATAAGAACGTGCTGGCGTTTGACCCCAAGAGCATACAAACATTTTCACCTGCCGATTTAATACAAGCTATTGTCATGAAGCAAACCAATTCGTCGAGTATTGACGAGGTATTCAATGATCCTAAGAAGGTAGAGCTATATAATCAGCTCAGCGAGCTACCAATGGAACGTGACGTCTTTGACGAAGACTGGAACATTACGGGTCACGGTCTAGAGCACTATATACCAAAGGCGCAGTATCAAACCGAAAAACATCGCCGCGCAGTTACTGATAATATCTTGAAAAATATTAAAGTCATTTCTAGAAACAATAAGTTCTCAGGTATCTTAGCTACCTCCTCTATTCCGGAAGCTATCGAATACTATAGAATCCTTAAGGATGAAATTGCAAACAAGGGCTTAGATTTAAAAATAAGCTGCCTTTTTGATCCTAATATAGACAATACGGATGGGTTCGAAGTCAAAGAAGAAGGTCTAAAGGAAATTATTAGTGATTATAACGAACAGTACGGGATGACCTATTCTCTTCCAACCTACGCAGATCTCAAGAAAGATATAGTTGCTAGGTTTGCTCATAAAAAACCGTATCAACTAATAAAAGAAGACGAAAAGATAAACCTTCTTATCGTAGTAGATCAGCTTCTTACCGGATTCGATTCAAAATGGATTAATGTTCTGTATCTAGACAAAGTACTTCAAGGCGCCAACATCATTCAGGCATTCTCTAGAACGAATCGTATTTGCGACAAGGACAAGCCTTTTGGAATAATTAAGTATTATAGATATCCTTTCTCCATGGATAAATATATCGAAAAGGCCATAGCAGAATACTCTGGCAATAAGCCTTATGGAATTTTCGTAGATAAGTTAAGAGATAATGTAATAAAACTCAATTCGTTATACAGAGATATTAAAGACTTATTTGAAAGCTGCGGTATCACGGAATTCGAAACCCTACCGGAAGACAAGGTGGATAGAAAGAAGTTCGGACAATTGTATGCCGAATTCGTAAAGACTTATCGTAGCGCACAAATTCAAGGGCTAAAGAATAACGATCCCTTTGAAACGTTAGCCGACGTAAGTATGGATGCCGATAGCACCGAACATGACAAAAAAGATGACGGCGAAGACATTATTGAATCTCTGCTTTGTGATGTCGACCTAGAATTCGGCCTTGAAACATTCGAGAAGATAAAACAACGTGCCAAAGACCTAGATGGCAGATCGAGAACCGAAAATGATGATTTTCCATTTGATATAGATACGGACATTACTGAATACGATCGCGCAAAAATAGACTCCGATTATCTAAATAAAAAATTTAAAAAATATTTAGTTAACCTTACTCAAGAAAATATTTCGCAAGAAGAACTAGAAAAATCGCTCAGCGACCTACATAAAGCATTCGCATTCTTGTCTGCAAATCAACAAAAATTTGCTAATATCTTCATTCATGATATACAGAGCGGAAGAGTTACGATTAGTCCAGAAAAAACATTCATGGATTATGTTGCGGAGTACGAAGCAAGAGATAAAAACGACAGGATAAACTCTCTATCCACAAGTCTGGGGCTTGATTCAGATCTTCTACGGAAAATGGTAGACCTTAACCTGGACAGCAATAATATCGACGAATACGGCCGCTTTGAGCAACTTAAAAGCACCGTGGACAAAGAGAAAGCAAAATCCTACCTAGAACAACGCCTAGGACGCCAATTATCGATGATTGAAGTAAACATTGAGGTCGATAAACTTCTGAGAAACTTCATAATTAAAGGTGTTATCTAGAAGTATAAAAAGTGAAAATCAACAAAAGACCACCCTACTGGGTGGCTTTTCGATATACTTCGGCTGCTTCTCTAACCCCACGCCTTAGATGCATCTAAATGCTATAATCACACCATATGCTCATCTTCTCCTACCGTATGGTTTCCATAGACGACATGCTCGCGAACGAGAAGATTTTTCGCATCGATATTACCGACGACGAGGCGGATAACGTCACAACTTGGTTTCGCAGCAAGAAATACAAGCATACACTCGAATCGAAAGATATCAAACACATAATAAAAATCATTAAGGATGCGCCAGGATTATTCGACATCCCGAAAAAATTAGAGCCAAACGATTTCGATGATTACGGTATGATTTATTATTTTGTTTTTAGCGACGGCGAGCGCACGAATCGTTTTAGCGGACAAAATATTCTGGACTACGGACGATCGCCGCGCAAAAACGCCACGCTTGCCCTGCGTACCGCACGCGAGATCAAAGAAAAAGTTCTAGATCCAAATCATATCCGCTCAATGATTTCGAGTCGGCTGCAACATTGGGAAAAGTACCGTAATTATAGCCACGAAGTTCATCCGAAGATGTAGACCCGGGTGGGATATGAACAATGCGCCGTCGTTTCCTGCGGAAACCGGGCATTGGGCGAACCCAGCGTAGCTTCTCATCACATCCAGTGCGCCAATGAAGAATAAAAAATTAGACCCAAGGGTCTATTTTTATTCTTCATGGTGAGCCGGGTGGGATTCGAACCCACGACAC
>CAMZHH010000006.1 GCA_947306745.1 uncultured Candidatus Saccharibacteria bacterium
AAAGACCAGTCTTGCTGATTGGCTCAATGCGGCCATATGCATCGACATAGCGCTGCAAAGTTTTTACATCGCGATAGTCGAAATACATATTTGGATCATTCTTGTATCTCTTCATTTAACTATCCTTTCTAAAATGGAATTTCACTTAAGTCGATAGGCTCGTCGCTGATATCTTCTGGGGCAACATCCTGGCTAGCGCTAGCGCTTGAGCTAGAACCACCACGGCTACTGCCGCCACCTTCACCGGCGTTACCGCCAACGAAGTTGAAGTCTTCAACTACGATTTCGACACGGGAGCGCTTCTGACCTTCCTTGTCCTCCCAGCTACGCTGTTCAAGACGACCGGAAACTAGAATGCCACTACCCTTCTTGGCATACTGCGCGATGATTTCAGCAGCTCTACCCCAAGCCGAACAGTCGATGAATGATACCGATTCCTGTTGCGAGCCTGAGCTATCTTTATAGTTGCGATTTACCGCCACGGAGAAGCTACAAACCTGTGCTCCACTTGGCGTACTGCGTAATTCTGGGTCACGAGTCATGTTACCCACAATAATTGCTTTGCTAAAACCCCGCGCCATATACTATTCCTCCTCTTTTGTTTCTTCTTGCGCTTTGCGTTCTTGGCGTTTTGCGGCCAACTTTTCACGACGTGGATCCTTGGCTACGAGCAAGTAGCGGATAACTTCATCGGTAATATTGAGTACCGAAGAAATCTTGGCTGGTGCTGCAGCTGGGAGTTCCAATTCGTAGTAATAATAGACTGCAAAGTCTTGACCCTCGATTTGATAAGCAAGCTTCTTCTTGCCTTCGTTGGCTTCCTTGGTAATCTTACCACCATTGCCTTCGATAAGGGCTTTGACCTTGTCGGTCGCCGGCTCAAGATTCATCTCTAAATCAGGATGAACGAGCACGGTTAGTTCGTATTCTCGCATGAACACTCCTTTGGTTAAAGCAAGAGCACAATGTTTTTTGCTAACTGTCTCTTGCTGAGCTAATATTGCGGTTATTATACCATACCACCCCTTAAATCGCAAGGATAACCAATGAAAAAGCCCGGGTCTGAGACCCGGGCTCGTGTGCAAAAATCAATGTGAATCAGCTAAACGGAAAAATCGGTCCGTCACCCCAAATATCACCGTTGCCTTCATGGACCTCGCCATCGCTTGCCTCATCGCGATACTCCGGATAATCCATCAGTAGATCATCCAGACGCTCATTAATAGCTTCCAAGGCCTCGTAGCCTTCGCGCTGCAACCAAACCTCGTCAAAGTCCAGTTCACGGCCATCCAGCTTACTCAACGCCGTTTCACAGGCCTCCTGGCCCATTTTCAGCATCTCATACAGGGCCGGATGAAGCTCGCCCAGGTCCTCTTCGCACCATTCGTCGTAAAGCTCAGCAAACTTGGTTGCCAGCACAAACTCCGCATTTGGTGCAGCCTCACCGAGGCTTTCGAGCAACTTGGTTCTCACCTGCATAAGAGCCTCTTCCAGTGATTCTGCCGGAATAACCATAACGAGATCACCCCGTTTGGCCAATTCTTTCGGCATCTCCTCACACTCTTTCGCCAGGCGCTGCACAGCACGCTGCTGCTCGATAGCCATCGCGGCCGCCTTCGACGGAATCAGATAATCCTCTTCATCCAGCCTATGCTCCAGCACGTTAACCATCTCGCCATTAATCGGAATCATGTCCGACATTTCGTATAACTGGCCAATCATCGGGCCAATCAGGTTTTCCAAAACCATCAACTGACCGAGCGTTCCCACCTCATCGAGATTGCAGGCGCCAGCCAGAAGCGCACGCGTAAAATTCACACCGTTGTAAAAGGTCTTGTTCTCCATACATTCATACCCCACTTTCGTAAAATTTTTGGAAAAACACTATAAGATGCAGACCGTAAGAGGTCTAACCATATAATTATACCATACTTGGCCACAAAAGTCAATTTAATCAGCCAAAAAGAAGCCCCCGGGCTTTTCGTCCCAGGGGGTAAAACATTTTTGTTAGGTTTCCAGATCGCTTACATACTTCAGCGCTACGTTTGTTGCATAGCGATGAACATGGTCATACAACTGCAGTACGTTGGCATATTCTCTCGTGCTGTCCGTTTCGCAGCGCAGGATCATACTGGATGGCGCCCATGCCAAAATCGTATCCAGTACACGGCGTTCCAGCCACAGAGTGTCCTGCACGAAATTCAACTGCGCAGTGCGGATCTCATCGATATCTTCCCCATTCTGGTCGATATAAGCAACTAAATCCGTCAGCATTGTCAGCTGCTTCGTGAAGGTTTCGTTTATGGCGAACACCCAGTTCGTAGCCGTCGTAAGATTAACGCTTTTGCCCGCTTCCTCACGAGCTTCTCGAATCGCTTGCTCATACTGAGCCCGCAAATCGCAATCTGTAGGCAAGGCGAAATAAATCGCCTCCAAATAGCGCCGATAGCACTCTCGGTCGAGACCATTTGCGAGTGCCTTCGCAACACATGCCTGATTGCAACCTTCAAGATAAACCTGGACCTTTTCATTGGAATTAACCAAAAAGACCACCTCCTCCTAATCTATACGCGATCAATAACCTGAAAGAGAACACTGTCGCTACTGCTACAGTGTCCATTATTATAATATATTATTCATAAATAGGCAAGTCTGGCGGAAATGGATCATATTCGTCCTGCTCCGGTGCAAAGCTATGTTTTCCCGGCTTTCGCGTCCAAAGGCCATCCGAACCACCACCAAAATCATCTTCACCGTAATCGTCCTCGTCCGTGAAACCATCGCCATCATTATCGTGATTACCGTACGGATTATATCCTAAATCCTGCAAAAAGCGTGACGGAAAATTATAACTACGACCACCATAAGCGAAGCGCGATTGCGCATAGCTCATAAACAACTCTTTCATCGCTCGCGTCATGCCTACATAAGCTAAGCGACGCTCCTCCTCAACATCTTCTACCGATTCATCCATCGAACGTGTATGTGGCAGTAGCCCTTCTTCCATACCCACCAAGAACACTACCGGAAATTCCAAACCTTTCGCCGCATGCAAAGTCATTAATGTAACAGAGTTCTCGCCTGCACTTTCATCCGCCGAAGACATCAGAGCCGCATCGGCCAAAAATTCATCCAAAGTCGAATAGGCGCCCACCTCACCCACTAGAGCTGTCACGTTTTCGTTACGCTCGTCGGCCTTCAACTTATCGCCATCATTTAAGTAGCCCCGGTAATCAATCCGACGTAACAACTCTTCAATGATATCCGCTGGGCCGACTCCATTGGCCACCTTTTTGCGTAAATCAGCCAAAATCGCCAAAAACTGCTCATAGGCACGCAAAATCTTTGGCGTCAAAAGTTGCGTCTCGCCCGCCATAATTTTCTGCATCGAGACAGCGCCAATGCCACGTGTCGGTACGTTAATCACGCGTTCTAATGCGACCACATCGAGTGGGTTCACAATCAAATGTAAATACGCCACGATATCTTTAATCTCTTTGCGGTCATAGAAACGTACCCCGCCAACCAACTTATACGGCAAACGCGCTTCCATAAAGGCTTTTTCAAAAGCCTGCGATTGCGCATTTGTGCGGTATAAAACTGCATATTCCGACAATGGTCGCCCTTCAGATTTTATCTTCAAAGCCACCCAACGCGCTTCTTCTTGCTCGTCACGTACACCATGAATTTCTACCGGCGCTCCTGCGCCTTCCTCGGTAAACAAGACTTTGTCACTGCGCTGCGTATTCTTCGTAATTACCTTCTGAGCCGCATCCAAAATATTCTGCGTCGAACGATAATTTTGTTCCAGCTTAATCACTTTCGCGCCTGGAAAATCGCGCTCGAAGTTCAAAATGTTCGTAAAATCCGCCCCGCGCCACGAGTAAATCGACTGCCAGTCATCACCTACGCAACAGATATTGCGCTTTTCGTTCACTAATAACTTCACAATCTCATACTGAATGTGGTTCGTATCCTGATACTCATCGATCAAAATATGCTGAAATTTCTGCTGCCATTTTTGGCGGATATCCGTCCGTTGACGCAATAACTTCGCAACATAAACTAGTAAATCGTCAAAATCTACCGCATCTGCCTTCATGCGCATATCTTCATAACGCTCATATACTTCCGCAATTTGCTTCTGGTTCGGATAAAAGGCTTTCTCCAGCATCTCGTCCGGGCTCTCGCCCTCATTCTTCGCTTTCGAAATCGCCGCTTCGCATGCTTTCGGTTTTACGGTTTTATCGTTCACATGCAAATCCTTCATCGCGCGCTTAATTAAAGCCAAGCGATCATCCGTATCGTAAATCACAAAGTTCTTCGACAAACCTACACTCTCTGCCTCGATACGCAAAATCTTCACACAAATCGAGTGAAAAGTACCCATCCAAGGCATGAAACTGAAATTATTTTGCATATCCAAGAGGCCCGCCAAACGCTCACGCATTTCCCGAGCGGCCTTATTTGTAAAGGTCAGCGCCAAAATCTCATATGGCCCCACTCCATTCGCAATCAAATTCGCAATCCGATGCGTCAAAGTTTTTGTCTTACCAGAACCGGCACCCGCCAAAATCAGCACTGGGCCTTCCAGCGTCTCTACGGCCTCTTTTTGCGCCGCATTTAATCCCTCCAAAATATCAGACATGTCTCTATTTTACCCTATTTCGCCTGCAATGCGTTTAGCTGATTCAGTAATAAATGATTCTGCCTACCATTTTGCGAAATCAACGTAATTACCGGTACACCGTCACCATTCACCGACGGCGCCGCACTTACAATATCGTCATATCCCTCAAGCTCGGTTAATTTCGCATTGTTATTATAGATATTCACCCACGTCACCGCGCCATCACCGTGAATCAAAATTAGATTCTCACCACTATAGCGCAAGCCGAAGCTCAGTTGCGTCGCATTCACAATCCCGCTCGTCGCGATTTTGTAGCCCCTAAAGATCATCTCGTTGGCAATGCCGGTAATTTTCCCCGCCTCAATCTTTTGATCGGCCATTTCGCCTAGTCCGTTTACTGCCTTCTTCGGCCAGTAATAAACGTCGCCATTTCCAAGCACAAATACGCGCCCGCTCACCATATTTGCAAGTTCAAATCCTTGCGCCTCCTCTTCCTCTGGCGTCGCACATCCCACATCATAATCACTCACGATCTGCTCAACAGTCTGTCCTTGGCCCAACTTATCAACCACCACAACTGTCACCAAAACAATCGCCACTACGTAGAATAAAATTCTAACGCCGTACAAAAACCAAAGACCTTTATCTTTACACTCTCTTTCTTTCTTCATATACCCTATTTTACCATGCATCAAAAAGCGCCCCTTACGGAGCGCTTAATAATTATTTCAATGTCGTCATTTTATCAGCCGTATAATCATAACAATCCACCCCAGCGAATGCTGCTTTGAGCTCGTCGGTATTATAATCATTACAGCTAAGCGCTTGCTGAGTACTCATAAAGTGCTTCCATTCCCCACCATCCGTATTCCGATAAAATAATGCCGCTGCACCCGCAACCGATGCCGTTACGTGTTCATATTTACCATCAGCAGTCTTCGTAATATCATCTAGCGTTGCGCTGACATAATACATTTCATCATCCTTAGAATCATCGCTCTTCTTCATAGCATCTATCAGGCTCTTCGCAAAAGTCTTATCTTCTTCTGTTAACCAATTGCTATTCGCACAGTTAATACGAACTGGCGAAGACTGAGAAGAGTAATTGCAAATGTAGCCATTATCGTCAGCATAATAGATTCCACCCTCGCCGATAACTGCCGGATCATTAAATGAAATCTTTTTTAATCCATGGCTATTCATTACTTTATCGACAATCCCACTTGATGCCAGGGCCGTACTATAGTTCGTATTATTTTCCACATCGAATATTAAACCATACGCTCCATTCAAATTCGTTGCATAATTCTTCTCAAATTCATATGTCACGTCTGAATCATAAGTTTTCTCCAATCGAAAATGACCAAAACTCGTACCAAACGTAATTAACTCATTTATCACATCTTGAAGAATCTTCTTAGCGCCTTTATTAGTTTCAGCAAAGTTATCAGTCTCCTGCGCTTCTTCTGTAGTTTTCGTTATACATTTTGTGTCTGTCGGCTCAATAAATTTGTCATAAATTATATAACTTCCTAGACCAACCGCCACTAGAGCAAAGAGTCCGCACAAAATTCCCATAACTGGACTGGCCTTTCTCTGCGGTAGTGGCACTTGCACTGCCGGCTTCACCTCTGGCCGCTCCTCAAACTCACCCTTTTCTTCCATTTCAATCTCCTTATACTTAAACATATTTTAGCATAAAAAACGCCGGCGGTTACCCCGCCGGTGGGTCTTCATTCTGCACTCACTCTGATTGCCTCAAACAATCCTTCAATCGCATGGCGCGAAAGCCTAAAGCTCGGCAGTTGCCGCTTCGCTATCGCCTCGTCGCCATTTGCGCTACCCACTACGATAAACTCTCGTTTACCCCGATCGTCGTGACCATCATAGGTATCAAACCACCCCGTAAACTGCCAGTTTTTGTCCAGATAATCCTGCACAGCATCGAGATAGTAGACATCATTCGCCTGATGCATCATCAACTTCACGTTATCGCGCGGCCCCAAACATGCCTTGTAGCTATGCACGCCAATTTCCGCCTGATGCGGACGGGGCGAGATTCGGTAGACTTTGAGCAATCCGGCCAAGTCGAAATATTCGCCATGGCAAAACTGCGCCACCACCGTATCTTTTGTTAGTGTCTTCCGCAGATGTATTGCCGTGATGACATTACTCATCCACAAGCAAAACCCCGCCATCAACACCAACGCCATCGAAATAAGGAATAACAGCATGCGCGTGTCCATATTCATATGAACAATCCTCTCTTTCTCCGTTCATTCGAGCACAGAACCGGTAAAAAAACATCACAATTTCTTGCGATAAATGCAATTATACATCAAAAAATCCCCCTTACAAGGGGGGATTTTTATTTTTCTAGAGCTTTTCGATAAAGGCTTTAAGCTCGGTAAGTTTAACCTTCTCTTCCGAATCGCGCAAGCGCACACTAATCTCGCCCGCTTCTGCGTCCTTCGGGCCAACGATTAGCACGCAAGGAATCTTCATCTTCGTTGCTTCGCGAATCTTCTTGCCGAGGCTCTCATTACGATCATCGACCGTGTAGCGCACCTTATTATGCTCAATCGGCTCATTCAGCTCCATGCCGTCCAAGACCTCGCGAATCTTCAAAACATAATCATTTACGGAATCATTAATCGTAAGGATGCGAATTTGCTCTGGCGCACACCAGAATGGGAACCAACCGGCTGTATGCTCAATAAAGACACTCATGAAGCGCTCAATCGAACCAATCAAAGCACAGTGAATCATAATTGGCGTCTTCTTCGAGCCATCTTCGGCGGTATATTCAAGACCGAAGCGCGTTGGCATTGCGTAATCTAGCTGCACCGTAGCGAGCTGCCATTCGCGACCTAACGCATCTACCGCCATGAAGTCCATCTTTGGACCATACATTGCGGCTTCGCCGATACCGATGAAGTAATCCATCTGGAATTTCTCGGCCATATCCTTAATCGCATTTTGTGCCTTCTCCCACATCTCTGGCGTGCCAATGTAGCCATCGCCATCATCACGGAACGATAAGCGCAATTTCAACTTCATGTCTACCTTAGCGTACAAATCCTTGGCTGATTCAATCAATTCGCCAAAGATATCACCGATCTGCTCTTCCGTACAGAAAACGTGTGAATCGTCCTGCGTAATAGCGCGCACGCGACTCAAGCCGCCAAGCTCGCCTTTACGCTCGTCGCGGTAAACCATCGTCGTCTCGAGGAACTTTACTGGAAGTTCCTTATATGAACGTGGCACGCTGGCAAAAATCTGGCTATGGTGCGGGCAGTTTACCGGCTTCAAAGCTAACTCATCGCCCGATTCTGAGCTCACAAAGCGTAGCATCTCTGGGAATTTCTCAAAATGACCAGAGGTCTTATAAAGGTCAATGCTGGCAATATGCGGAATGCAAACTTTCTGATAGCCACAGCGCTCGCGGTAGCTATTTGCAAAAGCCGCCAAGCAATCGCGTAGCACCGTACCGCGTGGCGTAAAGAGTGGCAGACCTGCCCCAACCAAATCCGAGAAGCAGAACAAACCGAGTTCTTTGCCAAGTTTGCGGTGATCACGCTTCTTAGCTTCTTCCTGCTGAGCAATATAAGCATCAAGCTCTTCTTGCGTTTCGAACGCTAAACCATAAATACGCGTCAACATTTCACGCTTCTCGTCGCCACGCCAATAAGCGCCGGCAACTTTCTCAAGCTTAAATACGCCAACCTCGCCGGTATTTTCTACGTGTGGGCCACGGCACAAATCTTCAAAATCACCCAAAGTATAGAAGGAAATCACCTCATCTTCTGGCAAGTCATTAATTAACTCTTCCTTATACTTCTGGCCGTTATCTTTTGCCCACTTCAAAGCCTCGGCGCGAGATTTCTCACTACGTACAATCGGCAATTTCTGCGCAATAATCTTGCGCATTTCTTTTTCAATCTTCTTAAAATCTTCCTCGGAGATCTTTTGACCACCAAAGTCGATATCGTAATAAAAACCGTTATCAATTGCTGGGCCAATTCCGAACTGAATTGTTGTTGTGTCAGAATACAATCTCTTAATCGCTGCGGCCATAATATGGCTAAGCGAGTGACGCATTTTTTCAACATTTTGTATATCTGACATCGCTGCCCTTTCTATAAATTAATAATATTTACATATTTTACCATATTTTCCCTGTTTTGCCGAGCAATCCCATCACTATTAATCTTGACTTATTTAAATGTTTATGCTATAATTTGCGCAATCGAGTGAGAACGCGAGATTTTTTCGCAGTCTCTTAAAGATTGGCTCGAGATCGTTCTTTGAAAAGGAGGTATATGAATTGTTCTACGAACAAAACCACACGGCTCGTGAGGCCGCTCAGACGGTAGCGAATACTGCCATGACGCTCAATCCCGTTGAGCTCGTCACACCCGTTAACGTCGACGACGAAAAGGAGCTCTGGATTGCTGCCGCCAACGAAGGCGAATTCATCAATCCGCAGTTCAAATACGACCGCGAGAAGCTTACTCAGGCCGTAATTCACGGCATTCAACTCCGTACAGCTAGCAATATTCTCTTTAATTGCTGCTCCCCTATCACCGATATCGATCATGCTATCAAGAAAATCTTGCACCATCGCGTCGACGATGCACTTTGCACCGCCAACATGGCCGCCAGTATCTTGCTTGGCTCCAACGCCGGCGGAAGCTACGCGCAGCGCATCTATGGCACCCCAGACAAACTCCTGGTAGCAGAATGCCTTCAAGCAGCGCAGCGCACTGAACCCGCTGAGGAATTGCCGACAAAGTACACATCCGACCAACGCGCCAAGCTCAAAGAGTGTAAATACGACGCTAGCGGAATTCAGCAAGAATTCTTACGCGTTGTTAACCTTCATGCATTCAAGAATTGGGGCGTCATCATCAGTGATCAAGCTACGGCAATCGATGTTCGCAACAAAACCTCGTACGGTCATCCGCAAGTAGTCATTCCAATCACCCGCAAAGTCGACGGACTTAAGTTGGCCGAGCTGATCGGGCACGAACTAGAATGCCATTTGCGCGATTCCGCAAATGCCGAGGCTCTGTTTGCCGAACATCTTAGCCATGCGCCGCTAGCGCCACTTATTCCACTGCTTGCCAAATCAGACGATGAGTTGTTCTATGAAGGCCACGCCAAACTTTCCGATGTCGCCATCAATGGCAACGCTTCTCTGCCAAAACCGTATTATACGCTAGCTATCGACGCCGCACTGCGCAACCAATCCTTTGCCGAAATCGGCGAATATATCTACCGCTTGCGCATCGAAAACGGCGAGGAGAAAACTAGCGCCATCAAAGGCGCTTGGACTGCCACTTATCGCGCCATGCGTGGCTCATTCGATACGCTCGGAGGATACGCCTTCACGAAAGACTACGCATATTGGACCGGCTATCGGCTCGCTAGCGAAGTGCAACAGTTCGCGCCGCATTATCTCGACTACGCTTCCCTCACCTATGAGGAAATTAAGCTGCTTGATGATGCCGGATTCGACCTGAAACATCCACGCTATCCCGCGATGGATTTAGCTGCCAATCCGTAACATTTACCTCTCAGTCGACCGCCCATCACCAGTGGGCGGTTTTCTTTTTCAAAAAAGTATGATATTATAAGCACATCCGATTGTGGGTTGCTAGCTCAGTTGGCTAGAGCGCCTCGTTTACACCGAGGAGGTCGGGGGTTCGAGCCCCTCGCGACCCACCATTTCCAAAAAAATGACCACTATGGGTCAATTTTTTTATACTGTCTAAAAAAACGTGCTATAATAAAAACACATGAAGCATAAGCGTAATCGTAGCGCTAAACACGGTTTTACTATCCTTGAGGTGGTATTAGTGCTCGCAATTGCCGGATTAATCTTTGCAATGGTATTTATTGCGTTTCCAGCCCTGCAGCGTAGCCAGCGCAACAATCAGCGCAAACGCGACGCAGCCCTAATAGCTTCCGCCATGAATACTTGGTATACACACAATAAAGTTAGCGTCACCGATAATTACTCTAAGCTTAACGCTGAAAACGGTTTTTGTACCTTCTATAAACGCTACGTAGGCGAAGAAACCGTAGATCCATCCACTGGTGAGCCATATAAAGTAGCTCTATGGGGATCAACCTTCGTCGTAGACTGTATCTCCGGCAAAACATACAATCGCAAGGAATTCGATCTTGATGTTCACGGCTCTCAGAGTGGTCAAGGCAGTGATAACTGGGCCAAGATGGAACCGGGCGATATCCAGTACGACGACGGTGCAATTTGTACCGACGAAGCATTTAACGATGATATTGGCAATAACCGTTACAGTGGCGTAAAAATGTTCGCCATCCGCATGCGTCTAGAAGGCGGCGGCACACTATGTGTGGATAACGGCTACGAAATCAATAAATAAAAAAAACAAACATAAAAAGTAGTAAAATAAATACCATGGGCAAAACAAAAATGTCGCATCAGCAACAGGAATCCAATTCTTGGATTATTTCGATGATCGTTGTAGTGGTCGTCGTCGTTATCGCTGTTGCACTTGCAATTTGGCATCAACATCGCGAACTCTCAGATACCGATTTTCGTCCGACCGCCATCGAATATCGCGTGCATCACTAAATATTTGTATATAAATCTATATAATCCTGCAAATGCTCCGCATCGTAAGCGGCAGCTCTGCTCATCCGTACATACAGCGCTATGATTAATAGCGCTTTTTTGTATTCCAAATCACGTTCAAAGTATGACAGCACATAATCCATCCCCAAATGTGTGAAGATTTTTACGTTTGATAATAATGCAAAGTAAAAATCGTACAGATAATCACCTACAACCGGCATCGGATCTATCACACGAATTACCCCCTTCTCTACTAAGAAGTTATGCGTACCAAAATCACCATGCATCAAGTATTTTTCCTTCAGTTCCGTTGCACCTGCTACGTCTAATGCCGCCATTACTTTATCTTGCGAAACCTGCGGAATTCGTCTTTGTGCATATTCGATTTCATCTAGCAAAAAAGCGCGCCAGCTCTCCTTCTCATCCCCTAAAAAGCCGTAGCCCGTATGTTTATACGGCGTATATCCGCACACAATCTCACATATTTGCTCCGTCGCATCGATCGGATCAATATTGGCCTTATTATATTTTTCACCATCTATGAACTTAAAGCATACATAGCTAAGTTCCTCATTGAAACACATTACCTGCTGAAAACGACTATCCGGATAGGCGCGCAGAAACTCCAATTGCGTGCGAATCGTTTCAAAGTTCTCGATCTTGACTAAATATTGATTATCAACATTAATTACCGTCGAGACCGTCGCCCCATCACGATAAAACTTCAAATTCGCACCATTAAGATCGACGTACAATTGTTTCTCGATATCTTTCAAAACACGCTCTACGCGACCTTCAGATAACTCATAATCGCGTATCTCGCTATTTTCAAGGTGCCAACTCCAAAAATCCGTATCCTCATCCCAGCCAATAATCGCAAAATGAATCGCTTTCAACATCGAGCCGTGCCCCACAATGAGGACGTTCTCCATGCCTGCGCATTCACGCTTAATCTTTGCTAGAAAATCTTCCGCCCGTGCTAACAAATCTTTAACCGGCTCAATACCGCCAAAGTTCGTATTAATCTTAAAATCACCGATATTTGGCGCTCGCTCACGCATCTCGGCACCAGGTCTCCCCTCAAATTCACCGAAATAACGCTCCTTTAGCAAATCGTCATAACGAATACTACAACGTTTCCCTACTGCAATCATTGCAGTTTCGGCCGCCCGTTTCAATGGCGAAGAGTAACAAATATCAAAATCTATCCCGCGAATCTTATCGCGTAAAACTCGCGCCTGCGCAATACCGGTTTCATTCAACGGCACATCAGTTTGCCCCTGCACAATCCCGCGCAGATTCCAATCTGTTTGGCCGTGGCGCACTAGATAGATCTTCATCTATCTAGTATACTACGCCGCAGCGTCGAGATCTTCTACGTCTTCGTCTTCGTCGTCCAAGACTACATCTGGAGAATTATCATATCCATTCATAATATCTTCGTAGCTCGGGTTCTTGAAGCCGTCGGCTGGTCTCAATACAAAGTCAGGATGTGCTTCCTGGTAGTTATCAATTGATGCCTGGAAACCTGCTATCTCTAGTCTAGTCTTCGCAATAAATGCCTTGCGTTTCTCTACACTTGGCGCATTAATGCCGTCTGAACCGTTAGCAATAGATTGCTCTTGGTCGCGAATCCATTTCTCGCGCATTCTGATATCGCCCAAATAACCACGCGTATGCAAATCGGCATTGATTCTATCCATGCGCGCATCCATTCTGCCGAACGTATCTACCTGGCCTTGTTCCTCGTCAGATAGCGACTCCGGTAAGCTGGATTCCGCTTTCTTCAACTCTTCTTCATAGTAATTCAAAGACTTAACTGAGGATTCAATTGTTGCGCGTAGGACGTTCTTACGTGCTCTCGCTTCAGACCACGGCAATGTAAAGAGTGGCATTCTGCGTAGCTCTTGGCGATGTTGCGCGATAATATCCTTCATGCGAGCGACTGAACGCTCCTTGCGCGCATAGTCTACGGTATTCTTTACGCCCTCACTGCACTTATCGAGCAGTTTACTCATAGCTTCCCAAACGCCACTTTGTTCTTGATAACTCAAGATGGAATCCATTCTAGAATTGAGCTTCTCGGTCTCGTCCTCAAATGATTCCACGCCATCCTCGGCACGTTCGACCGCAATGCCATCTACCTCGCTCGTATCAACATTATACGTTTCTGCAGACACCGTATATTCATTCGTATTCGAAAATTCAGCCGCTGGAGGCATATCCATTGCTTGGCCAGCCATCGAGCCCTCAGTTTTATCGCCACCGCCAAGATCTTCACCGTCAGAGACTCCCTCCAAGCCATCTGGACCATCATTTCCGCCATTATATTCGTCAATTAAGCCCTGCAAGGCGTCAACATCCATTTCCTTCATTTGGCCACGGGTCAACTTCTTTACATTTTCGACCCATTCTGCCATCTTACCACCGCCAAGTTGCGCCAATAAACCTTCTTTAACCTTTTCGGCATCTTCCTGGCTAGCTTCCGTTTCTACCGCTGGAGCTTCCTTGGTTGAAGCGCCCTCTTCTGTAGCTTCCTCAGTAGACTCTTCCGACTGTTCTACGACTTCTTCCGCAGATTCCTCTGACTGCTCCGCAGCTTCTTCAGAATCATTGTCCTCATCGCTTTCGGAGCTTTCGCTAGTTGTTTCATTAGATGTCTCAACTGGAGCTACCTCTTCAGATGCAGCTGCTTCTTCGGATGCAGTCGCCTCTTCGGTTGCAGCAGTCTCTTCGGTTGTCGCTTCCGCAGTCGCCTCTTCGGTTGTCGCTTCTGCAGTCGCCTCAGTAGTATCTTCTTCTTTTTGGTTCGACTCGGCCTCTACGCCAAAGATACGATGACCTTCCGAAGCTTCAATACGCTTGCCCCAGTCATTTGTATTTTCACCCTGCTGGCGTGGATATTTATGTAAGAGATCTTCTTTTTCTTGTTCTGTCATCTGGCTCCAACGCGACTTCGTCGGATCATATTCGCGACCATCCTCAGATTCGGTTGCATCTTCAACCGCATCTTCAGCCGTAGCACCTTCGTAATGCTTATTTGGATTGCCGTCACGATCAGTCGGAAAATCTGGGTTAGCATTAGACTTCAACCAAGCCTCGTAAGAAAGGTCATCCTGAGTTGGATTTTCAATCTCACTCGTATCGAATGGTGTAGTAACAATATCTGAATCGCCTTCTATTTCCGCTTCCGTATCTGGATTAGCATTAGACTTCAACCAAGCCTCGTAAGAAAGGTCATCCTGAGTTGGATTTTCAATCTCACTCGTATCGAATGGTGTTGCTAAAGAATCCCATTCGGTTTTGTTTTCGCTGTTTTTATTTTGGCCAGTATCTTGTTCTGCATTAGACATTTAGTTGATCTCTCTTATGTTTATCTTAATTATATCATCTATGTCTAAAATTAAAAAATCCCCCGGTAAAAACCAGGGGGAATGTGGGTTTTGTCGTACTTTTTATTCCATATACGACAGCCAATCTCGATACCCGTCGCGAAGTTCACTTAATATGTGCATCAAGCGCACAATTTGCTCAGCACACAACACGACACTACCTAAATCATTACACTGGTACTTTCGACTCCATTGTTCATATTTCAGCTCATATTCGGTCTGCTTCGCGCCATAATGGCGCACACCTTTTTGGTCATTCACGGCCAAATGGATATCCGCCGGAGAATTAATGCGCTTCTCGCGTGACTCAATGACGAACCTTAAGCTGATCGCGTCACATAACGTATAACAAACGCGAGTTTTCCCCTGCTCAATCTGATGAATGCCTTCGGTGGTTGCGCTCTTACCGTAATAGTCCAATAAGTCATCAAGTAAGAACTGATTACCAGGCGACACGAACCCCATCGTGTGCAGAAATAGCAGAACTCCATCCGTTGCGCTCAAGCTAAGTTGCCAAGATTGCATATTTTCACCCCACTTTCTAAGGTACTAGTTTTTTGGACTTTTCTTATAATAGCATTTTTCTCTTATTTAATGCTATAATCTATCTAAGCCTATGGGGTGTTAGCTCAGTTGGTAGAGCGATTGGTTCGCAATCAATAGGTCAGGAGTTCGAATCTCCTACACTCCACCAAATTTTTCATTTTTCAATAAAGCCGTATTTATAAAATCCAAATACGGTCTTTTTTCTACAATCTAATTCGAGCAAATTTTCGCTTCATTACCAAACTTACTACTAAGCCAGTTATAGATCCGATTATTACGAAATATGGTAATAGATTTTCATTTCTGATTAGAAATCGGCAAGAATTCGCCATTCGCATCTTTTACTTGCTGACGAATGTAAATTACTGGCGACAGCACAGTATTGTTATATCTCGTCGTGCCTGCCCAGTTCGCAATATTAATACTAAAATTCAAAGAATTACCAGCATTAATTACCTGCGTGCCCATATTCGTAAAGTCCAAGGTACCATTTTTTACGGCTTTTGTTGAAATTGTAGCAACACCAGTTGTATTTGCCGGATTATCTGTATCAAATAATTCTATTTGCGTTATGCCAGGCGTTTCATCAGTTAGAAGTCTACCCATATAAGCAAAACCTTCAGACCCCGTAGCGTCACGCTGAATCTGTGTACCAGCCGGAATTATACCAAAATCATACTCTAATTCATGAATATAGTCATTCGGCTCTAAACCTAATTCAACACCAGTAACAACGCCCGCATAACCATATTGGCTACAAGCTTTATTTATATTAGTATCCTTCGTTACACCATTCGCCGAAACTACGTGCACAACGCCAATCCTACTATTTGGCGAACAGCTCAGCTCTACCGCAAGCACGCCTAAAACATTGTTATCGAAAGTGAATCTGATCGTCTTGTCATTACTGTCGACACTACCTTTGTTATTGATATAACCAATGCCTAGTGAACCCTGCGAATACTTTTCGACTCTAGCCGTAGAGTTGTAGTTCAAATTATGCGCAGCTCAGTATCGTTCGGGTCCATGCTATTCCAGTTAAGCGTAACCGCTTCGCCGGACGGCAATACTTCAAAGCTTATAGTCTGCGTATTAATAAAATTAACTACAACATCCTCGCCACTATCATCCCAATAGGTCGTCACACCATTACTTTTTACTTGATAGATTTTTCCATCTTCAGCGTCTTCTGGTATTACTATCGCATACGGAACCGCGCCGTCGCCGTTAGCACTAGCCGCAAATGTTCTTGTAATTACATAATTACCATTCGCAGCATCGCTATCGTCAATCGACCATGTAGCATCTGCACCTTGAAGCACAATTTTTGCCGCCGGATCATCGACCGACATATAGTAAGTTACGTTTTTAATTAAACGTTTTACATCATACTCACCGAATACGATATTTCCTCTCACTAGACGATAATACCCCTCGTACGATTGATGCGTCACGCCTGGTTTTACATATACTTTACGACTCGTAACGTAGAATTTACCGCCTGTACTTTTACCATCTGGCACGCTTACATCGACGCTAGCTGTTTCTATCTCAGAGTTATTTACCATCAACTTTACTAACAATGCATCTTCAATGTAATCAGTATTAATAATTGAATCGGCTTTTACAATGATACTAATCGATAATGCCGACGCGCCATCAACTAAGTGATAAATCCTAGTGCCAGAATTCTTAAAGTCATAGCCTAATACTTTTTCGTGATCGAGAGCTACAGTTTCGACGCCGCCAGAACGACTCGTATCTATTTGCGCGGAAAGATTCTGATCGGACGATCCGTCATCAACCCACGACATTCCAACTGGCAATTTAACAACCAAATCTTTCGTGCCACTCGGTAAATTTCTCAAAGAGATTTTTGCATTATATATATTCGAATCAGCACTATTACTACCGACGCGAGTATAACTAAAATTCGCTACAGCATCATCAATTCCCTGCGAAAAATCCACCAAGCCATTATCGTCCGTGATAGTAGCCGTCATATATACAGCAGCTGCACGCGAATTATGCAAATTAATCACATTCGCCACGATAATTGTGGTCATCAGCAAAGTCAAAAGAAAACCAAAAATTAAAACAAAGCGTTTCCTATCGATTCTTCGGCGAATTGTTTTCATATTCCTCCAAAAATAGAAATATTATTAACAACTCACACATTCCACTTACGCTTAGTATAGCAGCATATTCCTATCATTTGATACACAAAAAACACTTTCTACCCGAATAATTATAGCCCTATCAACATCAACAGCACGTCGCGCTTCCCACGATCTTGCGCATCGCAAGTGGACAATAATAAATATCTATCTCCTTCAATATTATTTCTATATTTTGCTTCTTTAAAAATTAAATCGACGGTAGAAATATTATTCTTACTATGCTCGACATCGTATACTTTTTGCTCAACTGCGGATATTAGCGCAAATGCTACAGTACGCAACTGATATTTGCTATCGCCAACATATAATTCACCTCCAGTATGCGCGTCGAAATAATTACGATCCGAAAATTTCGTTACGTCTGAAAACATTTTTCCATATCCCATTCGATGTCCATAAAGCACAGAGAATAAGTCACTAAAATCAGCCGCATTTCGATAATCTAAAAAGACGCTCCCCGCTGTCGCCCATTCTTTTTTATAATTTCTGGCCAAATAGTAATCATTATCCCCACCCTGCAAAATGGGATAATTAATCCCCGTACCATCAACTCGAATCCATCCAATTACATCCTCATTTATCGTTTTTAATGCTTTAAAATCCAATTCTTTGTTATTATTTTCTGGTGCTAATTTTTCAATTTCCCGCGGTAAATCTGCACTATGCACAACAATCTGCGCATCCGTTAACAAATAACAGCAAATTATCACAATAAACAACGCCATTATTACCGCAATCATTTCTCCAATTCGTAATAGCAATCGAATTCCCAGATAGCTTAAATCTCGCGCCCCCGCCAAAGCAGAACGGCGCGACCAATGATATCCTGTTCCCCATTGAAACGTCCTACTTCGCCATTCTTCCATATCACCACGTCCTCCAAATTCGGCGCGAATAATCTTTCATAAAATACCAAATCACCATCACGCAAATCTGGCGCAAGCTGATTATTATTTATTCTTTTTACACCCATAGCCATACAAATAGCTAAGATACACATACTAACTATCAGCGCACGCCAGCCCAAACGCCACCACCGATATCCATATTTCCTGTTAATTTTCATTAACTTTTGCAGAAGCGACTTTGCGAATTGCAAATATGCCAGCTATACAAATTCCTGCCAATACCATAAATGGCCAACCCTTTGTAACAATACCAGTTAAGACACTAGCTTCTTTTTTGTTTACGAAGTTTACTTGGTTGTTATCGCTTAACGACTCCGGAGTACTTATATTCGCCGTCTCCAGTACTGTCCCATTATTCGTATTCGTTTCTACATCATTAATCCATGCAGTATAGCCATCGTACAAATCTTCAACTACCGTAAACGTTGCGCCAACCGGAATTTCCATTTCGTCCCCATTCGCGCCAATTAATGCAGTTTGTCCATGTTTTAAGTAAATATAATTATCATTACCAACTGTAAACTGCGATAAAGTTTGAATGGTCTCACCGTTGTATTCTATACTTTCATCCTGACCAGAAATCGTAAACACATCACCATCACTTGCGCCATCAACAGTTACACGAAACTTAAAATATTGATCTCTACGAGCTAAATTGCCTTCGACATTCTTCGTAATCTTCGCATATGTTAATACAGCTTCACTAGTGAACAATACGTCGCCTTTATCGCCGGTACCATTTTTCTTCGCCTGAAGCGACAAAGTCGGAATTAGTTTACCTGTCGGCGCGCCATTAGCATCCAACTCATTACGTACAGATACGTAAATATGATATTTCGTCGAATCTATCGGATACGCACTAGCATTCGTACTGCCAGTTTCCGAAAGAATAAAAGTATAATCGCCTACTTCCGTGAAACCAACGCCGCTTAGATCTAAGTAATTATTCGCAGCCGCATAGCCATCGAATGCAAAAGCATGATCGAATCTTACATAAATATCATCCGGCAATCCAGTTACTGTGGCGGGATTATCTGATGCTTCCTCGATTCCATAAGTAAAAGTATTTGTTACTTGATTCTTTAATCCCGTCAGACTGCGCTGAATCGTAATCGTTTGCGGACTATCCGAATTGCTAGAAAGCGTTACTGGCGCTTCAATTGCACTTGCCATCCCGCCACCGCTCAAGAATGTTATCAATATTGTCGAAAATGTCAAAAAACTCTCACGAATTTTACTTCGCATACACCTCCTTATTTGTTTTTATTTTTGCCATCAAAAATATCACGTCACCATCGACTATTTCCTCCGTTAAAATTTATATATCACCAATAATATCGTCAATAACGGATTAGCCAAGCATAAGTTCAATATTTTTTGTTATTTTTTGACGGCTTTATCTGTTACGTCAAATTTTTCCATATACAAACCAAGCAATAGTCTCGTCTGCGAATAGAACGCACAGAATGACGAATATACAATCGCAATAATTGGCGAAATAATCCATTGAATCACCATGAAGATTTTTTTGGTCTTTTTATAACGAGCTGGGCGAGGAGGTAATAATTTCAAAGACAATAAAATCGAAATCGAAAGCATACATGCCGCAAAAGTCTGAATATAGCTTACGACCATCGGCAAGTTATGCGACAACAAATCGCGCGATTCTAGCTGGAACATCAAAGGCACCCAACCACCAAACGCTACAATCGGCGCAATTGCAGCCAAAGTAACGTGGCCATCTAACAATCGAATAAATTTCGGCACCAAACTCAAGTAACGCACCGTACGCTGCTTCGAGAACATATACGTACCAACATAGGCCACATCCGAAGCCCCATAATCCCAACGACGCAATTGCACCCATTGCGCCTTTAATGTCTTGAATAAACCTTTCGATAATACTGCGTCTTGATAAATAGGCGCGCGAATCGGCACCACATCATATACACCGTCAAAATAGAACAGTGAGCGCCAATATTGGTGTCCATCTTCCACAATCGTACGCGTGCTCCAAAAATTCATTTCCACAAGCGCATCAAGTGGCTGAGAGTGTGAAGCAAAGTTGCGCAAAACGTGTGGACGCATTGTACAAATTAAGTTCCAGAAAGAGTTTGTACAAGCCACCACGCGCGTTACTGCTGGTGCATCCCAAATATTATTCGTAAATAATGACACTGGCTGATAACTCAAACGTTTGCGATCTTCACGCACGATAAACTCATAGGCGACCTGATCGAAATAGCACGGATGTGGGCGATTATCGCAGTCCAAAGTCGTCACAATCACATCACCATAACGCAAACCACGCTTCTTTACATATTCACTTAATACCCTACCTGCGTTAGTAATATTTCCACCTTTACCAACTACCTCTCCAGGAATATCTGCGGGGTGCTTCGCAAGAATAAAACCGCCAAACTTCTTTTTGTAGTTCTTTTCCAAAACTTTAGCTACTTTTTCGGTTTCTGGACCGCCACGCTCTTCGTACGCAATTACGATAAACATTTGGTCTTTTGGATAAGTCGTCTTTAAAACACTCTCCAAAGTAGGAGTTAAAACATCCAAAGTTTCGTTATACATCGTAATAATCACCGCATGATACACTTGGCTCGGCTTCGGGAAATAACCCTCCTCTGCCGCCGCCATCATGCAAAGATTATTCAAATGTACATCATACTGATATTCGTTCGATTTTCTACCTTTTAGGCGCGAATAACTATCATTTGGATCCTCTAAATCTTCCAAACGCTTACGCCAATTGACCTTTACGCCCTTTTTTACGACTTTATAACCTTGAACCGTACGAAAAGCCACCCCAATGGCCTTCACTAAACTCATAATTACAATCAAAAGCAAATATACCGAACCAGCAATTGGCGAAATAGCCGATAATACGACCAGCAAAATCACCATCCCATAACTTAAGATACCAGGCAAAATCTCAAAAAAACGATACAGCGGCGTGCGCTTACCCGTAGGTATCTCTGTGACTTTTGACATTTATCCTTCTCCAATGATACTCATCAGAAACTTAAGTGCTACCATAGTAATCACCATGCTGACACCCAAGAATAGGCGCGCGATATCCTTGCCACGCTTAGAGTATAATCTTGCACTTAATAAATTGTGCCCAATCCCTAATACAACAGCTATGACCGAAAACGAAATCAAATACCACCAGTCACTCTGGGCGTAACCGTTATTAATATCTGAATAACGTGCCCAAACTTTAGGACGATTTGGATTCGAATTAATGATTGGCAACAAAAATAGCCAAACACTTAACGCAAATTGCGCCGCCATCCACCAAAATAGACCACGATCTTTCTTGGCGATAGCCTTAAAATCTTCTGCTAACTCTTTCATAGCTTTGCATTATTTTACCATATAAGAGTAAAAAATGCGAATTAGCTCATGTTTAGCCCAACCTTAAATTTTAAGCTTACTTTCATGCTACTCCACTATTATTGCTAAGGTAAACAAGGAAAAATCTATGAAACAAGCACTTAGAATTACACTTAATACTATAATGTCGGTCACAATCGTTTGTCTCGGTACGGCGGCCGGCTTTACCATTTATCAAGGATGCACAAACGAAAGCGCCGAAGATTCATCCACCGTACGGAACTTCCAAAATAAGAACATGCGCGGCAATCGTAATGAAAATAACCAAATGCCAAACAATAGCCAACAGCCACCGGAAATTCCAGACGGCGAACAACCTAACGATGACCAACAATCGCCAGAAATTCCGAACAATGATTCAAACGACGATTCCGGTTCTGCTAGCGATAGACGTGGGCGTCGCAACAATTCAAGTGCCAATCAATCTTCGGTCATAGAAACAACAGCTACCGAAAGCGAGTCAGAAGACGACACGAAAAATACTCAAAACGACATTTCCGACAACGCACCAAAACAATTCGAAGGCATTGACGGCCCTACATCAAAGAAAGATTTACTTCCATATTTTATCTGCGTAATCTGCGAAACGTTCGGCGCAACTGTTCTTCTCACTTATCTAGTTATTTCGCGCTTCAATAAATGTAGCATCGTAGAATTAATGTCGAATAAAAAGTAACTATTTCAAAAAAATAAAAGTAGCCGGTCCCTTTGGGCCGGCATTATTGTCAATCCGTCGGAAAAGTTAGAGTAAAAGCGTCAGTCGTAGTTACAAACTACACAGTCATAGGTGCCATACCATGCCCTATACGGGCAAAACAGGTTGCCGAGATGCAGAAGGTGATCAATTCCGCACCTGCTAGAGTCGGTAGCAACTACTACCACGAAGGTCTGATCCTCAATCTTCAGAACGGCGCATCCCACCATCGTACCACGACCATCAAAGTCAATCGGATCGAAATGCTCTGCTCCATTGGCGATTTCTTTCAAGCAGCACTTGCAGTAGTCAATTACTGCCTGCCCTCTCAGAACATCGGTCCCATTCTCTTCGTCGATCGGGATTACGTCGGAGATGCCAACATCGATGTAGCCAATCTGGTCAGTCTGAAACCCCATCACGATCGCAGCTCCATCAAGATGATGGTATGCCGCTTTCTCATGCAGGGCCTTAATCAACCCACTCACAATTTCCTTGGACTTCTCATGTTTCGCAAAGATCTCGTCACTCTTCATATTCCACCAACCTCACTTTCATCGAAAACTATTTTCCGTGACGCCAGAAAACATGACTATTTTACCATAAAAATACACAATTCGCAAGTTTTGTCTAGAAAATCTTGCTTTTGGTCCCAGAAATGACTATAATAAAAATTGAAAATCATTTTCATTTTTGAAGAGGTGTGAAATGGCAAATAAAAACCGTATATTAAACCGAAATTACGTCATGCAAATTGCGCAGAGTTTTTCTACTCCCTTCACCGCTAAGGATGTCGTAACGAAAATCGATGAAGAAGGAAATCATCTCGGCGTCACTACAGTTTATCGAATTTTAAATGAGTTCGTAAACGACAGTCTACTCCGTAAAAATCTCGGCGAAAACAATACGGCAACTTTTATCCACCTCGAAGAATGCGAAAACGAAAACCATGTCTATTTAGAGTGCCTTAATTGCCATAAAATTATCCATGTCGACTGTCGTCATTTTAACAATTTCCGCAAGCACGCATCGCATAAGCATGGTTTCACCATTACAAACTTTCAAATGACTATTCCAGGCTATTGTTCCGATTGTCAGGAGGCAAAATGAATAAAAAACGCATCCTTCGCATCACTGTCCTCTGCATCGTAATTGTTCTTATTGGCTTATTATTGTTCATACCGCGCATTGCACCAAAAACCGATGACGGCAAAATAAAAATCGTTTCCACGACTTTTCCGACCTATGATATCTCACGCGCCCTCGCCTACGGCCTTAGTGCAAATATTAAAATGCTCGTTAAGCCAGGCGTTGAAATCCACGAGTACGATCCGTCTCCACAAGACATTATCGACGCGCAATCCGCCGACATCTTCATCTATATCGGCGGCGAATCCGACGCCTGGGTTGATAAAATCAATTTCAGCGAAAATACATTAGTTATTAAGCTCATTGATGCCGTCAAAACCATCGCCGAGACAGACGATACCGATAAAATCGATGAGCACATTTGGACCTCCCCTACGAACTATCTTTCAATGCTCAGTTATGCTAAAAGCCAAATTAGCGCAAAATATCCAGAATTAAATACTGCTTTATATGATAATCTATCTATTTACGGCGAAACTATCCGCGATCTCGACCAACAATATCGCGAGGCAAAAATTACACAGCCAATCATCGTCGCCGATCGCTTCCCATTTCGCTATTTAGCCAAAGAATATCAACTCGATTATATCGCCGCATTCCCTGGCTGTGCCGAACAGACCGAAGCCAATACTGAAACTATCGCAAAGATGATTGATACTGTTAAGAAAAATCAGACACCTTACATTTATACTCTTGAAATGTCAAACACAAAAATCGCTCAAACTATCGTAGATGCCACCAATGTTAAGATTCGTACGCTTTACTCCGGCCACAACCTTAGTCAAGACGACTTTAATTCTGGCACCACAATGGCCGTTATCTATGAACGCAATTTAAAGGCTCTTCAGGAAAGCTAAATGAGCATCGTTGAAGTAAAAAATCTGAGTTTTCATTATCACGATCATCCTGTTTTTGATAAGCTAAATTTCAAAGTCGACCGTGGAGATTTTCTCTGCATTGTAGGCCCAAATGGCAGTGGCAAATCTACTCTACTAAAATGCCTCCTTGGATTAATCAAACCAACTTCAGGCACAATTAAATTTGGCGACAACTTAAAAGCAAACCAAATTGGTTATCTACCTCAGCATACCCAAATTCCAGCCAACTTCCCCGCATCGGTTATTGAAATTGTATCTTCCGGCGCGCTTAATCAAACTAAATTATTCCAACCATATCCAAAAACTGTCATCAATAAAGCGCTTAAACAGCTCGATATCGAAAAACTTAAAAATCGGCCATATAGTCAATTATCTGGTGGCCAGCGCCAAAAAGTTCTCCTCGCCCGCGCAATCGTGGCCGCAAATGGGCTCCTAATCCTCGACGAACCGAGCAACAATCTCGACTATGATTCGAAGCGCAATTTCTATCAAACGCTGACCAAATTAAATAAACAGTACGCCATCATTATGGTCACTCATGACCTCGATCACCACAACTTACTTGGCAATCACATTCTATCGCTCGACCATGATGCTCCATTCTTTGGTAATACCGCAGAATATGTCAGGAGGGTCCATGCTCGCTAGTTTCTTTGAAATGATGCAGTATGATTTCATTCAGCGTGCTTTTATTGCTGGATTGATTATTTCAATCTGCGCCGCGTTAATCGGTTCCAGCCTTGTATTACGCCGCCAATCAATGATTGGCGATGGACTATCGCATGTCGCTTTCGGAGCCGTCGCAATTGCAGTCGCATTTGGTTGGGCGCCAATCGAATTTTCAATTATTATTGCTATTATCGCTGCTTTTGCAATTCTTCGTATTAATGACAACTCCAAAATTAATAGCGACGCAATTATTGCCGCATTATCCGCATCCGCGCTCGCCATTGGTACTTTCGTAGTTTCCGTAAAAGGCGTAAATATCGATTTAAATGCCTACTTATTTGGCAGCATCCTCGCCATTTCGACGCACGATCTTATTGTTTGCGCAATTCTTGGCGCGATTATTATTGCTGTTTTTACAATACTTCGACGCCAAATTTTCGCCATTACTTTTGATGAGGTATTTGCAAAATCCATCGGTATTAAAGTTAATACCTATCAGGGCATTCTAGCTATTCTTTGCGCAATTACGATCGTAATTGGTATGAAAATGCTTGGCGCCCTCCTCATTTCTAGTCTCATTATTTTCCCATGCCTCAGTGCTATGCAATTTTCCAGAAACTACCGCCAAAACACTATCATTTCCGTCGCAATATCTGTCATATGCTTCATTATCGGCCTAGTCGCATCATACATATTCGCCACTCCAGCTGGCGCCTCCATCGTCCTTGTCAATTTGTGTGTATTTTTACTCTGTTTCATCTATAATAAACTTAGATGAAATTCCCAAAGACGATTCGCTATAAAAGCTTCGATCAAGATTTTGCCGAAACGCGCAACCAAGATTTTCACCTTCCCGAGAATTATCAATGGACACATAGTAATCCTTTTTATCGCTTTTTTGCGATGTGTTTTTATCCCATCGTCGTCTTATTTTCACTTTGCTATCTCAAATTAACGGCACATATCACAATCAAAAATCGCTACCTTCTCCGTCACGCCCGTGAAGGATACTTTCTATACGTCAATCATACGCAGTGGTTCGGCGACGTCGTAAATCCTTTCGTGCTCACATTCGCTAAGCATCCTTACATTATTTGTAGCCCAGCTAATTTAGGCATACCAATTATTGGCAAAGCATTACCAACGGCTGGCGCTTTACCAATTCCAGATAATCTTCACGATATGAAGAAACTTAATGACGCTATCGAAAAACGTATTAAGCAAAAGAAGGCCATCGTTGTATATCCAGAAAGTCACATGTGGCCATATTATACAGGCGTACGCCCATTCAATCCCGCCGCCTTTCATTATCCAGCCAAATTACATACACCAATCTACGTCGCCACCACAACTTACAAAAAGAGTACTTATCCATGGCGTAAAAAACCAAAAATTACCATCTATATCGATGGACCATTCTATGACGACGAAGATGCCCCACGCAAACAAAACATTAATGATTTAATGCGCTACGTACAGCTAACTATGAAACGTCGCTGCAAACATAGCACTTACGAATATATTAAATATAAACAGAAATCTTAATTCTTTTTAATGCCACGCTTATAGCCCGCAATATCGCTATAACTAAACTTATAGTCTAACTTCTTACCACACGCCTTTTCATAAGCCTCTACGCGTTCCTGGTAATCTTTTTCTGCCATAAATTTACTATTTTCTTTGTGGCTCTTCTTAGGATCCGGATAAATTGGCTCCAAAATATGAATCGTATAATCGAGCTTCACAAACTGCTCGTTATCATCCTCGTCGGTGTCCTGCATTTCAATAAAAATCGGTACAACTGGCGCTCCGGCCTGCGCAGCAAATAAATACGTGCCACGCTTGCATGGACGCGGTTTGCGATAGTTAAACCACAATTCTTCTTCTGGATAGATAACGATAAAATCGCCATTTTCAACCATACTTTTAATTTTTGGAATAAAAGTCTTTAGGATATAATTCGGCGTTTTACGTAGCGGCACTAAACGTTGATTATAAATCAGATAACCATTAAAACCTTCCATCGCAAGGTTTGTTTCCTGTGCTACAAGGTGAATTGGTTTATGATATTTCTTCTTAATTACGTAACGCGGAAAGATACTATCGAGAGGATTAAAGTGATTATTTGTAATAATCGCACCTTTTTTAATCTTATCTAAGTTTTCCCAGCCTTCAACTTTAATATGCTTTTTATGCATTGCCGTAACGATATCTTCCATCAAAAACACCGGACGACTTTTAATGAAATACCAGAGTTTATTTTTGCGATATTTAAAATATTTTTCAATCGCCTCCTCGGCTTGCTCATCAGTCAAAGATGGGTCATCCAATTCAGCTTTCGTATTATAATTACCTGCTTTCGCAAGTTTTTTGATGTTTTCAATTACTGGACTTTTATCGCCACCAATAATCATCTAATTCCTCGTTTCCTGCCCACTTTCAAAAATCTTTTTAAAAGTCACTTCGGCCTTCAAAATTTCTTTAACGCGTTCCGTCATTTGCGCCAAGCGTTCTTCATCTCCCTTTACGCTCTTCTTTGAGAAAGTTTTCTTTTCTTTCTCAATGGTTTTATAAAATGCCGAGTGCTTTGCATACTCCCAAAATAATTCTTCGTAATCCGTACCGTCATAATGCCATGGCTTAAAGAATAAGTTATAGTGCACAATTTTTGGGTCTTTCATCGGATGATGATCCGGTGTTGGCATTGCATTCCATGCAATATCCAAATATTTTACGCGACCCACGCACATTGCATTTAAGTAATCCTGATCTGGCGCCACCGTATCAAAATCATATTTATTTAACAAATACAAAAAGTGTTCGCAAAATTCTTCTTCGCGGAATTTTTCAAAATCAATTACCAACACACCAGAATTAAAATACCTGTCGTGCTGAATGCCAACCGCATCATCAAAATATTTACAGAACAACGGATTTCCCTGCGTCGACATATCTACGCAAGCTGCAATCAGATTTCCCTTCAAATCAGTCTCAAATAACTTCGCCACATCATCGTTTACGATAATATCGCTATCTAAATATAAACCTTTGTCATACTGCGGAAACATTTCCGGCAAGAAAATACGATAATAAATCGTTGGCGTAAAATAATCTGCCTTCAGTTGTGTCGACTTGCGATCAGAAATACCACTCAAAGTCTCTTGCATTTCTATCGCAATAATATTTACATTTTCTTCGTGACCAACATTTAGCTTCTGCAACTTGCGCAACGAACGACGAGTTAAATTATGATATACCACATGTAAGTTATACTGGTATTTCTCGCTCGTATGATCAATCAAAGAAGCCAATGCTGTCGATAAATACGGTGCATAATTTTCGTCAACGCTAAAAAATACTGGCACTATTTTCTTTTTCATTTTTCAATCCTATCCTTCACGGCCAGATACTCTTCAAGGACATCATCAAAAGCGTGACATTTCAACACGCTATGCATTTTCTCAATATTCCACGGTTTAATCTTCTGTGTATGAAAAACCGGCCAAAATCTAAAAGTAGTCGAGAAATGACGAAATACTGTCTCGCCAGTCTCTTGTTTCTGCTCATTAAATTTACGATCCACCAATAGCTTTTTCTTTGCATAAATATTAATCGAAGTCTGATCTGGCAACATCATCTTAGCCCACTTGATTCGATTACGCGTCTTCTTAAATAGACCGCTCTCACGAATTAATTCCATATTCATCAACAGTACGCCAGAATTCATATAATCTTTTTCGCGCAAATTAGTGCGAATCCAGTGCTGACCATAATAATCTACCGCGCCAATGATCTCGTATTCTGAATTATCCATCTTATAGAGCAAATTCGGCTCTTTTAGCGCGACGACATCCGTATCAAGATACAGAAGCTTCTTTGGTAATTTATCTACTAAATCCGAATAAAGACGCAATAAACAATACGGCGTAAAGAAAGTAGATAGATTCGCGCGCGGCATATCGGATTGAAATTCTTTAGTCGCGTCAATTAAGGTAATTTTGTGCTTTGGATTCTTCTTTTGTAGGACTTTCTCAAGTTCGCGCATGCTTTTTTCGGTTATTTCCTTATAGCCGCGCATTTTCATCGTCATCACAAAAATATTCAAATTCGTCTTTGTATTTTTTGCTAAAGACAACGTCGAGATAATCAGGCCATCGAGGATATTTCTATCACCACAATACAATACGTTCATAATAGCTATTCCTCATTATAGCATGCTACTACATAATCGTCTTGTAGCCACACTTCAGCTTCTTTTAAGGCTAACGCGTTAATATTATGAAAGCCAAGCGCGATTCCCTTTCCTTTCGCCTTGGCATAACTTTCCTTAATGGCCCACACCCGGGTGAAATCTTCCGCCGTCTTTATCCATGCCAGCTCCTCTGGCGTACATATCCTTTTCATGGCATGTTTTTTCATACATACCTTTTGTATGTCGATGCCAATTTCCTTATCTGATATCGCGCAAGCAACATATTCTCCGCTATGGCTCAGATTAAAAAACAGTTCTCCACTTTCTAAATACGGCTTTCCGTATTCGTTATAGCGGAGCTTATAATTCGCAATTCCGTTTAAACGCAAAACTTCGTCTAATAATTCCTTAGACGAAGTATGTTTTTTAAGATAAATTTTACGCATCCCGTTCTTGGTGCTTCTCGATATACTCAATGATATCACCTACAGTCTGTAAGCTTTTGATATCCTTATCTTGAATTTCGACACCAAATTCTTCCTCAAACGCGCCTACCAAGTCAACCAAATCCAATGATTCTACGTCGAGATCTTCCACCAAGTTCGTCTTTTCGTTGAGTTTTTCTTTATCAACATCCAAAGTCTCGGCAATCAAATTGATGACTTTATTCTTCATTATTATCTTCCTCTATTAGCTTACTGCGAAGAATCTTACCGTTGTTATTTCTAGGCATTGGATCACTACGCAAACGGACCATCGCAATCTGACGGTTCCTCGCTTTATCCTTGTTGTATTTATAAATTATATCATCAAAATACTCTTCGTCGCCAAAATACGCGTCATTTGGATAAATTGAGGCGATTATTTTATTGCCATACTCATAAACCGCTACCTCTGCTACTCCCTCATCGCGCGCCAATGCGGCCTCAATTTCCTCTGGACTAACGTTCTCGCCGTTGCTAAGAATAATCAAGTTCTTTTTACGACCAGTCACATAGATAAAGCCATCCTCATCAATACGGCCTAAATCACCCGTATAAAGATTACCGTTCTTCAAAACTTCGGCAGTGGCTTTCTTATCTTTATAATACCCCTTCATTACAATATCGCCACTTATGACAATTTCACCGTCAATAATCTTAACATCTACTCCGCGACAAGGCTGACCAATGCTACCATCGCGACGCCAATTATTACGATTAACCGATACAACCGGAGAACATTCCGTAATGCCATAGCCATTCAAAATCTCCACACCGATACTGCGGAACCATTGAATATACTTCGTGTCCAGATGTGCGCCGCCGCAAATAATATATTCCAAATTTCCGCCAAATTCTTTTAGCACTGAGCCGAAAATTTTCTTGCGCATATCAATGCCAATCTTCATTGCGCCATTACTTAATTTAATTCCGAACGATAATTTCTTATCGCTCTTCTGACGACGCGCCTGGCGCCAAATTTGACGGTACAAAGTTTCTACCACCATTGGTACAGCAAATACCGTATCCGGTTCGGCAACCTTAAAGTCATCAATTAAATGCTTCAAACTACCGCTCACAAAAGTACGATTATGGTAGTAATACGGCATCAATGCAGAAGTAACGAACCCGAAAGCATGATGATATGGCAAGAAACTAATCACCTTTCCGCCAGGTGTAAAGATAGCCGAGGCGCCATAAATATCCGCTGCAATATTTTTTTGCGATAGCACAACAGCCTTGCTAAAACCAGTCGTACCAGACGTAAAGAAGATCATCGCATCCGCTTCGACGTCTACTTTAAACTTCTTACTCAATTTCTTACCAGCTCTAATATAACTATCAATCTCTTCGAGCGGAAAGGTATTGCGCAAGTATTGTTCTACCTGTTCACAGTAATTCAACGAGTAATAAATCGCATACACGTCTGCAGTCTTTAGCTGACGACGCATGGTCTCCTCGTCGCCATCTTTATCAATCGCCACGCACACATTGCCACTAATCATAATAGCCAAGGCAGTTATGATCCAGTTGTAGCTATTCTCGCCAATCACGGCAATATGTTTATTTTTATACTTGTTTGCAAAATACGCCGCTAAATTGCGCACATCATCGTAAGTTTGAGCAAAAGTCTTTTTTCTAACTTTGCCGTCATCATTGAACATAAAGGCGATTTTCTTCTCATCGTCTTTATATAGCTCAACTAAATCTTTGATACTATGTATTTCCGGATTCTCATAGTAATCATATGGCGCATTAGGCTTTTTCATACAGTCTTATCTATTATACCACTCACGTAAAGAGTATAATAATAAGATATGAAGAAGACGAAAATTGCCCTTTGCGGCAGCATGAAAGTTAAAGCACAAATTATCGCTCTAGGCGAAGAGCTCGAAAAGCGTGGCTACGAAGTATTACTACCAGAAGAATGTATCAAATCACTGCCAAAAGCCGAAGCTTCTCGCGCCCACTTCAAACGCATTATCGAGCAAGCCGACAAAGTCCTCATCGTCAATGCAACCGCCCATGACACTGAAAACTACATCGGCCCAAATAGCTTTGCCGAAATCGCTTTCGCCTTCTATTTCAACAAGCCTATTTATCTCTGGCATGATATTTATGAGCTATTCCGCGACGAGCTAGAAGCTTGGGGCGCTGTCTCCCTTAAAGGCAATTTAAATAATTTGGAGCAATAAATGAAAGCCAAGACCACTGATTCTTACGCCGAATTGGATCCCGTTTTTGTCGGACGCAAAGAAGAGTTAAAACGTTTTAATTATAAATACGAAGATTTCAAAAAGCACTATCCTGACAATAACATCAATATAATAAATTACTACGGCATTGGCGGTATTGGTAAAACCTCTCTGCTCAATCACATTCAAGACATTCTCAATCAAAATAACGAAAAATATTATTTTGTTGATCTAAAGAACAATACAAATCCTAGTCTCATACTAAAAAACGCCAGCATCAGTTTAGCGAGAGCTTACGATTTTGAATTCCCAAAATTCGATCTTGCCATGTTAGCATATCTACGCCGCACCCTAAGCGTTACCGAACATGCTGAAATTGAATCTTTCATTGGGCGTAGCAAGTTATTAAGTTTATTATTTGATGCTTCGAGTTTTATCCCTAGCGAGACACTCGCACTTACAACTTCAATTATCAAACTCGCAGACTCCACCATCGCATACGTGCGCAATATTTTTGACGACGATCCTAAAACTGCCGTTCAAAAAATCGAGTCTCTCTCCACGGACGAATTAATCAAACGTCTTCCCGCTTATTTTGCGGCCGACATGCGCGAAAACATTAAAAAGCTCAACGACCCATTTTTCTTCCTTATTGATACTTTCGAAAACCTCGTCGACGAAGTCGAAACTAAAGGCCACACCGCATATTACGACAATTGGCTTCGTGGCGATAATGGCCTAATTCAAAACATGCCAAATTGCCTTTGGATTATTGCCGGTCGCGAAGAATTAAAATGGGATCAAGAAAATAAGGACTGGAAAACGGCTATTCATAAATACGAACTACACGATTTTTCCGAAGAGGAAACTCTCGAATTGTTGAACGCCCAAAACGTCGCCAGTGACAATATTAAGAAAGCTATCTATAAACTCACCAATGGTACACCGTTTTACGTTGACACCTGCGTGCGTCGTTATTACAGTCTGCTCGACCGCAACGAAATCGTAACTCCAGAAAAATTTGGCCACGACAAAGATGAACTTATGGAACGTTACACGCGCGATTATGATTTAGAGACTAAACAAATTATTTACGTGCTATCATTCGTTCAAAGTTTTAGCAGAGATAAAGCCCAAACCATCTTAGAAAAGGTGATTCCAAACTATTCACGCGAACGCTTCCAGAAATTGTTAAATCTATCCGTTATTTCGATCGACAATAATGATAATTACTACATCCAAAATACAATTTCACAAATCTTCCGCACTAATTGCGATGAAGATTTGTATCAGAAAATTCTCAATCAACTCGGCGCATATTATTTAGAAGAAAAGCAATATTCGGATTTTCTAACATTATACGAACGAAAAATCTTAACAAATAAAGAAAACCAAAACGCTCTGGAAGCCATTGCTGACGAACTGAACAGAAAATTCAATCACGTACTGCCAAAATACATATTCAGTCATTCGTATGATGCGAATTTTTATTACCAAAATCAAAAATACCTTGGCCTACTACCTATTTCATTAGTCCTAGCCAAATATTCCGACACAAACAACGAAGATATCGTAACATTCGTCGAACAAATTACCGATAAAATTATTACAGAAAAATATCAAAACTTTAAATATCTCGTCGAATATCACTACAACTATAGCAATGCCACATTAATTAATTACTATCGTAGTATCACGCCCATCAGTAAACAGAAAAAAGATTATTACAAAACCTTAATCCGTTGCGAATCACTATCTGGAACTCCCGAATCAATCACAGAAACCGTCAATCAAGCCTGGGCGGAAATTACTAACCAATCAGATCGTTTCGATATCTTGCAATACGCTAAACTATCAGCCACATTTAAACCATTCGTTGAGCAACTAGACTTATCGTCCGACAATTTCGACAGCACATCACGTTTCGCCTGTGCAGCATTTTTAGCATTTCTCTTCACTGGTAATCGCTACGATTTATTCACCGTGGATAAAGCATTCATCGACTATTCCGAGTGTAAAAAATATCTCGATATTTGCGAAAAACTTTTGCAAAATAATGCCCAATCATCATTCAATGATTACGCAACTTTTATGATGGCAAAAATCACATATTCAAGAAATAGCCAAATCGAACATTCTGAAATCAAAAAATTTACCACCGATTTTATAGAAAAGCTAAGAGCCCTGCCCGACTCTTCGGCTGAAAAGTTGACATATTTAGTTCAGTCATTCAATTTAGCTGATGATGGCTTTCTAGATATACCTTCCGGCAGCATTAATTTCACCTACATCAACGAAGACCATTGTCCATTAAAAGATGTTACCCTCCGTGTCTATGACGCAGATGGACATTTCCTAGCCGAAGTCGTTACCGACGAACAAGGCAAAGCATCGGTTATTCTAAACGTCCTATACGGTATGCATTATTTATATAAATCAATTAGCACTCCAAAATACTATCGAGACGCAAACTATATTAACGACCCTTACCTCTACCATTTTTATCTCAGCCCAGAACAACCAGATTTACATACTACCGTTACCATTGCCTATCCAAAAGGAGGCATCGCTTTTCAATTGCTTGATCAAAACGAATTGCCAATTCCAAATCAAAAAATTAAGATTCGTAAAGCAAATGGCGATGAAATTGTTGAGCTCAAAACTAACGAAAACGGCCAAGCTGGTGCACGTAATTTACCATGCGGACAATATTCGTACCAATTCCTCACGGCCACTGACAAAAGCGAACATCAATTTGAAATTGAGTCGGATAAACAAGTTATTATAAAAGATTTAATTGACGAAAAGCTTACTGGCAAAGCATTTCACGAATCGCCGAAAGCTAAAAAACGTAGTCTACTCCGCCACAAAAAATAGCCTCATGCTACAATAAAAGCATGAGCACTTCGCAAGAACCAAAAAAGGATTATGCGCCAATTGTCACGACAATCTTCATCGTCATTGCCGGTATTATTGGCGGCATTATATTAATATTTACCACTCTTAATTCCAATCACCATATTCCGCAAAATGGCGAATCTGACTTCATTGAAGTGACTAGTATAGAAGACCTCGCGCCAAATCTTCAAACCGGCAAAATCTATTCCACCCTAGAAGACGTCGAAAAAGACTTTGAAATCGACTCGACCGATGATTTTGATTTTGAAAATAATTCATACGCTCTAGTCGTCGTTTACTATAATATTTTTTCTCAAAAAGACGTCACGCCAGATTACTACACTTATGAAGATAGCGACCATATTAAAATCGGCATCAGCTACACCGAACTATGTAGTGAAGGTGGCGTTTATCGCGATTTCGCCTATTACTTGATTCCAGTTGCGCCAGACACACAAAAAATTCAAATCACCAAAGAAACGACCCCGCGAAATTCCGCCTGCGAAGAAAACAATAATCTATATGAGGTTAAAAAGCCGATTATTTACCTCTACCCAACTTCAACTATCGACGTGACCGTAAAGCTCGCTCATCCAGAACTGATTACTAGCAGCTATCCAAAATACCAAGATGTCTGGCAGGTTACTGCCGATCCGACCGGCAAGCTAATCGACAAAACCACCGGCCGCGAACTCTATTCCCTCTACTGGGAAGGCGCCAATCGTAACGCCAAAATGCATGAAGATGGTTTTATCGTCAAAGGCGCCGACATGGCCAGCTTCCTAGAGGCCAAGCTCGCAAAGCTCGGTCTTACCGACCGCGAGGCCGAAGAATTCATCATCTACTGGCTTCCAATTCTTGAACAAAATAACTACAACTACATTCGATTCGAAACGCTCGCCGAAATCAATTCTTATATGCCGCTCGAAATCAATCCAAACCCAGACACACTCATCCGCGTCATCATGGATTATAAACCGCTTGACGCGCCAATCGACATCACTGAACAAAAGCTCACCACGCCGACCCGCACTGGCTTCACTGTCGTGGAGTGGGGAGGGGTTAAAATATGAGCAAAACCGCCAAAAAATCCGACACGATTCGAAAAACCGTGTCCATCATCTGCAGTATTCTTCCCGCCCTCGCCGCGCTCTATGGCCTATGGGGTGGCATTAATAGCATCAACGCCGACTATATGGCTCGGCTAGGCGTTATCTTCATTTGGCCATCAGTCATCGCTCTCGCTATCATTATTACCGATTTGCTAATCACTTTCGATATCATTAAAGGCGGTCAATTCTTCTCTTTCGCCAGCTCGGCCGTCAAAATCATCTTCATTCTCATCTTGATTCCAAGCCTACTTTATAACGTGCGACAAGAAATGATGCACAATATGTCTAACCTAACGTTTGACCTACTCCTAATCGGAACTCTCGCCATGGCCGCCGTTCCATCGGTTCTAAACTTTATTCGCCGCGCCTCAGAAGCAAAGAATAAAAAATAAGCAACAAAAAATGGAGCCGTTGACTGGGATCGAACCAGCGACCTGCTCGTTACGAATGAGCTGCTCTGCCAGCTGAGCTACAACGGCGTCCGTACGATTATTATATCACAATCTATCAAAAGAGCCCAGCATTCCGCCGGGCTCATTAGTTCTCTCAGTCAATATCGCTTTGATTGAATTTTGCTTCGTAGATAAAATATCGATTCTGCGTTAGTCCGGTCCCGTTCATTAGCACGTATGCCTTTCCGTTTGCGAAATCAATACTCTCCATTTCAAGATACGGTTCTTTCACGATAAATGCGCGCAAGCGCTCAGTATTTACGTCAAACTGATAGATAATATTTTCATTCATATCAAGTCCAACTTCCCAAGCGTTATGCATATCTTCTTTGTCAATCCAGTTAACCAAGTAAGCCTTGTCGTGATAATAGCCAATGTCTTGATTCGTAAACATCGTATTCGTGTATTGTTCGGTTATAAGCCCACCAAATAAGCCAGTGGTACTATATAACATGGTGCCAGAACGTAAGTAATACTGACCAACTCCATCGTAGGCAATACCAGTAGCGCCAGTCGGCAGTTCAAATGTTTCGAGCATCCGAAAATCTTCCGCGTTAATTCGCGCAGCGAGATTATAATCCCCGCTATTACCTCGAATGCTCACCGCAATTAATTCATTTGAGTTTGGATTATAAGTCATGCCATTAGCATGCCCAAGTTCCATGGTTTCACCGCTCGTAAAAAAGTTGCCAGTAACGTTCGAAAGATCGTTCCGGTCAATAATTATCAGCTGATTATTTGTTTCTCCGCCTTCAGCCGCACTTCCACGTGGGCGTCCAGCAATTACAAAATAATCTTCCGTGATTGCAATACTTTGCACCGAGCCGACACCTTCAGGCTTATCGCCTTCATAGATCAGCTCCAAAGACAGCGGCGTTACCTCGTCGACTCCAAGAGTCAATGCGTCTAACGTCGATTTCCTTGGCCCTGGAATATACTCCCAAGCTAGCAATCCTAAGATCACCACTGCACATAAAATCTTCATACCACATCTCTTCAAAACAACCACCTCCAGAAATAATACAGAGAGAACTTTTAAGGTACTATATTAGTATTTTTACATATTTTTTCGCTTAGGTCAAATCCTCGACTTTCTACTTGCATTCTCCTCGGTTTTCGTATATACTAATCTCAATGCGGGCTCGTAGCTCAGTTGGTTAGAGCGCCTCCCTGTCACGGAGGAGGTCGCGCGTTCGAGTCGCGTCGGGCCCGCCATTTTAAGAAATTTCACCCTCCGGGGTGCTATTTTTTTATTTAATTTCCTCTTCAGTGCGCCCATGGGGTGATTTTTTGTGAATTACGCCGAAAGGCGGGCGGAATAAAAAAAATACACCCCATGGGTGTTTGTGGTGCGGGTAGAGGGAGTCGGACCCTCATCTCATGCTTGGGAAGCATACATAATAGCCGCTATACGATACCCGCAAAACTCTCCTAAATTATACCATGCACACTGTGCTTATGTTAAAATATACTCATATGCAGCCCAATAATTATTTTTATGGCGCAACCCAACAACAAAGGCAACCAAACTATCAATACCAACAGACACCGAACATCCCTACTCCAAAAAAGCGCAACGTTAGCACGATCATCTGCATCATCTTGTCCGTCATTATTGCCGGCCTCATCATTTTTATTCTCGTCGACAAATTAATCTTCACAAAGAGCGAAATCATCACGCTCGAAGAATCCGCTCGCGTCGACCTTTCTCCACTCTCCCAAATTAACCCAGACGAAGTGGCCTACAAGGACGCTCTCGCCGGCCGTATCTTCACCGTCGACTCCACTTACCATCAATACATTAAATTCATTTCAAACGAAAAATACGAATTCCATTATTGGCGCAATCCTGACACCGACCACTACTACCTAATTCCTAGCATCGACAATGGTACATTTACCGTAGAAGGAAAAGAAATCAAACTTAGCGGTGGCGATTCGTTTAAGATTGTTCACAATTACCTCGTTAAAAGCACAAATAGCCATTCCAGCAATACCGGTGCTATCTACTTCGATAACTATTCCCTTACGCAAACTTCTCAATACTTTGATGATGCCCTCACGAGCTATATTGAAAAAATCCGCAAAGCCGATCCAACGCTCGCGAAGGTAGAATTAGCACGCGTAAGCCTCGACTACTTATCTTGTAAGGCCGACAAGGTAGAGATTGAAGATCCAGATAACGAGTTCGCCTGCACTGGCACTTACGTCTATTATTTTAATGACGAAGCCGCCGAAAAAATCATCCAAGACACGCCAAACTATCATACTTTTCACGACGTAATTCTCTACGAAAAAAGTTACTATCGCTATAGCTTTAATCATATTTACACTGACAATGCTCGCCATTCCCTCACCAATCGTAGCCCATTTACTATTCGAGTCAATTCCGATAACAGCTTCCGCGTTACGAGCATCAAGGACGACTACAAGCTCGAACAAACCGACGGCCAAGACAGCTAGGCATTGCTTTTTACGCGCTTTTATGGTATAATAGAAAGATATGAAGCTTTCTCGCTATAAGCATGACTCTGAATTCTCTTACGCACTTGGCGCCACTCTTGTTTATGAACTTCTAAAAACTCAACCAGAGCTCATTCAGCGCGTTTTTGTGCGCCCAGGCATTTCTTATGGCGAAGACCTTGCAAAGCTCATAGCGGAGCTAAAAACGCGTCATATCGACATTTTAGAAAGCAGCAAAGCCTTCAATATTCTCAATGCGAAAGATAACTGTCTATTAATGGCCGAATTTCGCAAACCCGATACAAATCTCGAATGGACCACGGATACTCCGCATCTCGTACTAGTTAATCCTTCCGACGCAGGTAACCTCGGCACTATCATGCGTAGCGCTGTTGCTTTTGGTTATAAAAATCTCGCTATCATTACACCGGCCGTCGACCCATACGATCCAAAAGTCATCCGCGCATCAATGGGCGCAGTTTTTCATTTAAATATTCAACAATTCCCTACATTCGACAATTATCAGAGCCAATACGGTGAAACCGATGGCCGAAAACGCGCGCTCTATGCCTTTATGCTTGACCAAAACGCCAAACAATTACAGCAGCTCAGTCTAGAGGATAGCTACTTCGCTCTAATCTTCGGCAACGAAGCTTCCGGTCTTCCAGTCGAATTCGCCAAAATCGCACAGCCTATTTTTATACCGCAGAGCCCAAACGTCGACAGCCTCAATCTCTCCGTCGCCACCAGCATTGCGCTATATACTTTCCGTCAAAAATAGCCCCCGTGTAAGAGGGGCTATTTTTTATTCTTCCTTGTTTTCTTCTTGCTCAGTAGCGGACTCTTCTGAAGTATCTTCATCCGTTTCCGCATCGGCATTTGTGTCGATATCAATCGTAATCTTCTCTACAATCTTGCCTTCATCGCGCATCTTCTGCATCAAATTACCAAACCACTTAAATTGAATCCAAATCGATTGATAGCTAACCGTAGTATCGGATTTAGCGGTAAGTTTGATGTAATAATAGCCATCACCGTTCTTGGAATAAATTCGCTTCGATACGTCGCCCACATTCTCGAGTTTCACTGCTTCCGCCACGCGACCGTTATCGAGATTATCATAGCTAACGTCGGTCACTTCCTCAAAAGTAATTGATTTATCTTCCTTAAGTACGTCTGCCACAGCTTTAAAATCGTTATTATTAGCGGTAATTAATTCCTCTACCTTCTCTGCTTTCTTCGAGGCGTCTTTATCTAATTCAATTGATACTTTCTTGCGCGACAAAGATAGCATAATCAAACGACGGTATTCTTTAATACTCAAACCAAAATTATCGCGTACAATACCCTCAAACGCCTCTTCGCTACGCAATTCGCCATCAATCGTACGATGTTCTTTAATTACGGCATCAATTTCTTCATCGGTAACTTCCTTACCAATTTCTTTGAGCTTCATCATCGCCACACTATATTCTTCGGCATCATTTAGAGCCTGGCGCATAAATTGCTTCTTCTGCGTTTGCGATTCTTCTGAATCATCGAATTCACCCTGCTGACGTTCAATCGAACGAATCGAGCTACGATACAACATTAGATAATCACTAAAACGCACGCTCACGCCGTCCGCATCAGCTACCGAAAGTGGAATTACGCGCGTAAAACGATACATCACTTCACTAGTGTTGTGTGCCTTATATAACTGCACCCAGCCCACAATCACAAATACAATAATCGCAATCAGACCAATTGCAATCGCATTAATAATCAAACGATGCTTCGCATACTGAAATGGATACTTGAATTTTTTACCCTTTGCCAAAATTTCATCGCGGCTTTCCTCGATGTTTTGCTGAGTAATACTAGTACCTTTCGCTTTCTTCTCGCGCTTTTCTTTGATTTTTTCTGTAATTTTACTCATGTGAACCTTTCCGTGCATTATGTACGGCGTCTTCTAATTCATTATACACTGTTTCAGGTTTGCTTACCGCGCTTAAGATTAAATCTCCTGCACCAGTCTGTACTAAAATCGTGCCGTAATTAAACATCGTCGCAAACATCCCGTGTACGCCAAAAGAGCTACTCTGAATCTTTTCCAAATCAAGATCCACCACGGTCTTCGTAAATATCCCCTTCTGGCGAACCTGGCGCAGGCGTTGATTCGTAATCATATAGTAACTAAAATGCCACAAGACTAGACTTTTTAGAAAACCGAGCAAACCAATTACACCAATCCCGGCCCAGACAAAATAAATCTGGCTAATATTCGGCCAACCCAACACCGGCAAATAACCTAAACCCACCATCACTAGCATAAACACCAACCCCTTCCAAGCAGTCACGATATGACGGCGAAAAACGAAGATTACCTCTTCTCCACTACGCTGGCCTTCAAAATCCATAAGCATATTATAACATCAAAATGGTGACCCGGGTGCGAGTCGAACGCACAACCTCCTCCTTAGGACGGAGTTGCTCTATCCATTGAGCTACCAGGCC
>CAMZHH010000007.1 GCA_947306745.1 uncultured Candidatus Saccharibacteria bacterium
CAACAGTATTCTAACCACCGTCTTCTCTCGTGAATTACCGGTGAGGTACTAAAAAACCATAAGCAAAATGTAAAACGCTAGTGTATAATATAAAAAATGGAGGGCAAGGTGAGGCATAGCAAACAAAAAGGCTTTACGATCATTGAAGTGATGCTTGTTTTAGCATTAACTGGCTTGTTGTTCGTCGGTCTTGTTGCAGGCTTTAGCGGCAACCTTGCACGCCAGCGTTACAAAGACGCTGTCCAGGATGTAGCAGAGCAGCTACGCAGCCTATATTCTCTTGTCTATAATCCCCAAGTCGAGATTCGCGATAAGTCTAACTCTGCTTGCTATGGTTTAGCGAGTGGAAGTAATGAGATTGGCGATAAGGCTAACGTTAACCGTGGCCGCAGTAACTGTATCGTGCTCGGTGTAGTTGCTAGTATTCATAAAGACACAATTGAGACCACCACTTTGCTCGGGCGCGATGTTAGCCGCGAGGATTTGAGTGGTAAGACTGAGCTGCAAGTTTTGCAATATGCGCAGGCCAACAATCTTGTAGCAATTGGTTCGAATGCGACAAATTGCAAGATTACGACCGGCGGAGAAATGAGTCTTTATACGATGAAATGGGGTTCGAAGCTAACGAAGATAGATAACAAAGATAAAAGCGTGCGCGCTACTTTGCTAATATATCGCTCACCACGCAATGGTAGTATACATACCTATGTCTGGGATGGCGTTGTCGAAGATCCTACGTCATCACGCGATCCAGAGGGAAACCTTGAGGCAATAAGTTATGAGAAATATGAGAAAAATCCTTTGAATTGTAGTAGTGCGAATAACGTTAAACTCAATAACGAGGGTATTTATAAGTATATTACTGACGCCAATTTTCATTCAGATAGCACCCATGACTTAATCCTCTGCGTCGAGGCGGGCGACGGTATGACCTATGATGGACATCGTAGACAGATTAGAGTGCATGCAGGCGGTAGTAGCTCGCTTGCAGTTGAATTAATAGATACAGAAAGCGATAAGTTTAAACAATGTCAGTAAAAAAGACTAAGCATGGCGACACAATTGTAGAAGTCTGTATTTGCATTACTATTTTTGCACTCGTCGCAATCGTTAATATCGGCCTCATGAACAATGGCCTCAATACGGCGCAACGTACACTCGAGGTTACAATGGCGCGCACGGCGATGGATTCTCAGGCTGAAGCTTTACGCTTTATCCATAACAACTATCTTTCTGAGCGCAACTTTACTTCAGGTAATATGCAGTTTAAGAAAATATGGGACACCATCAAAAGCCTCTCTCGTAATACTACGAATAGCGGTACCGATGCACAATTATTTGACATCAACAATGCAAAAACTTGTGCAGATGCATACAAGAACCAAGTCGATCACTATAGTGCATTTGTTGTGAATCCGCGCTTAGTCGTGCCAGACATTGCACCAAAATATCGTGGTTATCAGTATGCGGGTAGCGTATCTGCTACTACGGCTTCGATTATGGATAATATGTTAGTTAGTGGTAAAGATGGCGCTAATCGTCTCAAGACCGCATCGCTATATCCGCGCATTATTTATAGTACAACCCCTTCTTCGGCGAGTGGCTTGATCGCTGCTGACGATGATTCCACTCTAAAGAACGATAACGAAAAACTCTATCAGTTCATTAACCGCGCTGAGGGTATCTGGGTAATCGCTGTATTTAGTAATCAAAACGATAAAAACCGCTCCGAGTATTTCGATTTCTATATCCGTACGTGCTGGCAAGCTGCTGGTACTACGGCCCCATCAACGATTACGACGATTATGCGTCTTTATAATCCGGAGGTTATTCAGGAATGATCAAGAAGAATCTTCAACAGAATAAAAAAGGCTTCACGATTATCGAATTTAGCATTAGCCTTATCTTTATTAGTATTATTCTTGTTGCGGTCTGTATGCTAACCATTCAGATTTCGCAAATCTATCAGAAGGGTTTGGTTATTCGCGCTATTAACTCGACTGGTCGTGAGATTATGGACGAAATGACGCAAACCGTTAGTGCATCGCAAATCGTCGCAAACATCAATCCGACTTTAGCCACTGGTACTGATAACATTACGAATGAGCAGATTTTCAATGCTAGAAAGAAGTATTTCCTTTACAACCAGAAAGGTGGTGATAAAAGCCAACAAACCTCTGGTATCTTCTGTACCGGTAGCTATGATTACATATGGAATACTGCTGATACGGTTAAAAACAAAGATAAGAATAATGCCGTATTGGTAAATAATCAGATTTATAAGTTTATCCGCATTCCGGATACTTCAAGACAATTCTGCGCCACAGATGCATCTACGAATAAGATTAAGAGTATTTCTATTCCTGCCGGCAATATCATTAACCTCATTAATAGCGACGAAAACGATCTTGCTCTCTATGACTTAACGGTCTATCCAGCCATGCAGAGTGAATCTACACTACATACCTTATATTCTATCAGTTTCATTATCGCAACTACGCGTGGCGGTATTAACATTAACGCAAATGGCGATTATTGTAGGAGCGTGGACAACCCGAAATCCGGCGAGTATTCCAACCAAGACTTTAATTACTGCGCAGTGAACCGTTTCGATTTCGTAATTCGTCAGACCGGCGAGTCAACCACTCAGGGTGGTTATGGTACAAAGTAAAAGGGAGAAATATGGAAAAATCACAAAATACTAGAGAAGGTGCGGCGTCGATTTATATCGTCATCTTCACCACAATGCTTCTGAGTATCATTGCGCTTAGCTTCGTGCGCATTATGGTTTCTGAAGCCAATCAAACTACCAACTATAGCTTGTCTCAATCGGCTTATAACTCTGCTATGGCTGGCGTAGAGGATGCTAAAATTGCTCTCTTGAAGTATCAGAACTGTATCAGCACTAACAACAAGATCGATCAGATTTATGGCAGAGGCGAATGCGAACATCTCCGTAGTACCTTCCAGGCCACTGATGCAAATGACGACTGCGATATCGTCAAAACCGCTCTGCGCCGTCCACTTGGCGATCAAGAAACCCTCATTTCTTCCTCTCAAACAAATAACCGCTTCGTCGAGCAAACGAGTAAGGCTATTGATCAGGCTTATACTTGCGTGAAGGTGGCCGTCGATACGGATGATTATATCTCGAAGCTTAATAACAACAACATGTCGAAGTATGTTCCGTTGCGCGCCCTCAATAACGAGAAAGGTTTGAACCAAAATAGCATTGACCGTATGGTTATCAGCTGGTTTAGCGATGATGATGCCAGCAACGCTACGAATGGTAGTATTACTAACTACGCAAGCTTCGTTGGTAGTGGCAAGGAATATAGCAACATTCGCGGTTCATCAGTGACGGCGAACTATACAAAAACACGCGACAACACCTTCAGCCTAGCCGAAAACACCATCAAGGGCTTCGGGGCTACCGGCACTTTGCCACCAGCTCTCAAGATTGAGCTATTCCAGACCTCTACGACCTTTGCGCTCGCGCAGTTCTACGAGGCTGGTAACAATGGTCAAACTAACCGCGGCTCTATTATCCTGCGCCCTTATGAAGCATCTGGCGATATTTCGATTATCGGTTCAGACTACAACACTTCTGGCTTTGTCGCTTCAGCGATGAAAGGTAACAACGTCCCAACAGACGTGAAGTGTCAGGCTCTCAGGGGAACTTCGTTCACTAGTGGCTATGCTTGTACCGCCGAAATCGTAATCCCATCAGTAATTTCCGGTAGATACAATGTTGAAGGCGCTAGCGTAAATAGCGCGAACGAACGCAATATGGCAACCAGTCTACTTCGTATTAGTAACCCTTATGGCGCTCCAGAGACCACCTTCGAGGTTAAACTCTATAGCTGTGGTGACAGAACTAGATATGCCTCAAAAGGTCAATGTACACCAATGAAATTCTCTGGCGTTCAGTCTCTTGTGGACTCTACTGGTCGTGCAAATGATCTTCTTCGCCGCGTCGAGACTCGCATGGAGATGATCGATACTTATTTCCCACAGCCAGATGCTGAGTTGACCGTCATGGGCAGCGGCGATAGCAAGATTGAAAAGAACTATTACGTTACGAATAACTGTATATCTCAAACTTCCACAATGGGTGCCACGTCTGTCTCGACCTCACGTTCATCCTGCGACAACTTCGGTACGCCGGATTAATCTAGTTTAAAAACAAACATTAATCAAAAAACCAGCCCTTCGGGGCTGGTATTTTGAAGGTATAAAAAATACGGCACTAAGACCGTAAAACAAATGGTGCCCGCGACTGGAGTTGAACCAGCACGCCCGTGAGGGCACTAGCACCTGAAGCTAGCGCGTCTGCCAATTCCGCCACGCGGGCATGCACCTATTCTAGCATAAAAAATACCGTGTCGCACTCTGAAGAGCACGGCACGGTGCGGTGGAGTCATCAATTCTCGCCAAGTGATCGTACGACGATAGTATCGCCATCATTCAAGTATAACGGAGTACCGAAGGCATTTACTAGGATTTGAACAGTGTCGCCTACCTCATAAGAGGCGGTCGCGTGTGATATTTTACTTAAATCCATGCGTACGGTTTTTCCGTTCGTGTCGCTGATTAGTACCAGGTTGTCTTCCGCATGATAGGCCACGCGATAGGTTTCGACGTCCGGACTTACAGCAAATGAGCCGTACAATGCACTAACAGCCACAATCAGCATGATTGCGAAGCACAATGCACACCAACCGCGGCTATTCTTGCTAAAGGCGATGCAAAAGCCGACTAACGAAATGACGGATAAGATAACTCCCAAGATTAAAAGAACTTTCACGAGCAAAACTCCTCTCGTTTTTTCTCCGAACAAAAACCAAATGTTCACGGCCTCGTTCGGTGATGAACTATTCTATTATAGCATATTTTATCTTAAAAATCAAGATGCTACCGCTTAACGGGGGAGTGATGATACAATAAAAATATGTCACATTACTTCACAGATGGTAGCGCAAGTCCAAATCCTGGCCCTGGTGGGTATGCCGTGATTCTTGATGGCGCACCAGTTGCGCTCGGGCGCGAAAAAGACTCTACGAATATTCGCATGGAAGCCCAGGCTTTGATTGCTGCTTATAAAATTGCCCAAGCGGGCGACGTAATCAGCACCGATAGTGAGTTCTGGGTGAATGTTGTCACCAAGTGGGCTGCTGGCTGGAAACGCAACGGCTGGAAGAAAAAGACTGGCGAGATAAAAAATCTTGAGCTCGTACAAGAGCTATATGATTTATATTGCGCTAAGCCAGACATTAAACTCGAATGGACGCGTGGCCATGTGGGCACGGATGGTAATGAAGCTGCGGACGAATGGGCCAATAAAGCCCGTGAGGGCGCCACGCTGGAAGGAGGAGCATGAAAAAATCCATCGTCAAAATGAAATTAAACAGCCGTATTGATTTTGTCGATACGCTAAGTGAGATTGATTTTAAATTCAGCGAGCCTTACTGGCAGCATGATCGTATTTTTGTGCCTCGTGGTTTTAATCGCGAAAAATCTCAGCCACGCTTATCTCTTCGCACTATTGTTAAAGATCCAAACAAAGATGCAATTTATGCCTTAGTACTACGCCGTCACTTCGAAGATAAGAAATTCGACGTGGTGAATTCAATCATCGTGAAGGATTATACTGAAGCGGCTCATATCGTATATCAATTGGGTTATGAGCTAAAATACGAAGTCGCACGCAAGCGGGAAGAGCTCAATATGGGCGATACGATTAAAATCTACATCGACAAAATCGATAACCTTCCTGGCTACTATGCAAAGATTGAATCGGATTTGAGCGACAATGATGATCCGATCGAAGCATACAATGATTTGCTCGAAACCTATAAGGTGCTTAACGTTAAGAATACAAAGCCAGTTGCGCAAACTTACGGCGAACTACTCGATTCATCATTACACGACACTGTTGCTGGATAAACAAAAACCCACCGTCAAAGCGGTGGGTTATTTTGAATAGCTAATTTTTATTTCTCAGCAGCCTTCTTGGTTGCAGTCTTTTTAGCAGCTGGCTTCTTAGCAGCGGTCTTAGTTGCAGTTTTCTTGGCTGGAGCTTTCTTTTCTGCGGCTGGCTTTTCAGCTTTTGGAGCAGCTTTCTTAGCGGCGGCCATCTTTACATTGTTAGCTTTAGCAAAAGCGGCAAGTTTAGCTTTGCGGCGGCTAGCAGTGTTTTTCTTCATCAAACCTTTTTTAACGGCCTTGTCGTACTCGGATTGAACTACAGACATCTTTTCGGCAGTTGGGTTAGCGCGGAAATCTTTCAAAGCACCGCGGATGATCTTCTTGATCGCTTGGTTGTTGCTACGGCGCTTTTCTGCTTGGCGCGCAGCCTTCTTTGCGGATTTAATAATCGGCATTTAAATACTTTTCCTTAAATTATTATTTTCAATTGAGATATATTATATTCTAAAAATACCAAAAAGTAAAGGGTAGAACAGAAAAGGCCTTGCATTTATAAAAAGATTATGCTAAATTAAGGCTATAAAAGGTCAAAAATAAACAGAAAACATAAAAATATGGCAGATAAGAAAGCCGCTCCACAGGCTGCGCCAACTCCGGCACCAGCTCCTGCACCGGTCAAAACAAGCGTAATCGATCAAGTCGCTGAGAAGATTCGTACTAGCGATAATGTTCTTGTTGCGCTCTCGAAAGACCCGTCCGTTGATGAACTGTCGGCCGCTATTGGTTTAACCTTCATCTTAGATAAGATGGGGAAGCATGCTACTGCTATTTTCTCCGGCGCCGTTCCGAATGCTATTGAATTCCTTGAGCCTGAAAAGACCTTTGAAGTAAACACGAATAGCTTACAAGACTTCATTATCGCACTCGACAAAGAGAAGGCTGACCATCTTCGCTACAAGATTGAAGGTGATTTCGTCAAAGTTTTCATCACGCCTTATCGCACCAACATCGAAGAGAGCGATCTTGAGTTTAGTCATGGTGATTACAACGTCGATTTAATCATTTCGTTGAACGTTAAAGGCGAAGGCGAGCTCGATGCGGCTTTGAGTGAATATGGGCGCATCAAGCACGACGCTAGCTCGATTAATATTTCCGCACATGAGCCAGGCAAATTCGGCGATATTGAATGGGGTGACCCGAAGGCCTCGTCCGTATCTGAAATGATTGCCTTATTGACCGACAAATTCGACAACACTGAAGAAAACATTGTTGATAAAACTGTCGCCACTGCCTTAATGGCCGGTATCGTTGCTGCAACGAATCGCTTCTCGAATGAGCACACTTCCGCGAATACGATGAGCGTCGCTAGTATGTTGATGACCGCTGGCGCCGATCAGCAGTTGATTTCGTCGAGCATTCCTGTCGATATCGTGGCGGGCGCCACTACTGACGTGTCTGGCGAAGTTGATATGGAGGCAAAAGAGAAGTCTGAACCAGCTCCAGAAACTCCGGCCGAACCAGCACCAGAAGCTCCAGCTGAACCAGTATCTGAACCAGCCCCAGAACCTGCCAATGATGCTCCAGAAGAAAATATGTCTGGCGCAGTAGACATGGAAGAATTAGAAGCCAAAGAAAAAGAGCTAGAACCAGCTCCAGAAACTCCGGCCGAACCAGCTCCAGCCCCAGCTCCAGAAACGCCAGCCCCAGCCCCGGCACCAATCCCAGAGCCAATTCCGGCTCCTGTACCAGAAACTCCAGTCCCAGCTCCAGCGAATGACGAGTCGGTTATTGATTTGCGTCATGGTGCCGTCGATTTTAATCCGGACGAAGATGATAAACCAGCCGCATCTAGCGTAGTAGTTGCACCAGATGCTGTTCCGGACGCTAATAAGCCAGCCCATGAAGGTCCAGTTGTTCCTGGCGCCGCTATGGACGAAGTTGAAGAACCTGTTAATGAAGCTGAAGACGCAATCGACGCTGCTTTACAAAAAGCCGCCGCTGCCGCCGCCGCGCAACAAGCCGCTAATAGTGCAAATAACGTCCAAAGTGAACTTGAGCGCATTGTAAATCAATCGACCAATCCAAGTGGTGTCGCCACAGAGCAAGTAATGGCTGAATTGCGCCAAGCTTCTGAAGCTCCAGCCCCAGCATCGTCCGTGAGTGGATTGAAGAATATACAGCCGATCGGTGATGGCATTCATGCACCAACACCACCTCATGATTATGCTGCGATGATGTCAGCTGAACTTGCCGCTGCAAATAATGCTCCGCAAGCACCTCAGATGCCAGCAATGGCTCCACAGGTTCCTCAGATGCCAGCAATGGCACCGCAAATGCCACAAACCGCACCGGCTATGGCGCCTCAGATGGCTCAGGTTCCTCAGATGCCAGCAATGGCTCCGCAGATGCCACAGGCAGCTCCAGCAATGGCTCCGCAAATGCCACAAGCCCCAGTTATGCAAGCACCTCAGATGCCAGCTCCAGAAGCTGCCGCAGAGTATATCGCCCCATTGCCAATGCCAGATGCTAGCACAATTCTGCCACCACCGCCAGCTCCATTTGATCCAGCCGCTGCTCCGGCCACAGTTGCTGCTGCGCCAGCCGAGGCCCCAACCGCACAGGCTTTCGCGCAACAGATTCAGGCCACTAATCCAGTCATGCAAACTCCGCAGATGCCACAGGCAGCTCCAGCAATGGCTCCGCAAATGCCACAAGCCCCAGTTATGCAAGCGCCTCAGATGCCAGCTCCGCAAGTTGAAGCTGTACCTGCGCCAATTATATCCGAACCAGTTCCGGCCGGCTCTGGATACATTCAGCAGAATCCGGTCATGCAAGATCAAGTATATCCAGACGACCCAAGCGCCTTCAAGATTCCTGGCATGTAAGCCAATTTAAATTTGCATTGTTGTAAAATATAGTTATGCGCAAAATAATCTGCTTTTTGACTGCATTGCTAGGGATTTGCTGTCTATTTTGTCGACCTGCTCAGGCCATCAATCTTGATGCGAGTCTGGTAATCAACGAACTCCAGCTTGGTTCGCAAGAATATCTTTTGATTGATACAACACACCAGCAAGTCGTGATGTCGAAAGACGCCGATAAAGTCGTAAAAGTGGCCTCCTTGTCGAAAATTATGACCGCAATCGTCGTACTCGAAAATCGTAAACTTGACGAAGTAGTCACGATTACGCGACCAATGATTAGCAATCTATACGACTATCTCGTAGTTGGTTTACAAGTAGGGCAGAAGGTTACCGTCGAAGATTTGCTATACGCATTATTGTTGCCGTCGGCTGGCGACGCAGCGCAGGCTTTGGCATATTCAACTAGTGGCTCAATTGCAGATTTTGCTACATTGATGAACCAACGCGCGGCGAAACTCGGACTCAAAAACACGCACTTCAGTAATCCGACCGGCATGGACTATGACAACTATTCTACGGCTAGCGATATGGCTGTCATTCTTCAAGAAGCATTAAAGAATCCAACTTTTGTAAAGATTTTTGAAACTGCCGAATGGGATATGAAGTCTATCGACAAGAAAATTGAGAAGTCATACAAGCCACGTGCGCATATCAAAGGCGGAAAAACTGGATACACTGGTGAGGCGGGGCGCTGTTTAGCCTCGACATCTACGATTGAAGGTGTAGATTATCTGCTCATTAATCTTGGAGCTAACCCGAAAACTAGCGACCATATCAATGATGCTGAAAAACTCTATGCATATATTGAAGATCACTTCGAAAAACAGACTGTTATAAATAAAGGCGTTTTAGCGCAAACATTGCAAGTTAAAGATAGTTTTCAAGAAACTACGGACCTTTATACGGAAACTGAATTTAGCGATTTATTACCAGCCGACCTCGATCATGGCAAAATCGAATATGTTTATGAAGGCATGACAATCATCACGCGCGATGTTGCGACTGGTACGAAAGTTGGACAGTATATTGCCAAATATGACGGAAAAGAAATCGGTCGTGTTGACTTATATCTACGCGATGAAATCTTCTTTCTAGACTATCCAGTTATAGCTGGCTTCGTTGCGGGCGGGGCAGTAGTCGCTTTATTGATTGCGCTTGCTATTCGCGCTATTATTCGCCGCCACTAATTTTTAAAAGGAACAATATGAAACTTACATACTTAACAAGCAATCCGTTTAAATTTCGCGAGGCAAAATTAATCCTCGTCGATCAATACGGCATTGATTTAGATATCATGAATCCTGATTTCGAACTTTACGAAATTCAAGCTAAAACCTGCGCCGAAGTTGTCGCCTTTACGGTAAAATATGGTGCCGATAAGCTTGGCAAAGCTTGCCTTAAGTCTGACACCGGTCTCTATCTCGATGCGCTCGGTGGTTTACCGGGGCCATATAATGCCTATTTTGATAAGCAAATCGGTGTCGAAAAATTCTTACATTTGCTTCGCGACGAAAAGAATCGCAACGCTCGACTCGAGCACTGTTTCGGTTATTGCGAACCAGGTGGCGAACCGAAAATCTTTATCGGTGAGTGTAAAGGTACTATTGCGAATGCATCTCGCGGTAAAGATGGCCGTTGGCACGATTTCTTCTTTGTGCCAGAAGGTGAAACTCGTACGCTCGCCGAGATTGGCGATCAAGACCCGGTAGCAAAAGCTAGCAAATATGGCGACGCCATACATGACTTCGCCAAATGGTATCAAAGTCGTTAATAAAAAATACCCCGCCGATTGGGCGGGGATTTTTTATCGATGCATTTTTTTATTACAAAAACGCAACAATCGCGCAATTATGTATGCGCTGCCTAAAATGACTACGCACCAAATTACCGACATCCACCACGGCTGCGAGTATACCATCAAGAATGGATATGGGCCAACTAGTTCGCCAATAAGGTTTAAGAATATTGTAACAATGGCATACAGGAACGTAAAACTTAGCGCCGTCCAAGCATGTTGTTTCTTGAGATTGTGTTTTTCGAAAAAGACGAAAGAAATAATACAGAGCAGTGGGCAAATCGTATGATGATACAGCATCGAATGCATGGTTAATAATTGCCAAAGCGTGTACTTCGTCGTCCAGGATAAGATCGTGATTACCACGATAAATGTTAGAGTCACTGATGTTACGGCCGCGTATTTAATTAAATGCACGTATGGCTCAAATTTACTTTTATGCCCCAGCATCTTCCACATCGAGAAACAGATGAACAAAATTGAAGCCAGTAGAGCCAGTACGTTACTGTCTTGCGTGTAGAAAATTAGTGCCGACCAACCGTTATATGAAAAAGCCAGCATAAAACCGATTATTTCAAAAAAGATGATTGCGAGATTAAGTGCAATTGCGATTTTAAAATTACGGTCGTACGTGCTTTTCTTTATCATAGTTAAATTATATAAAAAACGAGCCCAAAACGCTCGTGTAATTATGGTCGGGGCGACCTGACTCGAACAGGCGACCTCGCAGTCCCGAACCGCGCGCGCTACCAACTGCGCCACGCCCCGACTCACTACTATATTATATCTGTTCTTTTTCTAATTTCAAGATTTGGTACGCATCGCTACGATCGTCGAATTGTAGATTTGAGCGCATCGAAACGCGCCAACCTTCACGCGGAAATTCGAGGTCTTCTCGGTCTTCTGGTTGAATTCCGACAAACCAAATCGCATCATGGCTTTCGAGGAATTTATCTAGATCCGAAATCTTGCCAAAGTAGCTTTGTTGCAATGGAATTTGTGAACCATATTCATATTCGGTAATTTCGTCGATAAACAAAACTGGATGCTCGGCTGAGGTATAGGCGCTCAAATCATAATAGAGCCAGGAATCTTGCGAAATTATCGGTAGATTCTCGTAATTATCTAAAGTTATAACGTTATCGAGCAGGTCTTTGCTAGTCGACTTTTTGTAAGTTACGAAATTGTAATTACCATATGAATAAACGGAAACTAAACCGCAGATCGTTGTACCGAGCATGATGATCGCGACGCAGGCTATTGCAACCGTCGGGCGTTTGTACCAGTGTAACTTTTTAGGTTTCTTGGCGTTAAGTTTTTCGCGCGTATATAGCACGAGAGTAATGCCTTCAATAATGTAAATAGCCACCATGGAATAAAGAACGTAGCGCGAAACGAACATTGGTTCAAGTGGCGGCATCGACAATAATACCAACACGATAATCGGTACAACTGCGAGTGTAATTAGCATACTGAGTTTCTTGCGATAACGAATTAGTAAGCTAACAATTACAATAGAAGCGACTAAGAATAAGACCAATAGCCAGCCTTTTGTCTCGCTCGCTCTATTGTAGACTAAGGTCTCGGTAGCATAAGAGGCTAAACTTTCGACGCTCGTATCGCCAATCCAGAAGCTTTGTTGAACGGATTTGGTTTGCGCCCACAAGCTCGGCATCCATGGAATGAATAATGCCACGGCCAAGATATAAGTCAAAACAATCTTTTTCTGGAATAACTTTTTCTTGTAAATGATGGCTAAATAGACCAAATGCGCCACCCAGGCAAAAGCGCAGAAATAATGCGTCCACATACCAGCCGCTACTAAAATCGCATAGATGATCCACCAACGTTTTTTCTTATTATCAACCGCGAGTTGCAAGACGTAAGTCGCGGCAAATATAATCAACATTACGAGCGTATACATACGCATCTCTTGGCCGTAGCGGACGAAAATTGGCGAGATTGCAACCATAAATGAGCTTACAATCGCTGCCGCTGCGCCATATTTATATTTCACCCACAAATAGATAAACAGAATTGCCAGTGCGCCAATTAGTGCAGACATTACACGTAGCGTTGCAACTTCGTGGCCGAACAAATGCGCCCAAATTTTCAGCAAGAAATAATAAAGTGGCGGATGAACATCGAGGGAAGTGAACTCCCAAATTTTACCAAAATCAAAACGCATCAAGTATGCACTGTAAGACTCGTCAAACCAAATCGATTGACGCATATTTAGGAAACAGAGTAATAAGTAAACCAAACCAATCACGGCTGGCGCCAAAATACATATAATACGTTTGCGTTCCTGGAAGAATTTTTTCATGCTTCAATTTTAGCATACTTTATGGTATAATTACTCGTAGCCGGGGTTTGGCGCAGTTGGTAGCGCGCGCGCTTTGGGAGCGCGAGGTCAGCAGTTCGAGCCTGCTAACCCCGACCATTTGGATTTCAGAGCCTCCAAAAGGGCTCATTTTTTATGCGCTTGTATAAAATGCCAAAATATTGTATAATATCGGACATTACATAGTAAGTACCTTTATATCCGAGGTATTACAGAGAGGGGGGAGAATATGAATCTACCGAACAAGTTGACCTTGTCCCGCGTGGTAGCGATTCCGTTTTTCGTCGCCGCCATGTTGATACCGACCGGATGGGCCGGACAGAAATGGATTGCACTTGCAATCTTCTGCCTCGCTAGCCTGACCGATCTTTTGGATGGCAAAATCGCCCGTGCCCGCGGCTTGGTAACGAATTTTGGCAAGTTTATGGATCCACTAGCCGACAAGCTATTAGTCTGCTCAGCTTTAATCTGCCTTTCAAGCCAACAACGCTTGGCGGCTTGGGTAGTCATTATCATCATTGCACGCGAATTTATCATCAGTGGCTTCCGTTTAATCGCGTCCGACGCTGGCGTAGTGATTGCGGCGAGCATGTGGGGCAAAGTAAAGACTGTTTTCCAAATGACGATGGTTATACTTCTTATCGCCGACTTACCGATTCCAGTACTTATCACGCAGGCGGTCATTTGGATAGCGGTCATTCTGACCATCGTGTCGCTGATTGACTACATCGCGAAGAATAAGAAACTCATCTCGGATTTCCGATAACTCGGGCCTTGTGCCCGAGTTTTTCTTGGTAAGAGAAATCCCCAGCCTTAGCTGGGGATGATGTGTGCCCACCACGCGAAGTGCGCGATGTGCATGACCAAGAAAACGAGAACGCAGATAATGTACACGAGATGCCAAGTCCAAACGCTCGCCGAAGCCATATCTTTTGACCTTTTGACTTTTTCATTTATTTGATCGGTCACTAAGTCATTGACTTCTTCGATGGCGGAGTTGATCGTTTCCGTGGTGAATATCATGATAATTATCGCGCCCATGATAATGTATTCAAGCGCAATAAAACCAAAAATGATGCCCAAGACGACACCTACCACGATTTCGAGCGGAATCAGACGCTGCACTGTGCTAGACTCTTTGAACATAATTAATAGTCCGCGATTGGAGTCGCAGATATTGCGCCAAATTTGCTTGAACACGTTTCGTTTATCAGGTTTCTGGAATATCAAAGAACTCACCCCCCTCATTTCAACGAGATTAGGGCAAATAACGCCCCATAATATTATTATACCACAAGCGGTTCAAAAAGTCAATGCGAGCGAGCTCAAGACAAGCAACCTTAAAGATGTTATACTAGATTAATGAAGCACTGGGGGTGTGCATAAGAGATTTATTTAGGAGTATATTGTGCCAGAATATAAAAATACCGCGGGTCGTAAAAAACCACAGAAAACCAACAAGTTTTTCAGCTTTGTTCGTTTAACGATTTTTTGGTTATTGATTTTGACGATGATTGTCGCTATTGCGTCCACTGGTGCCGGTGGTGGCGTCAACTACGAGGAGAAAGATATTACCGAAATCGCCAAGCTTGCGAATGATGAGAAGCTCGAAAAAATCGTCATCGAGGGATCGACGCTCTATGTCACTCCGCGCGAGGGCACGGATCTAAAGAATATGATCTCCCGCAAGGAGTCTAGTGGTACTTTGCAGGAGCAGGGTTTTGAGCAAGCCATCAATGATGGAAAAGTCTCCGTTGAAATCCGCGAAGAAGTTGACGTCTTTGGCATCGTATTGAATGTTGCAACGATTTTGATTCCGCTCGTCGTTCTTGGCGGCTTCCTAATCTACATGATTCGCCAGGCTCAGAGTATGAATAATCAGTCGATGGGTTTCGGCAAGGCTAAAGCTCGCTTATACGGCAACGAAAAGAAGAAAGTGACCTTTGATGATGTCGCCGGTAACGAAGCTGCTAAGCAAGATTTGACCGAAATCGTTGACTTCCTAAAGAATCCAAAGAAATACGAGAAGCTTGGTGCTAAGATTCCGCGCGGTGTTTTGCTTGCCGGCGATCCTGGTACCGGCAAGACTCTTATGGCGCGCGCCGTGGCTGGTGAAGCCGGTGTTCCATTCTTCTCAATCTCTGGTTCTGAATTCGCGGAAATGTTCGTCGGTGTCGGCGCATCTCGCGTACGTGACCTCTTTGGTAAAGCAAAGAAGAATGCTCCAAGTATTATCTTTATTGATGAGATTGATGCCGTCGCTCACAAGCGCGATGCACGTGGTGGTGCTGGACGCGAAGATGAGCAGACGCTCAACCAGATTCTCGTCGAAATGGATGGTTTCGATAACGATACCGGCGTTATTGTGATGGCTGCTACGAACCGCGTTGATATGCTCGACAAAGCACTTCTACGCCCAGGCCGTTTCGACCGCCACGTAAATGTTACTTTGCCAGAGCGCAAAGACCGCGTTGAGATTTTGAAAGTTCACTTCAAGAACAAACCAGTTGCCGAAGACGTGAAAATTGATGCGCTTGCTGCTAAGACTGCTGGTAGCTCTGGCGCCGACTTGGCAAACATCGCCAACGAAGCCGCCATTGCTGCTGCGCGTAATAATCGTAAAGAGATTACTAATGCAGATATTACTGAGGCCTTTGAGCGCATTGCGATTGGTCCAGAACGCAAGTCTAAAGTTATGAACGACCAAGAACGCAAGATTACCGCCTATCATGAGGCTGGTCATGCTATCGTTGGTCATGTCCTTCCAGATTCTGATCCAGTTCATAAAGTTACAATCATTCCGCGTGGACGCACTGGCGGTGTCACTTGGTTCTTACCACCAGAAGATCGCAGCTATAAGAATATTTACGAACTTAAGGATGTTCTCGCGCGCGCTATGGGCGGTCGTGTTGCAGAGCGTTTAATTTTGGGGCCAGAGGGTATTACAACTGGCGCCAGCTCAGATCTTCAACATGTTGCCGAGCTTGCCCGTGAGATGGTTACCGAAGAGGGTATGGGTAGCCGCTTACGCGACCAGGTCTTCAATACCGAAGAGGTGAACTTCTTTGGCGATCGTGCAAAGATTTACTCCGAAAAGACCTCCGAGATTATTGATGCTGAAATTGAGGCCCTCGGTAAAGAGGCTGGTCAGCGTGCCGAAGCTGTTCTCCGCGCTAACCGCAAATATCTTGATGCGCTGGCGAATGCTCTACTCGAGAAAGAAACCCTCGAAGAAGACGAGGTTGTAAAAATATTGCACGGCACTACGCTTCCGGAAACCGCAAAACTTCACAAATAATCCACTATTTTATGCTAAACTAAAATTAGCTTATGTATAAATTTTTGAAAAAATTCACTCGCACATGCTACCTTGTAGCTTCCGCATTTATAATCTTAAATTCGGCCGTAGCTACGTATGCTGAACCACGAGAATATCTCGATTTATTCGCTGCTAACGATATCATTTTCTATGATCCAGATGGTTGCGAAAATAATAACAAGTGTGAAGAAAAAGCTGTTTCTGGTTCTGATTTGACTGTTATCGGCGACTCTATTCTTGCTGATTCTGTCACGAAGCAGAAAATGATGGATAAATTCTCTGGCCTAACCGACGCCAACTATGATGCCGTCGTTGGTCGCCCATGGGCTACCGGTCTATCAGTCGCTAAATCCATGACTCTGAAAAACACAGTCATCTTTGAGCAGGGCTCTAACAATACCGGTCCGACTGTTACTGATAACGATATTGATTCGTTAATCGAGATTACTGGTAAAGAACGTACGGTTATTTTGGTTACAAATTACGGTACGGCTAGTCAATATATTGATCCATATAATAAGAACAACGAAACATTCAAGCGTGCTGCTGAAAAATATGACAATATCGTAGTTGCTGACTGGTATACAGCGGCTAAGAACGCGAACGCAAATATGGATTCGATGACCGTCCACCCGAATGATGACGCCGCGCGCGATCTCTATGTTGAAACAATTGCGGGCGTTACGGGCAGTGGTAGCTGTGGTGGTGGCCGTGCAGTGATTAAAGGCGACAAGGCTGAAGAGAAAATTTGGTCCGGTCTCACCTCGCTCGGTTTTACTGAGGAGCAAACCGCTGGCATTATGGGCAACATGATGCATGAAAGTAACAGCTTCAACCCAGCACAACACGAAGGTAGTCAATATAATAAATACTGGCCTGGCATGAGTCTCGGTACTGATTCGGAGAAGGCTTATGGTCTCGGCCTGATTCAGTGGTCCTTTGGCCGTCGCGTCAATATGTATAACTACGTTAAGGAAAAAGCGCCTGACCTGATTGACCATTTCGAAAACCCAGATACGTATAGTAAGAAGAACGGTAGTATTTATGGCTGTAATGGCGACTGCTATATCAGTCTCGCTGGCGAATCAGATGCGAACCGCATGTATTCATTGCAATTAACGTTCTTATATGACGAGCTCCAGGGCGAGAGCAGCTATTCTGGCATCTTCAACCAGAGTTCCGTTTATGATGCTGCTAAATTCTTCCTTGAACACGTAGAAATCCCGCAAAACCCGTATATTTCTAGCCACCCGGAACGCGCAACTGACGCTGAATCATTCTATCAGAAATTTAAGGGTAGCGAATTTACGCTCAGTAGCACTTCAACAGGTTCTAGCTCGAGTGGTACCAGTCTTGGTTCTAGTCCAAGTTCCGGCACTAGTTCCGGCACTAGCTCTAGTGCAGGTCTTAGCGGTGCAGCCACCTATGAAAACTATGATGGCGAGCGCGTGTTGGACGATGATCAAATCAAGGCTATCGAAGAGAACCAGCCACTCTATGAAAAAATCGTTGAAGGTACGGATTACCCATGGCAAATCATGGCCACAATCCATTACCTTGAGTACGGCCTAGGGCGCAATATTACGAAAGGCGACCCACTCTGTAATGGCGGTGGATGTTCGAACGGTCTCTTCCAGACAATTTACAACCAATACCCAATCATGGGCTACGTCGACGATGATAACTTCGTGAAGATGGGTAAGGACGCCGTAACTGAGCTACAGCAAAGCAATAGCGATCTCGATCTGACTAAGGATGGCGATATCAAGAAGTTATTCTTCCGCTACAACGGTACGGCTGGCGTCTACAAACAGCAGGCTCGCGACCTTGGCTTTAGTGAAGAGGAAGCTGAAAACGGCGAAGGTTCACCATACGTAATGAACCGCTATGACCGCGAACGTGACCCGAAGTACAACAAGACTACCTGGGGTCAGATTAAGCGTGACTACGGCCCAATCGAATATCCAGCCAACATGCACTTTGGCGCCTACGTTATCTACACGGCTATCGGTGGTGGCAGCGGGGGTTCTAGTAAGGGGCGCTGCGGTAAGACCTATGGCGGTGGTAATATGGATGTCAACCAGACCGCTATCGACTTGGCGTGGCCAATTGGCGATCCGCATAACTCCGCAAACGGCGGTGCTGTGAACGGCGAAACGATGGCTTTGACTGCATCGGATGAATACGACCATGCACTTCAGGAAGTTGGTCTTAAGACTTACGGCGATGCGCAGGTCCAGCGTGGCTCGAGCTGTGATGCCTTCGTGACGACGGTCTATCGCTACTCGGGTGTCGATAAAGACTTCTACTGTTGCGGCTGTGGCTATCAAATTGATTACCTTACTGGTGCGGGGGCGGCGAAATTCGACGAAATTGAATACACCAAGTCGGGCTCTACTGGCGATACGTCAGTACTGAAGCCGGGCGATGTGATGATTTGTAGTGGCCACATTCTGCTGTATATCGAGTTGGACGGCAAGGGCATGGAGGCGCAAGCTTCCTACGGCGACCATAGTGGGCAGATTAGTGAAGGCGTTGGCTTATATTCTAACTATCACAGCGCTTGGTATCGTGTCTTTAGGTTTAAGAGTTAACGGAGGAGTAAAACATGCAGAACGAGAGAACGAAGGCTGATCAATATGCCAATAACCGGCGTACGATATTTATCGCTCTGGCCGTCATCTTTCTTATGGCTGTAGTATTTGTAGTTGTATTGTTTATAAGCAATATCCCAAAAACGGCCACTATTAAAGTACTAGTCGCACCATCAACTTCAACTCTCACGATTGGTGGCAAGAAGTATAGGACTAAGGGCGATATTCGAATTGAGCCAGGCGAATATGAAGTAAAAATTCAGAAGGACGGCTTCATTTCGTATGAGGGCAAAATATCCGTCGCAAAAGGTGAGACTGCTAAGCTTTATGAATGTCTGAAAGCTGAAGAAGGGAATGATTTCTATACCAAGAATACGCGCGAATATGAACTTTGCTACACGGCACAAGAAACTACCGCCGAAGTAGAGCAACGTAAACTTTATGATTCTGACAAGATTTATACCATTTTGCCATTCCATAGCTACGAAAAAGGCTTCAATATCGACGCCAACAAGGCTGAAGATGGCGATGAGAAAATTACCATCAAAATCACCTTATTGTCTTGTATCGAAAAGCGCCGCGAAGGTTTGAAGAAGAATGCGCTTGAATGGCTTCGTGAAAATGGTGTAAACCCAGACGATTATAATATTATTTACGCAGGCGGATGTGACAGCAGTGACCAAAAAGCAGACTAAGACTCAGAAAAAAGGGAGGGCGAAAAACAGTTTTATTACAGATCAAATCCGACAGATCAAAAAAGACGGTATTTTGACGTATTTCAAAAAGAATAAAACTGCATCTTATATTTTGGCCTGTGTTGCATTAGTGTTAGCACTCGGCATTTTTATTGCCGTGAATTCGCATCCGGGTAAGGTTGGCGTAGAAATTAAAGTTGCGCCGTTTTCGGCCAAAGTTTTCATTAATGACAACGAAGTTCGTAATAATCATAAAGAGTACCTTGCGCCTGGTGAATATGATGTTAGAGTTGAACTAGAGCATTTCGAGACGATGGAACAAAAAGTCACAGTCTCGAATGACTTTAAGGCTATTATGGGCGGCTTGCAGCCAATCGATGCGGCTGGTGATGATATTTACTACCAAAAAATCGTCGATTACCGTAAAACCAATACTGCCGATTCGTCGCCAGAACTTACCGGCGCAATCTATAAGAAATTACCGCTCGAGAAATCGATTTACCGTGTCGTAACGGCCTACGATGAGGAAGAGAAGAAAGCTATGATTCGCATTTATGCCGGCGAACCATATGTAGAAACTGCAATTTCGGAATTATTCAAGAACCTCAAATATGATGCGGCAATTTCTGGCTATAAGATCACGCTTAGTAAATATAATGACATCTTTACTGAAGCTGCTGAGAGCAAAGCACATACTGCAACGGACGTCGTAAAGGAAGCCTATGCCTCCGTGATTGATGAGAATTTCCAATTTAAGGAAGAATTGCATTCTGGACGCTATGCGGCCGTAGTAATGTGCACACAACAAAATACCGGTGGCGCCTTCTTCCGCGCTTATCGCACAGTGCTCGAGCGTGATGGTAATACTTGGAAGATTTTGCATGCACCGTATCCGGTAGTATCAAAAGGCATTCTGCCAGACATCGAAACTACCTTCCTGAATCGTATTAATCTTGTAAAATGCAATTAATAATTCGGTTCTATTGGTATAATAGATAGAGTATGAAACGCAAGCTACATTTTCGTTCAGTTGTGTCTTTAGCGAACAGCAAACTGTCGATTAAGACGGCTGCCGTAGTGCTTGCGAGCTCAACTTTAATTTCTGCTTTGCTTGGTATCTTCCGCGACCGCTGGCTAAACTCTTTGTACTACAATACCTATCCGGCCGGCCTGGATGCTTATACGGCTGCTTTTACGGTGCCAGATTTCTTATACTTCATCATTACTTCCGGCGCCTTAGCCGTAACATTTATTCCAGTCTTCAACCAACGTCTCGTCAATGGCAATAAGAAATCTGCCTGGGAGCTCAGCTCAAGCTTGCTAAACTTCCTGGCTATCATTTCGCTCGTTGCGTCGATTTTAATTATGATTTTTGCCGATCCGCTTGTGCGTTATGTGGTGGCGCCAGGCTTGAACGAGTCTGCCATGTCGCTCGCTATTAATATGATGCGCGTAATTGCAATTAACCCATTCTTATTCTCGATTTCGACAGTTATTTCCAGTATGCAGCAAGCCGTACGCCGTTTCGTCTTCTATGCCATCGCGCCAGCTTTGTATAACATTGGTATTATCGTCGGTATTCTCGTCTTTACGGATGGTATTAATATCTTTGGTTTTCAATTATTTGAGGGCGGCATAATGGGCGTCGCAATTGGTGTCGTTTTTGGCGCCTTAATGCAGCTAATTATTAGTATTGTAGGTCTAGTTGGTTTAGGATTTGACTACGAGTTTAAGATTAATTGGCGCAATCAAGGTTTTCGTCAAGTGCTCAAGATGCTCCCGTCGCGCTCCATCGATCAAGGCATCGATTATGTCACGAGCATTATGAATACTAACCTCGCTTCTCGCATGGGTGAGCAGAGTATTCGCGCTTTTCAGCAAGCTTCGAGCTTGCGTGGTATGCCGGTTAGTTTGATTGGCGTTGCAATCTCGACTGCATTCTTCCCGAAACTTAGCGAAGAAGCAGCAACGAATGACGAAAGCACCTTCATGCAAACTTTGCGCTCGGCGCTCAGCACGATTGTCTGGATTTCTTTACCAGTCGCGATTGTAGCGTTCTTTATTCGCGGCTATGTCGTAAACTTCATCGTAAATGGTGGTGATGCGAAGATTGCTAGCGTGCTCGGCTCGTTTGTGGTCGCAATTTTCTGCCAGTCGCTCTATCATATCGTGGCGCGCGGCTATTATGCTAAGCAAAATATTAAAACTCCACTTATTATTTCCATCATCGCTTTTGTAGTTCAGGTGATTTTCGCCATCTTGCTTAGCATGATGAATTTTGGTCCAGAAGGTCTAGCTTACGCTGTGAGTATTAGTGCATTCTTTGAAGTATTTGTATTACTCGGCTTCTTACATAAAGATACGGGGAAGAAGCTAATCAATAAAGAGCTGCTCCATGCTATGCTTAAAATTTTAATCGCTTCCTTGATTACGGGCGCAGTTTCGTATATTGCTACCAAGTTGTTGCCACTTCGCTCCACGGATAATTCTTTCTTGAGTACCTTCCCGAAGTTCGTCGTCATCTGTCTTGTTAGTGGTGTTACTTATATAATCGTGTGTTGGATCATGAAGATTGAAGAAGTAAAACCAGTTGTAGATAAAATCACCGGCGTATTGTTTAAGAATATCAAATAGGGTAGCGCAAGAATCAAAAAAAACCACCCGTCTCCGGGTGGCTTTTTAAAGACTATTTATCTTCTTTTTTGTCGGTCTTTTTCTCGACCTTTTCTTTTACGTCTTCGACAACGGCTTCTGCTTTATCGCCGAGCTCTTTAGTGCTCTTCTTGGTCTTGCTGAGTAATTTCTCGCCATTTTTCTTGGCATCTTTGACAGCCTTGTCGCCAGCGTCTTTTAAATCTTTGCGCGTCTCCTTGCCAGATTTTGGCGCCGTGAGAATGCCGGCAATTGCTCCTACTGCAGCGCCAAATAGGGCGCCGAGGAAGAACTTACCAGCTCCGCTCTTTTTTTCTTCTGCCATTTTATTTCTCCTCCTTTTTGGATTTCTTGGCTTTCTTATCACCATCAGTGTAGCTGTCGACGAAATATTTGACAAGCCCACCCACGGTAGTCATATCGCGTACATTGCCCGCGATATCGTCGGCTTTTTCAGCAATATCTTGACCTTGTTGCACAATCTTTTTGGCTTCCTTCGTGACGCCAATCAACTTGATGACCAAGATGATGCTAACTAATAGAAAGATAAAGAGCGTTCCTGAAAGGATAAATACTAAAATCCAAGCAGGTGTTTCCATGGCCTATTTCTCCATTTTATTAAATTCTTCGTAAGCCTGGTAGTAGTTCTTTGGATCACCGGTCGTGAGCCATTTGCCTTTACTTTTAACGACGAATACGTCGCCAGACTTTGCAAGTTTCGTAATAGCATCCACAGTCCAGAGCTCGTCATCGAGACCAGTATTCTTTGGAATCAAGTGTGCAAATACTTCTGGGGTCAACAAGTAGCGACCGTAAGAAGTCAAATTGGATGGGGAAAGATCAGGAGTGGCTGGCTTTTCGACAATGTGGCTCAAAGTCTGCTTCTTCTTGTCTTTCATAGCAATCATGCCATATTTGTTCCAAACTTCTTCTGGCATTTCCTGAGCAGCAATAATTGCCTTGGCATCTGGATGCTTTTCATAAGCTTCGACCAAGGTTTGTACGTCGCCCTTGCCAAAGATGAGGTCGTCGCTATAAAGCGCCAAGAAGGCTTCATCGTCATTCAAATATGGCTTTGCGGATGCAATTGGGGAACCGTTGCCGTAAGGGAAGCTTGGATCTTGCTCAATCACGGTAATGTTAGCGAGCGACAATACTTCGCGGACGCTTTCAAAACGATCGAGTTTACCCTGAGATTCGAGCTGCTTGTAAATCTTTTCGCATGGGTTAGTGAAGTAATCTTCGTAAATTGGCTTACCTTCATGAGTAGCAACGATGATGATATCTTTGATGCCACCAGCGACGCATTCTTCAACAACGTATTGCATGATTGGTTTTGGGCCAAGTGGAATCATTGCCTTTGGAACAGTTTTAGTAATAGGCAAGAAACGACTTGCGAAACCGGCATCTGTAATGACAGCCTTGGTTGGTGCTTTATATGACATTTTGTATTCTCCTCCTTTTGTTTAGGACAATTTCTTTTTTATTAATCCGTTAACGGTAGCCGGGTTTGCTTTGCCCTTGGATTTCTTCATAACTTGACCGACCAAGAACCCAATGGCCTTCATTTCGCCATTGCGTACGTCGTCGGCTGCTTTTGCGCATTCTGGAGCTTGCAGAACTTCATCGATGATTGCTTCAAGTGCGCCTTCGTCGTTTTCTTGTAGTAAATTCATTTCCTTCGCCAAAGTATGTGCAGTCTTTGCGGTATTTTTGCGGTCGTACATTTCCATCAAAACGGCCTTGGCGCCCGTCGAGGAAAGCTCTTTCTTTTCGACCATTTCAGATAGTTCAGCTAATTCTTCAGCTGTCGCAAGGGCAAAGTTCTTGTCCTGGTTTTCTTCAGAAAGCAATACACCAGAGAACCAGTGCGCTACGCGTGGTGCGAGAGAAATATTTTTATCACACACCTCATTGAGACGCTGAGCGAGGATCGGATAATTCAAAATTGCTTCGCTTTCGCTGTGGTCAAGGTTTAGTAAGCCAAATTTAGAACGATATTCGTCTGGCATCATTGGCATGCTGGCTTCGACCTTATCAACATAAGACTGTTCGAGTACTACTGGCGGTACGTCTGGCTCTGGCATGTAACGATAATCCTGCGCCTCTTCCTTGCTGCGCTGAGAAGTAGTCTTGCCAGTAGCATCATTCCAACCGCGAGTTTCCTGCTTCACCTTGCCACCCTTTTCGAGCACTTCGATTTGGCGCTTTACTTCATATTCAACGGCGCGCTCAATCGAACGGAAAGAGTTCAAGTTCTTAGTTTCTGTGCGAGTGCCGAGCTTATCAGTCTTTGAAACGGAAACGTTAATATCGAAGCGCATGTTGCCTTGGTATAAGTCGCCATTTGTTACCCCGGCATACATCATCAAACGATGTAACTCTTCACAATAGGCACGAGCCTGGGCAGGCGAGTGGATGTCTGGCATTGATACGATTTCAATCAATGGCGTACCAGCGCGGTTTAAATCAACGAGGGAATAAGTGCCGAAATGAGTTAACTTACCGGCGTCTTCCTCGAGATGAGCATGCTCAATATGTACGTCCGAGCCATCCGGCAAATGAATTACGCCAGCACCAATAATTGGCTGGTACATCTGCGTAATCTGGTAGCCTTTTGGCAAATCTGGGTAGTAGTAATGTTTGCGATCGAAACGACTAACCAAATTAATCTTACAATTCATGGCAAGGCCGGCGCGGACGCATTTCTCAATTGCAGCCTTGTTAAGAACTGGCAACATGCCTGGCAGGGCATAATCAATTGGACTAACGCAGGAGTTTGGCTCTTTGTCTACAGCATCGTTATCAACGGCGCTGAATAATTTCGTTTTCGTATTGAGCTGCACGTGGCATTCAATACCGATTGTCGTCTTGTATTCTTCCATCAAATTGCTCCTAAATCTTTTAATGCCTGCTTAAATGTCTCAAGCGCGTGCTTGGCCTGATTATAATCTGGGTGAAAATCATTTTCATGGGCGATTTGGTTGCGGAGTTTATGCGCATGCCATACGGCATTCAATTGGCTGAATTTCTCCTTACCGATTTTCTTCATGCGGTCTCCCATTGTACGACCCGGCACGCCCATTTCGCAAAGGGCTTTGTCGAGCAATTTATCGCCTTGGATAATCGCCATCGCGTAAGAGGCTTCGTTGCCTTTTTGAAGAGAATTCTCAATGCGCAAGAAATCGATTTGGTAATTTTCTTTGTCAAAAACTGGACCACGTTTCTTGGTGAGATTGATTGCCACCAAGATTAATACCCCAATAATTACCACCGCCAAGAGAAAGATAAGCAGTGAAGGATCCATTTACTTTACTTCCTCCACGGTCTTTGCAATGTTCAACAAGACCTGATCACTCTTGCGTGGGCCAATTAGCTGAACGCCGATTGGCAAGCCACCCTTGCTCTTTGTGAATGGTGCGGAAATTGCCGGCAAACCAGCAAGGCTTGGCAAGACGCTCATCATATCTTCCATATACATTTGGAGTGGATCATTAATCTTTTCGCCGAGTTTGAAAGCTGGAGCTGGCGCGACTGCGCAGAGTAGCGCATCGTATTTCTCGAATGCCTCATTATAGGCATTAATCAAGAGTGTACGCGCTTTCTGGGCTTTCAAATAATACGCATCAAAGAAACCAGAACTCAAAACGAAGTTACCAATCATAATACGACGCTTGTTTTCTGGCATGAAGCCTTCGTCACGCGTGTTGCTATAAACACTATCAAGGTCGGTAATCTCGGCGGCACGATGACCGTAGCGTACGCCATCGTAGCGACTCAAGTTCGAAGCGACTTCGGCTGGCTGTACGATGTAATAAATTGCCAAACCATATTTCATAATTGGCATCTCGACTTCTTCAATCTCAAAGCCAGCTTTCTTCATCTTGTCGGCATAATCGCGAATCGCCTTTACGACTTCCGCATCAACGCCGCCACCTAAGAAATCTTTAATTAAGCCAATTTTCTTTTTCTTTGGCTTAGCATCCTCAAGTTCACGATTCCAGAAATCGTCAATCGTAGTAGAATCTTTTGGATCCTTGCCGGCCATAATGCTCATAACGAGGTCGACGTCTTCGGCAGTCTTAGCAAAGCAGCCCATCGTATCGGTCGAGGAAGCCATAGCGACTACACCGTAGCGACTAACGGTGCCATAAGTTGGCTTCACGCCCCAAACGCCGTTGTAGCTAGCTGGTTGGCGAATTGAGCCACCAGTATCGGAGCCAAGCGCAAATTGAACGATGCCGAGCGCAGTGGCGACGGCGGAACCGCCAGAAGAACCACCAGCAACGCGCTCCATATCGTGAGCGTTGTGAGTTGGACCAAAATAGGAGTTCTCTGTACTAGAACCGTGCGCGTAAGCATCTAGGTTGGTGCGGCCAATCATAATCGCACCTTCAGCTTCAAGCTTAGCCACAGCCGTAGCGGTAATTGGTGAAGGGAAATTATCAAGCATGCGCGCAGCGGCAGTAGTTACACCTTCGCGACTGAGATAATTGTCTTTCAAGGCATACGGCACGCCAGCGAGACGGCCAACTTTTTCACCCTTCGCAATTTTTTCATCAATCTCACGAGCGCGTTCGAGTGCACGTGCTTCATTCATCGAAATAAAACAATGATATTGTTCGAATTCTTTGGCCTTTTCGAGCGCCTCACGGACGAGGTCGACGGCCTTCGTGTTCTTGTCAGCTATTTTCATAATACTTTTGGCACCTTTATCTGATTATCTTCGCTCTCGACGGTCAAATTCAGTAAGTCTTCGCGATTTGCTTCAAATTCTTCAATTGTGTCTTCGCGCCAAACGTTTTTCATATCAAAACACTGATAAGTTGGCTCGACGCCTTCGGTATCCAACTCATCGAGCTGGGAAATATAACCGACGATATTGTCGAGGTCTTTTATCAGAGGTTCAATCTGGTCTTCGCTTAAGCGGAGATTTGACAATTCTGCCAAATGTAAGACATCTTCTCTAGTAATAGCCATAGGACTATTATAGCAAGAAAACTAGATATCAGATAGAGGTTCTATGTCTGCACCGAGCTTCTTTAGACGGTTTGCGAAATCCTCATAACCGCGCGCAATCGAATAGACGTTACGCAAGATAGACTCACCCGGAGCGGCCAACATTGCTAGCATGATTACTACGGCTGGACGAAGGGCTGGTGGAGCCATCATTTCGGCCGGACGCCAGTTGGTTGGACCGTTTACGAAGATGCGGTGTGCGTCAAGCAATTCAACTTTTGCATTCAAATTCGAGAGCTCGGTCGAGTAAATTGCGCGGTTTTCGAACACCCAGTCATGAATTAATGTGCGACCATTTGCGGTGGCGGCAATCAGCGAGAAGAATGGTAAACTATCAATGTTGAGGCCAGGGAATGGCATCGGATGAATCTTATCTACCGGCGCCGTTAAATCGGACTTAACCAGCTTTACGTCAACTAAGCGCGAGCGGCCGTTTTCGGCGAGATATTCTTCGCTAATCTTCATCTTTTGGCCCATACTACGGAGTACTTCGAGCTCGATTTCGAGGAATTCGATTGGCAAGCGTTTGACTTCGATTTCGGATTTGGTTGCAATACCAGCCGCTACGAAGCTAATCGCCTCAATCGGATCTTCAGCTGGGGCATAGCTGATTTCTTGGCTAATTTTCTTCACGCCATGAACTACGATGTTAGTTGTGCCGACGCCGTCAATTTGTACGCCAAGCTTTTGTAGATAGAAGCAAACATCTTGCACCATATAGTTCGGACTAGCGCCAACGATGGTGGTTTTGCCAGGATAGAGGGAAGCGGCCATGATGGCATTTTCGGTTACCGTGTCGCCGCGTTCGATTAAGACAATCTTCTTGCCTTCTGGCTTAATAGTCTTTACGTGCGCCTTATAGAAACCGGATTCGCTCTTGGCATCAACCTCGAGACCAAATTCTTTCAGAGCATGCAGGTGCGGCTCAACAGTGCGAGAACCGAGCGAACATCCGCCAGCGTATGGCAAGCGGAAATCTTTAAATCGGTGCATAAGCGGCCCCATCATCATAATGATGGAGCGAGTGCGACGCGCGGCTTCGATGTCCAAGTTTTCAATTAGTAAGCGTTTTGGCGGAATAATTTCGAGGTCGCGACCGTTATTCACCCATTCGGTTTTAACACCCATCGATTCGAGAACTTCAATAATGCGATAAACCTCTTCAATATGCGCCAGATGAATAAGCGTCGTCTTTTGATCATTCAAGAGAGAAGCGCACAATAGGCCTACAGCGGCGTTCTTAGAGGTATTTACGGTTACTTCGCCGTGCAATTTTTTGCCACCACGAATGCGATATCCAGTCGTAGCCCCTTCGTTGACGGTTACAATCTGTGTGCGCAAAGCGTGACTAATTTTACTAATTATCTCGAGAGAGGCATTCTGTTTGCCGTGCTCGATGCGGTTGATTGCAGATTGGCTCGTGCCAATCTTTTTGGCTAATTCCGCCTGAGTCATATTTTGGCGGGTGCGAACCGTAGAAATCAGCTCGCCAATTTCCACCATGTAATCTGCTTGCTTCTTCATAATTAAAATATATCACGAAATGCATAATTGATATAATGATTTATACATTTTGCAGCGGGGATGTGGAAAACTTGCCGTAGTAGTGTTGTAAAAAATAAGCAAATAGCGTTTTAAGCCACCCCTATAACGCTATATATAGCGTCTAAAAGCCGAAAAAAGTCTATCTGTTAACGTTGTATTATTTACAATTTCTATTGCAAATCCACTACATATAGCGTTAACATTATGACAACAAACACTAAATATAGTGTTTCGGGACAACAGAAAATCAGCAATTGATCAGAACGACGGAGGTAAAAATGTTCAAGTCAATTCGAAAGCGCGACGGAAAGGTCGTGTCTTTTAACCAAGACAAAATCACAGAAGCAATCGCCAAGGCCGGTGCGGCTACTGGCGAATTTGGCCACGATCGCGCCGCCAATATTTGCGAAAAGGTAATGCGCGTCGCCCAAGAAAAGATTAAAAGTCGCATCCCAACAGTCGAGCAGATTCAGGACATTGTAGAAGAAGTCCTCATGGAATCCGCTTTCAAGAACACCGCCAAGGCTTATATTGAATACCGCGCCGAGCGCACTCGTGTCCGCGAAGCAAAGACTAAGCTCATGCAGACTTACGATACGATTTCTCAGCTTGACGCCGAAGAAGATTCCGATGTTAAACGCGGTAACGCCAACGTCGACGGCAACTCCGCCATGGGCAAGATGCTTCAATTCGGCGCTGAAGGCTCCAAGGAATACGCCAAGATTTGCATTCTAAAGCCAGAGTTTAGCTGGGCCCACGATCACGGCGATATTCACATTCACGACCTTGATTTCTTAGCCACCGGTACCCTTACTTGCTGCCAAACCGACGTCCGCAAGCTCTTTGAAAAAGGTTTTAACACTGGTCATGGCTTCCTCCGCACCCCGCAGTCCATTGGTACCGCTGCCGCTCTCGCCGCAATTATCCTTCAGGCCAACCAAAACGAGCAACATGGCGGTCAGTCCATTCCTTACTTCGATTACTGTCTTGCCCCATCCGTCAATAAAACTTTCCAAAAATCGCTCAAAGAAAACCTCAAAAAATACAACGATTTCACCGGCAAAGATTTAAAGATTGAAATTAAAGACGATATCACTCTTGGCGACGACAAGAAGCTCAAAAAAGCCAAAGTGCCAGATGTTGTTATCGAAGAATCGCACAAAGACACCGAGCATCAGACGCTCCAAGCGATGGAAGGCTTCGTGCACAACCTCAATACCATGCACAGCCGCGCTGGCGCCCAGGTACCATTCACCTCCATTAACTTCGGCACCGATACTAGCCCAGAAGGCCGCCTCGTTTCCAAGATGCTTCTCGAGGCTACCATGAACGGTCTCGGCCATCACGAAACGCCAATCTTCCCAATTTCCATTTTCAAGGTCAAGGAAGGCATCAATTACAATCCAGAAGATCCAAACTACGATCTCTTTAAGCGTTCGATGGAAGTTTCTGCCAAGCGCCTCTTCCCGAACTTTACCTTCATTGATGCGCCATTCAACCTTCAGTACTACAAGCCGGGCGATCCAGATACTGAAATCGCTACCATGGGCTGCCGCACGCGTGTCTTCGGCTCCTGCTTTAAGGAGACCGATGGTCACGTATCCGGTCGCGGTAACTGTTCCTTTACGACGATTAATCTCGTCCGCATCGGTATCAAACATGGCATCTGTCTCGGTGAGCGTAAAGAAGCTGACTGGGATGGTTTCTATAAAGAACTCGATGAAAAGCTTCAGCTCGTTGCTGAACAGCTCCTCCAACGCTTTGAATTTCAAGGCAACCAAAAGGTGAAGAACTTCCCGTTCTTGATGGGGCAAGGTAACTGGGTTGGTAGCGAAAAGCTTGGTCCAAACGACAAGCTCCGCGATGTGATTAAGCACGGTACGCTTTCGATTGGCTTTATCGGTCTTGCTGAAACGCTCGTCGCGATGACTGGCAAGCATCATGGCGAATCTGAGGAAAGCCAAGAGCTCGGCCTTGACATTATCGGCCATATGCGCGAATTCTGCGATGATATGACCAAGAAGCATAAGCTCAACTTCTCGCTTCTCGCCACTCCAGCCGAAGGTCTCTCTGGCCGCTTCACTCGCATCGATCGTAAGGAATATGGCAAGATTAAGGGTGTCACGGACCGCGACTTCTATACTAACTCCTTCCACGTCCCGGTTTATTACCCAATTTCCGCCTTCGAGAAGATTGATATCGAAGCTCCATATCATGCACTCTGCAACGCTGGCCACATTACTTACATCGAAATGGATGGTGATCCTTCTGAGAATATTGAAGCCTTCGAGGCTGTAATCCGTCACATGAAAGAAGCTGGTATTGGTTACGGCTCCGTTAACCACCCAGTTGACCGCGACCCAGTCTGTGGCTTCTCGGGCATCATCGAAGGTGACGTCTGCCCAAGCTGCGGCCGCCACGAAACTGATGGTGAATATGGCTTTGAGCGCCTCCGCCGCATTACTGGCTACCTCGTAGGCTCACTCGAACGCTGGAACGATGGTAAAAAGGCCGAGGAAGCCGCCCGCGTCAAGCACAACGTAGCTGTCGGTCAATACGATCAAGAAACTAAGGTCAAACGCGAATCCAAAAAAGCTGCCCAAAAAGCTGCTCTCGGTAAAGAATAATTAACCGCTCAAGTGCCGCGACCGTAACATCGCGGCATTTTGGGCTACATGGAGAAGAAATGCGCACAACGAAAACTAACATTCTCTGCGACCCACAAATGGACGTGCCAGATGGCTACATTCGTCTTTCTGGCGACCTCGAAAGTGATAATATCGTGAATGGCCCTGGCCTCCGTGCGGTTTTATGGACGCAGGGCTGCCGTCAGCATTGTCCAGGCTGTCAAAATCCGGAAACTTGGACCGAAGAACCGGGCATTGGCGCCTTGGTGAAGATTGATAAAGTCAAAGAAGAGCTCCGCGCTCTGAAGGGCCAATCTGGTTTAACCTTCTGTGGTGGCGAACCGCTTTTGCAGGCTAAGGCTTGCTACGAAATCGCCAAATTCTGCCACGAAGAACTTGGCTGGAATGTCTGGTCATTTACTGGTCTTGTTTACGACCATCTGCCACATGAAGGTCCAGTCTGGGACTTCGTATGTGAGCTCGATGCGCTGATTGATGGTCCATTCATTCAGAGCCAGCGCGACCTAACCTTAAAGTTTCGCGGCTCGAAGAATCAGCGAATTTTACATCTAAAAAAAGGCGAGATTGTCTCGCAAGAATAATCACTATATCTTTTAATTATATCATACTATGGCAAATAAGTCAAGCATTAGCGTAAAACGGGTGGAATATTCGAATCTCATTCGCAAGAGTGTTGCGGCGAGCGTTTTAATTGGCCTCGGCGATTATGTATTATTAAAGCTTGGCAATCCGCTTGGTCCGTTCCTGTTTGCCTTCGGTTTGCTCGGCGTCTGTGTAATGGGTGCAAACCTCTTTACGGGGAAGTGCGGCTTTCTGATCGAGGATAAAATCAAACCGCTACATTTAGGCACTATTCTACTTGGCAACTTAATCGCAGGTTATCTTATTGGTCTATTATTCAGCGTCTGCGATACCGGTATTGTAACCGCAGCGCAAGAAAAAGTGGCGAGCTGGAATTGCGATTGGAGCTTCTTCGTGCGCTCCATTATGTGTGGCGTAATCATGTATCTGGCCGTGGCAATCTACCGTAAAGGCTCCAAATTAGGTATTTTACTCGGTGTGCCACTCTTTATCTTTTGCGGTTTTCAGCACTGCATCGCCAACGTCATTACGCTTGGCGTGGCTGCGAGCTGGAGCTGGTCCTTGCTAATTTGTATTGTGGGCAATTTTATTGGTTCACTCTCGATTTGGTGGCTCTGTCGCGAACTAGTTCCGACTAAAATATCAACTCGAACAAGCCAAAAGAAACGCCGAGCATAATCAAGCCGGCCAATAATGTGCCACAAGTTGTAGCGACCATCGTTTTCTTGAAATCGAGATTTAAAAAGCTCGCCGCCAGGGTGCCAGTCCAGGCGCCGGTGCCAGGGAAGGGCACGCCGACGAATAGTAATAGCGCGAGGTAAATACTGGCGCTATTTTTGGCTTGCAATTTCTTACCAGCGCGGTGACCTTTTCGCGTCAGCCATTTACAAAACTTCTTCAAATGTTTACGTTCGGAACCCCAACGTAGGAAATCCTGCGCAAAGATAAAGACTAGCGGCATCGGCAGCATATTGCCAAGCATCGCAATCAGCAGGGCAGGAATTTCAGGCAAGCCAAAGCCGGCCGCAATTGGAATCGCCCCACGCAACTCGATTAGCGGTAACATCGATACTAGTAAAACAATTAAAAACTTTCCTAACATCCCACTCGCTTAACTCTTATTATCATAACACGATAAAACCTTAATAATTCGTTGAAAAGTTATAATGCTCATGCTATAAATAAAATAGAGTGAATAAAACAACATCAACAAAACGCAAAGGTTTTACGATATTAGAGGTAGTTTTGGTGTTGGCTATTGCTGGGCTTATCTTCTTGATGATTTTCATTGCATTTCCTGCTCTGCAACGCGGCCAACGCAACACGCAACGTCGGCGCGATCTATCGATGATTGTGTCGCAAATGAACCGTTGGCGTGTCAATAACAGCGGTACGAGCGTGTCGGATAACTATAAAAACGCTTTTGCGCCGAATGGTTTCTGCACTTTCTATAATCATTACATTGACGATACTGTCGTTGATCCAAGCACTGGCGAGCCGTATAAGGCCGCGCTTTGGGGCTCCACATTCGTGGTAAACTGCAAAACTGGCGACAAAGTTGACCGTAAGGCCGTTGACGATACTGCTATTGGCCGTTCGCCGAACAGCTATTGGGCCAAGATGGAACCGGGCGACCTTCAATTCGACGACGTCGCGGTATGTGATGGCGAAACCTTTAACGACGAACTCGGCCGTTCCGCTGGCTTGCATGCCTTTGCCTTCCGGGTAAAGCTCGAAGGTGGCTCTACGCTCTGTATTGATAATGGCTACAAGCCTGTATCTGCGCTAGATGGCACCCCGTTTGACCCAATTTCAACATTCGGCATCATCGAAAAACATTAGCTATAATTGTATATATGAAAGATAGACGCTTAAGCGGCATTCGTATTGTCGGTATCATTATGGCGACTTTATTGGTGGCGCTACTCGTATTTGTAGGGCTCGGCCTCTCTAAGTCGTCGTTCTCAGAAAACCGGATTGACTCGGCAGGATTGGGCGAAGCCATCAAGCCAGACGAAGATTATACAATCAGCATCGTCGGCGACATTTCGTTAGCAGATAACTGGCGGATTATGCCCGTATACGATAGTCGCGGCAAAGGCGTCAATGGCATTCTATCTGATGAAGTACTCAAAATCATGCGCGAGAGCAATTTTATGGTTGCGAACAGCGAATTCACGGTTAGCAACCGTGGCGCTCAGACGCCAGGTAAATACTACACTTTCCGAGCCAAACCAGAACGGTTATCAATTTATGGCGATATGGGCGTCGATTTGGTGACACTTGCCAACAATCACGTCTACGACTTTGGTCCAGTCGCATTTAATGACATGCTCGAAAGCTTCGAAGCTATCAAAATGCCATACGTTGGCGCCGGCAGAAACTTGCAAGAGGCCAAAAAGCCATACTATTTAACTCTACCTAATGGCTATCGCGTTGCCTTTGTGAACGCCACGCGTGCCGAAAAGTGGGGCATTGATACACCTGGCGCCACGGCTACTACGGGTGGCGTATTGCTTTGCTACGATACGACCGAGTTTATCGATACGATTAAAACAGCCAAGGCAAATAGCGACTACGTGATAGCCGTCATCCACTGGGGCACCGAATGGTCACACAAGTTGGAACAGGTCCAAAAAACTACCGCCAAAGATTATTTCAATGCCGGTGCCGATATTATTATCGGCGGCCATGCGCACACCCTACAGGGGATCGACTACAACAATGGCAAGCCAATCATCTATAATCTTGGCGACTTCATTTTCAACGACAACACTGAAGATACGGGCATTTTACAGATTAAATTCCTTGCCGATGGCGGTATAAAGTTCTACTTCCTACCTGGCCAGCAAAAAGATGAATTCACGAGATTACTTTCGGGTAGCGAGCGAGCGCAGAAAATCAACGAAATCTTGTCGTGGGATGGTTCGAACGCCAAAATTCTCGACGACGGTGAAATCATCGCCAAATAAAAACACCCCGCTACTACACGGGGTGTTTTCATTGCTTTTTAGCGCGACTCGTAGAGTTTCACTTGACAGATCCAAATCTCCTCATCTGGGTCGTCAACGTTAGAAGAGGATGGTCTTAAAGTTTCGGCATCGAGGTTTTCTGGGCACAGCCCCGTACGCCCGCTACCTTCCATCATAATATTCAAATTATAAGTAATTTTCGTATCGCTATCGGCGCCCGCATTTAAATCTTTGCGGTAGAGAATATCGAAGACGTCACGGTGTAATTTAGAGGCATTTAATGTATCGAGTTTCTCATTCCCAATTTCCGTATAATCCACATTTAGGCTAACAACCAGATTAGAATCATGTCTCTTCTCCTGAACGAGTTCGACGAGCTCTTTAAATGAATCATACTTAACATTTTCGCCGATTAAAGGGAATAATTCGCTTTCGCCGTACTGATAATCGCCCTCATAAACGGTAAATTTGTATGGGATGGCACTTTTAAGCTCCTTACCGTACTTATTGTAGTAGTAATCTTTAAACTCTTTTTCGTAGAGCACCCAGTAGTAATTATCGGAAAAGCCACGGTCATTACTGTAAGCTACGTAGAAGTTTTTGCCGCCTTTAATAGAAGAGAATTCGTATTCAACGGATCCTGTCTCGAACATTGAGCCACCTGATAATACACCTTCCGAAAAGCCCTGGTCACTGCCGTATTTATTTTCGAGATATTGTTTGGCTTTTGCTTGAGTGTCACCGCCAAAACCTTCATACAAAGCCATGCCGCCACCCATAACTAAAGCGATAAAAACGACAAAGACGACTAATACGCATAAGATAATTATCAAAACCACCGGCACGCCCTTCTTTTTCGGCGGCACTGGCGCTGTTTGTGGCGCAGTTGGTGCGGCTTCGGTTGGCATTGGTGGTGTCGGCTCCGTTTGCGGAGCGGCGGCCTCCGGCACCGTTTCAGCCGTCGTTGGAGTTGCGGGATTTTCATTCGTATCCATAAGCCCAGTATAGCATGAGCATTACAATAGAAAGAGCGGCCATTGCTGGCCGCTCAGTTTTTGGCATTTACTCACTTCATGGCAGCTTCCAGGTGCTTCTTGCGAATCTCGCCCGTAATGCGGGCGATCTCGTCTTTGCCCTTTGCGAATCCGGGAACGGCCCAGGGGCCCCACAGCTCACAAACGGTGCTGTGATTGGGCTTGGCGTCCAGGAAAGTAATCGCGTGGAAAGTTGGCTGCCAACCGCAGAAGATGAAGTAGAGCCTAGAGCGCTCCCACTGTCCCGCCGACATTACGACGTGGAGTTCGGAGAACTTTTCGCCTCCTTCGGAGAACATTTCTGCCGCCATACGGTCTTCGTCGTTTCCGCTAAAGACCACCGGCATCATGTGGATCATGCCACTCTCGACACCATGGTCGATCAGCCATTTCTGACCGGCGTTGGCCAGCGAAATGGTTTTGTGTCCTTCGTGGACACCGCCGAACGTAATGTAGGAAACTTTCAGACCTTTGGCCTCAAGCTCATGGCCGACGGCCAGAGCTTTCTGCAGGCGCTGCTCATACTCGGGGCCGGGCGTCCCGTCGGAATTTAACGGATGCTGTGCCTTGATGGCAACGATAGCTTCCTTTCCGCCGCGACGTAAACGGCTGAGCGTGTTAATGCGAGCCTGTTCTTCGAGAACGGCCCACTGGTAGACCTCTTCGGTCATCCAGTCCTGGCGTGCTACCTTTACTTCTTTCATATATCTATCCCTCCCATAGATCGTCTGAGTAAATATCTTAATTTACATACCCTGAAGCCAGGGTACATGTATATTATAGCACAAGCATTACAAAAAGTCAAGATAACAGAGGAATAAACCATAAGCATATTGACAAAAATAAGCATAAGTGGTGTAATGTAATTATAGTCAGTTAAAATCTAAGATTGACTAAGTACATTAACGATTAGTTGCTGAAAGCATCCTTTTGCTTATCTGCGACCCGTTTTGATTATCTATAGGGTAGTTAGAACGGGTTGCAGAACTGTAGGTTTCGCGACTTAAATATACCGTCGCGAGACGTTAACGCGCGAAAGGACGAATATCATGGCTAAGAAAATCAACAAAGAAATGGTTATCGAAGGATTAAAATATCTGGCGGAAAACCAGGACGCTTCTAGAGAAGAAATCAACTCCGGCCTTAAGGATAGGGGCTGGGATATTCCCTGGGAAGACTTTTACCGGCAGTTTCCGCTGGTGAAGCTGTTAAAGCTGAAGTTCTTCAAAGGATTCAAAAAAGGCCGCACCTGGGCCGGCGCAAATATCCTGATCAATCTTGCTACGGATGATTCCGGGTTCGCCTGGGGATATATCTATGACCAATTTCTGAGTGTAGACGACGAAATGTCGGTTTATCAGTTTATCCGCATGACGGGTGACAGACACTACACTAAAGCTAGCCTTAGCATCTAATCTTCTAAACACCCCCGACTCCTACGCAACCAGCGTGGGGAAAAGTCGGGGGCTTTTCTATATCTGCTAGATCTAAAAAATACTTTAACTTTTATTCGACGGAGTTTTGCGCCAAAGGCTCAATTTCTATCTATTGCAATATGATAAAATTAAACCAAGAACGTAAGCGGAGTCGTATTAATGTTGACGGAGGAAAAAGCGGCCAAAATAGCTGCTTTACAAAAAGAAATAGCTAACCTCGAAAAAAGTAGCAAAGCCGAATACGAAGCTAAACAGAAAGAATTGTCGGACTATGGTTTTTTGGCCAGTTTCTGTGGAGTTAATCTGTATCGAGATAGGATTATCGGCGATGGGCGAACAATCATGCTTGATTCGAAAGTTCAGGCTGCGGTCGAGTCGAATGGCGAAATTTCATATACAACAGAAGTAAAAGGCGGCGGCTCAAGACCAACGCTGACGCGTATTGCTGCCGGTGGCCTTATAGCTGGCCCGCTCGGAGCCGTGATAGGTGCAACCGCACAGAAGAAAAAGAAAACCGAAACTATAGTTCACGAACACGATAATCGCATTGTGCGCGTAACGATTGCAAGCGATGACGGTTATATCACCGCTGCCGGAAATGGAGACCTTGAAAACCAGGCTCATAGTTTTGTGACTAGCATTATGAATGCAGTTGTGGACTATCCAAAGATTAAAAAGGACCTAGTTGCGCATAAGGCTCAATTGCAGAAGGAACTCGAACAGATCGAAAAAGATAACCCAGCTGCAGGCAGAAAGAAAGAATTAAAGGAACTAATGTCGGGGTTGTCTGAAGAAGAAAAGAAGGTTGCCTCGAATTTATATAATGATATAAACACGGCTTATTGGCTTAGTTTAGGCGGTTTATTTATTTGCTATATGCCAGTCTTTGGACTTATTTGTCCAATCATTGCGCTTATTAAGACTATGAAGTTTCGCAAATATAGTATTAAAAAGGGTACGGCAAATGCAGCTTTTATTGTGTCTATAATTGGGCTTGTCATCTCCGGATTAATTACTATTTCCGTTCTATCTTTTGGCGGCAATAATAGCACTACTCAACAGACAGAAGGACAACAGGAAAAAGAATCTGATGCCTTGACGCATAACGCCGATGATCTTACTGCCTCTGGTGTTAGATATGGGGATCTTGATAATTATTCCGATATTCAGAAAATATTACTCCGTTTCGGCGACTCGGTGACACGCGACGAAATGAAAGATATAGTTGGCGAATATTCGGGCTATTCCATCTATATGGCAACGAGTACCCCGGGGCTTGAGGGTTACTATATTGCTAAAACTGGTATGGCAACCGAACAGAGTGGAGGTGTGACTTGTCTTAGTGAATGTATCAATGTTGGGTTTTATACTTTCGATGGAGCGAATGGTGAGCAGGATATATATTATGGATCTGGTCTCAGCTCCTTCGGCTCGGCCGATTCGGCGAAACCGTTCTTTTCTTGTTCCAAAGGCTATTCGCCAATGGTAACAATTGACCATACTGACACGAAATATGATACATGGGCAGAAGCACTAGCTGCGTATAATGCAGGCTTATAACCACAATAGCAGTAAGCAGGCGCCGATTGCTTATTTTACAGGGGCGAGCGGCCCCAAGAAGGGAACAAAAATTGGAGTAAATATACTCCAGAAAAACAAAAAATGTGCCCAAACGGTACATCTCTTCAGATAAGAAAACTCTTTAGTGCTTTAAAGCATTAGCGTAATGGTGGGCCTTAGTTCGCAAAGTTAGAACCATAATTCAGGCAGATATTCTCGATAGCTTAGGTGCTAAAATGTAGTACTGATTTTTATTTATTTTTTTAAAATAATATAACTACCCCTATTCCCACTATTTTTCATTGCCTTTTTGGCCAGGGCAGAGCCCCCCGGGTACTTTCTCCCTAGCAACGACTATGTCGGTGCGTGGAGTGGGGCCGAACCACATCCTTATTTGTTTCGCTAACAACAATGTCGCCTAAATCTTTACTAATAGCGTTTAGCATCGCGACAATTTCGCTGACAGAAAAACCATCAAAAGCTTCGATGTTTCTATAGTCATCGTCGTCAAAGCCGCACAAGGCAAATA